>NZ_JAUMUL010000025.1 GCF_030530635.1 Actinomyces sp.
CGACGGTTCGGCACCTACGGGTACGAACCGTCGCGCGAAGTGCCGAAGCGCTGGGATGAAGTGCCGAACCGTCAGGCGAAGTGCCGAACCCTCACCCGGCGCGCACCAGCGAACACACCCCGGGTCCGCGCCCCGGTCCGATACCCGGATGATCTCAACGGATTCAACGAATCGTCCCCGCCAGCCGACACCACCCGCCCGACAACGACCCTGGTCCGGCGAAAACCTCTTCTTCGGCCCAAAACCCTCCCGAATGTGAAGGACTTGGGGATGAAAAGGTCACCCTCAACAGACCGGCACCCACCGAAGACGACCTCCCACACCCGACAGCAACCACCACACCGCAACCCCAACCCTCATCACCACACCTCCAAACCGCGAGAGCCGCCATTCCACCCCTGATGAAGCGCTTCAAACTCAGCTCGATCATTATCGCCGGCCAACTGCTGTGCATTCTGGGTGACATTGTGCTGCTACTCGCCAACACCAATATTGCGTTGCTCCTGATAGGCAGCCTTATTCGGCGTTTCGCGTTTGAGGGTGTGGGTGGAGCCGGGAGTCGGTTCGCTCGCGTGCTCAGCGGTGACGTCGTTTACTACGCCGGTTTGGGGTTTACTACGCCGGTTAGGTGTTTGTTGAAGGGTTCTGGGCCCTTCAGCGGAGGTCTAACTGGCGTAGTAGAGGCCGAAGGGGCGTACCCAACGCTCGGGCCCTGGCCTTGATCCCACTGGCTCTACGTCCGTGACGCCCGCCCCACCTCGGATGCTCGCACCGCCGGCCTCCATGCCCCGTGAAGAGAGGGTTCGTCGTCGGGCATATGACCGGCCAAAGGTCCTCGCCGGCCCGAAAACGACCCCCACGCCCGAACACAACCACCCGCGGGCCCGAACCACCACACCCTCAAACACGAAGCGCCCCTTTTGCCACAGATCAACGCGGACCTGGCCGCCCGTCGCGCCGCCGAGACTGACGGCGCGGCGACGGCGAGCTAGCGGCCCACAACTCGGTCGGGAGCTGCACGAATAGCCTGTAATCAGTCCTCGTCGCACCCTTGCGGGCGCAGGCGCAGGCGTGTAGGCTACAGCGCATTTCCGGGGGCTATGACGCCCTCGCCTATGGCCCTGCGTGGAAGAAGAGATGCCCCATGAGTCGCGAACCGGATGTGCAAGCCTCGGGTGTAACTGCATCCGGCCCATCAGGATTGGCCGCGGCACGGCTTCTATTTCTCGTTGGTGCATTGACCTGCTGCGCGTATGCGGTCAGCTTGGGGCTGGTGCAGCAGCAACTGTCGGGTGGGGCGGCGTCAGTGGGCCCTGTGGTCGTGTTCCTCGCGCTAGCGCTGGAGCATGCCGTTTGGTGCGGGGTCCTGGGAAATGCTGATCAAGGCAGGGTTGATTGGGCTAAGAAGGCTAGTTATGTACATATCGTGCTCTTCGTCAGTGCAACTTTCAATAACTCTTCCCGGAATGGCTATACATTGCTTGCGATAGTTCCGGAAATGCCCGATAATCCAATCCAGGCCGTGGCGCCGCCTCTGCTTGTGGTAATAAGCTGTATCAGTGCTGTACTTCTCAGGCGTATGAGCCGCGCTCAAGGAGGGGATGGGTAGATTGATTGAACGCGAATCCAGCGCGGCCGTCGTCGGCTGTGGTGTTGATGTCGTTACGGGCTTGATGGTGGTGTGTTGGAGAGTGTGCGTGTGCCTTGAGTGCTCGGCTGTCGATCTTACGGGGAGGGAGGGTCTGCGATGATCTCACTGACGGAGGTGAGTAAAGACTATGGGGGTGGACGTGGGTTGGTTCATTCCTCTTTCGAGGTGTCGGACGGGGTGATCGTATGCCTGGTCGGCGCGAACGGCGCCGGCAAGACAACGGCCCTGAAGGTGATCGGAGAACTCGTGCGACCCGACGGAGGCGAGGTACGGGTCGAAGGCATGGAGCCAGGAACGTCGCCCGACCCGCTCGGGTGTCTGGGGCTGGTTCTGGGAGCAGAGCACTGGGTCGGTTCCCGAACGGGGTTCCAGTGCCTCATGGGACTGGCCCGCACCAGCGGCATTCCGCATACCCGCGTGCGCCAATGCCTGGAGGAGACAGGTATCGCTGAAGCCGGGCACCGCAAGGTGCGCACATACTCGCTCGGGATGCGCCAGCGCCTGTCGCTGGCAGCGGCCATGTTGGGGAAGTCGCAGAACATCGTCCTGGATGAACCGTTCAACGGTCTGGACCCGGAGGGGGTGCGGTGGCTGCGCTCGCTCCTACGCAGACTCGCCGATGAAGGCAGGGCCGTGCTGGTCTCCTCCCACCTGCTCGGGGAGGTAGAGGACATCATGGACCACGTCGTCGTCCTCAAGAAGGGCCGGGTTAAGGCCAAAGCCTCTGCTGACCAGATGCGGCACCCCGGCGGGGTCATAGTCCGTGTGGAGGACCCGGCCCAGTTGGCCGCCCTGGCCCATTCGCGCCACTGGCAGGTGAAGGCTGCGGAACTACCCGGAGCCGGCGAGGATGCGATGCTCATAGACGCCGACATCAAAGAGGTGCAGAGGGCCTTCCTCGAAGAGGGCGTCATTTTCACTGAGATGCGCGAGGCGAGGCAATCGCTTGAAAGCTGGTTCTTCAGTGCGCAGGAAGGATGGGAAGAGCCATGACTGTTGATAGCGCCGCTCAGGAGGCGGTGACTTGGCGGCGGGTCCTGGCAAGTGAACTCGGCAAGGCTGCGAGGGCTCGCTCGGTTCAGGTACTGGTCGCCCTGGAACTATGCCTCGTCGGCTTCTTCTCAGCCGTTGTCGGAGTCCCCGGAGTTCAGGCGGCGGCACTGCCGGTCGGACTGGCGGGAGTGGTGATCGCCGGTGCAGAGTACCCCTCCGGGGCCATCATGCTCACGGTGGTGGCCGTTGGCAGACGTACCAGGCTGTTCTGGGCGCAGTTGGTCAGCGCAGCGGTGGTAACGGCCCTACCCGCGTTTGTGCTCATGATGGGGCTTGCTTTGACGGCCAGGCCTTACCTGGACTACCGCGGTGTTCCATTCGACATGGCCGCTTCTGTGGAGACCGTGGTTCGTGCGGCGCTGGTTCTGGCGCTGGTCGCCGTTGCGGGCGCCCTGTTGGCGATGGGAGTGCGATCGGTGGCGGTCGCGTCGATGGTCCTGGCACTAATAATGGGTGCAGCCCAGATGCTGGGCGTGCTGGTCCAGTCGCTGCTGACTATGGCCGGAGGGACGGTTCGGACCCTCGAGTGGGTTGACACAGTGATGCCCAATGCGGTCATTGCCAGGCTACAGGGTGTGGCCGCCATACCAGCCTCCTCATGGCAGGAGGAGCCGATCGCCACGGTGCTGCTGGCCGCAGCGTGGTGCCTGCCCCTGTTCCTGTGGGGCCACTACCGACTGACCAGAGACGACTTCTAGGGTCGCGTGAAGCGTCACAGAAACTCCGTCCGGTGCACGAGTTCACGGCCTTGGAGCGCGTTCGGCCATCTCCGGCCTGACCGTGATCATTGCGTTACCGTTCGAGTCGAATCGGTTGCGCCATTGCTGCCCGTTTGCGGGCGAATGGGTGCAAGGATGAGACCATCCTTGATGCCGCCGCCGGAGACGGCTCCGACGCGCCCTTCAACACTCAAATAAAGGTGAACACCTGATGATCTGTAACCCTGCGCCACTCATCGACCCCGTCTTGACCGATCTGGACGACGCCGCCTGGCTCGCCACGCCCACCCCCACCCCCGCGGCCGGGAACCGGCCCGCCTATGAGCTGCGCACGCACCTGGACGCGTCCGCCGCCGAGGCCGACGGACCTGCCCGTCTGACCGCGACCGCCCACGGCATCTACGAGGCCTACATCAACGGCGAGCGCGTCGGCAACGTCGAACTGACCCCCGGTGCCACCAACTACCGGAAGACCCTGTATGTGCAGACCTGGGACGTGACGGGAATGCTGCGCGAGGGTGAGAACGAGCTGCGCCTGGTCGTCTCGGACGGCTGGTTCCGCGGCCGCTGCGGGCCGGCCCGCGTACCCGACAACTACGGTGAGGCGACGGCCGTAATCGCCGCGCTCACCCTGGGTGGGGCGCCGCCGACGGCGGCCGACGGCGACGGGGCGGCCCGCGGTGACGCCGTCGAACGTCGGGTGGCCACCGGCCCCGGCTGGGAGGTCGCGGTCTGCGCCATCACCGCCGCGGACCTGATGGACGGTCAGACCACCGACCTGTTCCGGCTCGGGCAGGAGCGGTGGGAGCCGGCCCTGATTGCGGACACCCCGCTCACCCGTGACCGGTCCCGCCTGGCGGTCTCACCCGGCCCGCCGGTCCGGCGTGGCGAGATACTGCCGGCCCTGACCATTTTTGACCTCCCCTCGGGCAGGCAGATCGTCGATTTCGGTAGGCAACTGAACGGATGGGTGCGGATCAGCGATCTGGGACCCAAGGGAACGCGGCTCGCATTGACCCACTTCGAAGTCCTGAACGAGCGCAGCGACATGACCACCCGCCACCTCCAGTACGACCCGCCGTATCGAAGCGAGCCCTACCCGATCGGTCAGGTGGACGTGATCTACTCCCGGGGAGTGGACGGCGACATCGTCGAGCCCAGGCACACCATCCATGGTTTTCGCTACGTGGCGATTGACGGGGCCGACTGGCAGATCGATCCGGGCAAGGTGACCGCGGTTGAAGTACGCAGTGGCCTAATGCAGCGTGGCGGCTTCACCTGCTCAGACCGGAGCTTGAACCGCCTGCACGCCAACACGGTGCACTCCTGGCGCTCCAACTCGTGCGACATCCCCACCGACTGCCCGCAACGCGAGCGGTGGGGGTATACGGGCGATTTCCAGGTCTTCGCCCGTACTGCTGCCTTCCTCGACGACATCTCCGATTTCACCCGTAAATGGTTGCGCACGCTCGCTGATGAACAGCGCGAGGACGGCACCATCCCGAATGTCGCCCCGGATATGGGTGCCGACGACGACAGCCCCCTGCCGGATATGGCCGGTGCCGCCGGCTGGGGCGACGCGGCCACCATGGTCCCCTGGGAGATGTACCGCGCCTACGGTGACGTTGAGGCACTCGCTGAGGCCTACCCGATGATGCGACGCTGGGTGGAGCGGGTGGAGCGGGTGGCGGCCGCCGACCGTCACCCCAGCCGGGCCCAGCGGCACCCCGACTGGCGCGAGCATGACCGCTACCTGTGGGATACCGGCTTCCAATGGGGGGAGTGGGCCGAGCCGGGCGTGAAGTGGGATCCTCAGGCGGACTTTGGCATTGTGGCCACCGCCTACTTCGCCCGCTCGGCGCGTATCCTGGCCGACACCGCGGAAATCCTGGGCGTGCGGGACGATGCCCTCCGGTTCGGCGAGTTGGCGGATGAGGTCGCGGCCGCGTGGCGCAGGGAGTTTGTTGTCAAGACTCGGAAGTCGCGCAAGACGGGTAAGACGGGTATTCGGTTGACTGAGCCGACGCAGGCGAACTATGTGCGTGCGCTCGCCTTTGACCTGCTGGAGTCCGAGCGGCGGCCGGAAGCCGCCGAGCATCTGGCCGAGTTGATTCGTAAGAACAGCTTCCGGTTGTCCACCGGATTCCTGTCCACCGGCCTGCTGCTGCCCACGCTTGCGGATGCCGGCTACCTCGATCTGGCCTACCAGGTGCTGCTGCAGCGTGAGGAGCCCGGGTGGATGGTCATGATCGACCGTGGTGCCAGGTCCATCTGGGAGCAGTGGAACGGCATCGACGCCCAGGGGCGACCGCACGGCTCGCAGAACCACTACGCCAAGGGAGCGGTCAGTACCTTCCTGCACGAGTATGTGGCTGGTATCAAGCCCGCCGCGCCGGGCTACACGGCGGTGGAGATCGCGCCGCAGCCGGGCGGTGGACTGACCAGCAGCCGGGCCATTCTCGAGACGTCTCGGGGGCTGATCGACAGCGTGTGGACGATCAGTGACGGCGTCTTCCACATGCGGGGCGAGACTCCGCTCGGGGTACCAACCAAGCTGCGCCTGCCCGACGGGAGCGTGAAGGAGACCGACGGCGGCAAGTACTCCGAGTCCTGCCCCCTGCCCACCGCCTGAATCGGGTACAGATGGTCGCCGGCTAAGTGCTGCGTCGGGCGGGCAGGTCCTTGAGGCGTTCGGCCTGGAGTTGGTGCGTGGCCGGGGCCGTGCTCACTGCCGGGCCTGCCTGCCACCCGCGACGCGGATGACGCGGCCCGGTCGAGCTTCGGCCCCGTCCGAGGCACTGAGCGCCAACCTGCGGAGGTCTGAGGTGAGTCTCGATGCCTACTTGACATCAGCGTGTTCTCGATGATATTTTCTACTTGGTCGGCGTAAGTCGCCCTGTTTTGTCCCTGCAATATTCGCCCTGCCTCTTGAGTATGCGATGACGTGCGCTTAGGAGGATCATGGGGGAAGGCAAGAGGTATCATGAACGTGAGACTTGCTGGAAACAAGCGAAGAAGAAGCCTGCCAACGGCTCTTCTGTCCTTCACGGCGGTCGCAGCTTTGACTATCGCTCCGGCCGTCGCCGCACCGACGGCATCCGGAGACGATGTCCCGGCTGCGGCGAGCGCCGCTGCTGCGCCCGGACCGGCGGCCGTAGCGGACGAGGGGGGCCAAGCGGCGTCAACCGCCGTCGTCGCCCCCGACACCTTCGGTCAGGAGCCGGTGCTCGCAAGCGAGGCCGATCTGGAAGCGGCGGCTCCCGATCAGGACGTCCTCGACTACTGGACACCCGAACGGATGGCCCAGGCTCAGCCGGCCGACGTCGTCGCCGGCTCAGAACAGGTGGTCGCTGCGTCTGACAACGTGGCGGACGGCGAGGAGGGTACCAGCGCTCCCGCAGTTCCCGCCGCTGACGTCCTCGCGCAGGCCGAAGCGGCCGGCGTGTTCGACGATGACGTCCAGACGGTGGCTGCTGGCTCCGACGAGGAGATTCTGGCGGCCCAGCGGGTGACGAACTTCTCGATCACGAACGGGAAGCTGTTCTTCAACGGTTACGGGCAGGGCAACTCGTATTGCTCGGCGTCTGCCGTCAATACGCCGTCCAAGCGCGTGATCATCACGGCTGGCCACTGCGTCTACAGCCACAGCGACGGCGGTTGGATGCGCAACCTGGTATTTGTTCCGGGCTACGACGCTACCAGGGCGGATCCTGATCCTGTGGGAATCTGGACAGCTCGCACGCTGCGGACTTTCAACTCGTGGATCACCTACCGCGACATGACGTACGACGTCGGGTTCGTCACCCTCAACAACGGAGGAGACCACGGTAGGAGAATTGTGGACGCGGTTGGCGGCCACGGTCTCATCTGGAACTCCCCCATGGCCGTCGACGTCTCGATCTTCGGCTACCCGAGCAACAAGCTCAATCCGTATGGGCGCTACACCATGTGGGCATGCTGGGGAGGCACCCATGCTGATGGACCTCGGGTCAGCATAGTCGGCTGCGACTTCGGCAGGGGTGCGTCCGGAGGCCCGTGGCTCCAGTATTACAACAACGACTCCGGGGTGGGGTACGTGAACTCGGTGACGTCCACCTGGCGGCCTGCTACTTACCAGAACTGGGGGCCCTACTTCACCTCTCAGATGAAGATCATGTTGGATGCCACCATATCCGACTAGTCAGGTGGAGGAACGGTACTTAGCATCGTGCACCAGGGGAGCGCATCGTGTCTCAGCTCAGACGACGTACGACGGTGAAGGTCGTCTTCGCCGCTGGTATCGCCGCTGCCGCAGGAATCGGAGGGTGTGGGCAACCGCAAGGCTCTCCCTCTGGCTCCACGGAGCAAGCCGGTTCCGAGAGCACAGTTCCGACCGTGAACTCGACTGACTCCACGAGCGGTTCCGGATCAGCTGGTTCGACTGCCGTCCCCGCACCGAGCGGTGAAGGGACGGAGTCGCCCCAGGTGCTCCAGCCGCGCGCTGACCTGGTCGCGCCCGCCCGAGTGCCGTGGGACTCGTGGGTCCTTCTGGACTCCCGGACCATTGAGGTGACATTTGTTGCCGGCCCCGCTCAGTGCGAGGGCGTGAGCGTGGATGTGACCGAAACTGACCAGGATGTGACGATCAACCTCAGCGTCGGCCATCTGCCGGGCGCGAATGAATGTCCGGCCATTGCGCTGACGTCAACTACACGCGTCGCCCTTGATTCCGATCTCGGCAACCGGCAGGTCCGGCAGGACACCTGAACGCGACCGGCCGAATCTCTGCTGGGGCCCCGCACTCGGTGCGGGGCCCCAGCGCGCGTTAGGCGATTAGCGACTTTTCCGGCTTGAGGGTGCAGCAGCCGGTTGCGAAGGCTGCCGCCGCTGCCCGGTAACGCCCCTGTGGACCGCACGGCGCCGACCAGTCGCACTTGCCGACAACCTGCGCCGGTCCCCGCGGCCTCGTCCCACGGCGTGGCTTATGATCATCCCCTGAGTTCACGCCTCGAAAGGACCTTCGTATGTCTGCCATCCCGGCGCCCGATCCCGCTGTTCTCGCTTCACTGAAGGGGCGCAGCTTCCTGCGGGAGCTGGACTTCACGCCGCAGGAGTGGACGGCTCTGATCGCTCTGGCGGCAGGTTTGAAGGCGGACAAGCGGGCCGGTCGGGAGACCCAGCACTTGGTGGGCAAGAACATCGCGCTGATCTTTGAGAAGACCTCAACGCGTACGCGTTGCTCCTTCGAGGTCGCCGCCCACGATCAGGGTGCTCACGTCACTTACCTGGATCCGTCAGGCTCCCAGATCGGGCACAAGGAGTCGGTGGCGGACACCGCCCGGGTACTGGGTCGGATGTTCGACGGTATCGAATACCGGGGTGACTCCCAGGCCAAGGTTGATCAGCTGGCCGAGCTGTCGGGGGTGCCGGTGTGGAACGGGTTGACCGATGACTGGCACCCCACCCAGATGCTGTGCGACTGCCTGACCATGCTGGAGCACACCGACAAGCCCGCGGGCGAGATCGCCTACGCCTACGTCGGTGACGCCCGCTTCAACATGGGTCGTTCCCTGTTGGTGGCCGGTGCTCTGCTCGGTGCCGATGTGCGCATTGTTGCTCCCAGGCAGTTGTGGCCCGATGACGAGTGTGTGGCCGCAGCCCGGGCCGTGGCCGCGGGCACCGGTGCGCGCATCACGCTCACCGAGTCCGTGGACGCGGGCGTGGCCGGGGTGGATTTCGTGCACACCGACATCTGGGTGTCCATGGGGGAGCCCAAGGACGTGTGGACCGAGCGCATTGAGCTGCTGCGGGACTACCAGGTGGGCGCCGCCCTGATGGCCAGGGCGGGACAGCAGGCGAAGTTCATGCACTGCCTGCCCTCCTACCACAACCGGCAGACCAGTATCGGGGAGGAGATCTACCAGGCCACCGGCATGGATGGCCTGGAGGTGACCGAGGACGTCTTCGAGTCCGCGGCCTCCATCGTGTTCGACCAGGCCGAGAACCGCATGCACACCATCAAAGCCGTAATGGTCGCCACCCTGGCCGACCGCAGGGACTCGGCGCAGCCGGTAGCCGGATAGCCCCTGCAGCGTGCCCGGCGCGGGGTAATCATCGGCGCCAAGCGCGCAGACCTTGGGTCAGGCGCCGTAACGGCCCACCTCGGGGTGCGCCTCCAAGTCGACGATGGGCAGTACCACCGCGCTGGGGTGGTCGGCGTCGTGCAGTACCCGCATGCTCACCGGGGTGCCACCAGACGGGTCGCAGACGCTATAGCGCGGCCAGTTCGAGCCGGCCAGGTTCACGCGCAGCCGGTGCCCGGCCGGCAGGTGCACACCGGTGGACCACATGTCCACAGTCACTTCAACGGGCTCGCCCGGTGAGAGCGGGTCGCGTCTATCCAGACCGGCACGGGCGCTGAGCCGCAGGACGCCGTCGGTCAGCAGGGTTGAGGTACCATCCGGGACCACATCGGTCAAAGTGACGTGCAGGTGGGCGTCGACGGCGTCCGCCGCCACCCAGGCGTGCAGCCGTACCGCCCCGAGAATCGTCACCGGCTCCACCCGCGGCGCGCTGGAGAAGACGGCCACGTCCCCACGTGCCTCAACGTTGCGCTGATCATGCGGCCCGGCGCTGCCCGGCGGCCCCATCAGCATCTGGCCGCCCGCGGTGGGCACCGGGTCTGCCGGATCGTGCACCCAGGCGGTCCAACCCGCAGCGTCCGCGGTGGCATCGAAACCTGAAACGTCGTCCCGCCCCGCCTCGACGCCGGGCGTGTGCAACGCCCCGCCTGCGCCCAGGCGCCAGGTCTGTTCGACGGCGTCGGGAGCCGGCCAGGAGGGAAGGTCTATCCAGCGATTCGCGCCCATGACGTAGACCCGCACCGGATCGTGCGGCAGCCGCTCCGCCGCCCGCTCATCCCCGAGGGCCGCCTTCCAGAAGTCCAGGCTCAGCTCGCCCAGGCCGACGTCGTCAATGCCGCCGCCGGGGAAGTCGCGCCCGGCCAGCTGCCCGTCGAAAGTAAGATGCGTCCACGGGCCGACCACCAGGCGCACATCCCCGGTCCGACCCCGAGCGGCCGCGCCCGCGGACATGGCCGTGAAATTGCGCAGAGTGCCGCCCTGGAACAGGTCGTACCAGCCGGACACGTGCAGCGTCGGCACATCCACGCCCGCCAGGCCGTCCACCGGGTAGGCGAGATGCTCCCAATACGCGTCGCGCAGCGGGTGCTTGACCCAGTCGACCACGTGCCCGCCGGCCCGGTGCGACGTCGCCAGGTCCCGGGCCGCCTGCGCGATCCCGACCCGCTCCAGGTAGGGCGTGAATGCCTCAACCGGTTCGGGCAGGGTCTCCTGTGGGGCGTCCGGGCGCCCGTCACGCCAAAGTCCGGTGCGCACCTGCTGGCGCGCCCACTCATATGACGGCCCCTCCAGCAGTACGCCGCCGCGCATGGCCAGATCGTCGTCGTAGGTGGAGGGAGACACCCAGGCTGTCATGGCGGCCAGATGTTCGGTGCTGGCCAGCGCGGCAGTGAACTGGGTGGTGGTCAGGTAGGAGTTGCCGAAGGTCAGTACCCGCCCGTCACACCAGGGCAGGGAGGCCAGGGCTGCACGCGTGGCGGTGCCGTCGGCGGCCTCATCGAAGTAGAAGTGGAAGTCGCCATCGGAGATGTCCGTGCCGCGGCAGGCCTGGGCGACCACCGCGAAGCCCTCGGCAATGGCCCGGTCCAGGCTCACATTCGCCTGCATGCCCAGCACGCCCGCCATCAGCCCGGGTGTGGCCGGGTCGGCGCCGGACACCTCAGCCACCATGGGCCGCCAGGCCCCGAAATACGGACACCGGGCGAGTAGCACCGGGTGGGTGCCGTCGTCGTCCGGCCGCACCACGTCGGCCCGCAGCACGGTCCCGTCCGGCATCGGGGTCACCAACACCTCGTGGATGGCGCAGGAGGCGGGGCCACCGGGTGCGGGCAGCTTCAGGGCGGCACGCACGGAGGCCGGGATGGCTCCGGCCGGCCCGGCCTCCGTGCGTCCCGACGACGGCGAGCGCCGGCCCCGGGTCGGTTCCGGCTGCGCGGCGGTGCGACTGTTGTTAGACATGATGCGGGCTCCTATTGCGCGGATTCGGCGTCGACCAGCATGGCCAGCTCCAGGGGATAGATGAACTCGTCGACGGCGCCGGCGGGGGCGGCCGGGCCGCCGTAGCGGCGTCCAGTTCCGGACCGTGCCCAGGGCTCCCAGCCCGGGTCGCCATCGCGGATGAATCGCACCCAGTCGGCGTGCATGACATCGGCCAGCGTTTGCGGGCGTGGCGAGCCTTGGACGCCGTCGGCATGCGGGTGGGTCAGGCAGTCGAAGACGAAGGGCACTTCCATGCAGTGTGCGGACAGGCCGCCCTCCGGAGCGGGCAGCACCGAGCACCAGGAGAAGTCGTACACCCAGGTGCGATCGGCCGCGACCGGATCGGCGCCGCGCCGCCGCACCCACTGAAGTACCGGGAGGCGGAACAGGCCGTTGGAGACCACCTGGCCCACCAGCAGCTCCTCGTCGCCGGCCAGTTCCGGGTAGGCGGCAACCAGCTGCTCAATGCGCTCCGGGCGCATGCCCGCCTCGGCCAACAGCTCCCTGGTGCTGCGCCCGTCCAGCTCCCCGGCCAGCGCCCGACCGATGGGGGTGAGCTCGTGGCGCACTCCGCCGCACAGGACCGGCACATCCGCCGCCGCGCTCGCCGCGTCCAGGGAGGCGGCGGGGATGATGCCCCCGTCCACCACCGGCATGAAGGTGCGGGAGATGGCCCGGGGCGGACGGATGAAACGCGACAGATCGGCGGTAACGTCGAACAGCGGGAACTCCCGGCCGAGCTGCTCCGAGACGTCCAGTACCCGCTCCTCCGACACGGAGCGCCAGCCCGCCAGGTCAGGGGTGATGCCGGCGATCTGGGCGGCCCGCTCCCCGATGACCCGGGCGTCGGCGGTGGTCGCCGCCGTCGTGCCGCCCGACTCGCAGATCACCCCGTGCAGCAGGCCGCGGGCGCGCGGAGAGTGCAGCAGCACCAGGGCGGATGCGCCCCCGGCGCTCTGCCCGCCGACGGTGATCCACTCCGGGTCCCCACCGAAGGCGGCGATGTTGTCCCGCACCCACTCCAGGGCGAGGATCTGGTCCAGCACACCGCGGTTGACCGGGGCGTCGGAGCCGGGGATCCAACCGAAGCCGTCGAATCCGAGCCGGTAGGACACGTTCACGGTGACCACGCCGTCGCGGTTGAAGGCGGCCCCGTCGTAGTAGGGGCTGGCCGGGCTGCCCGCGTAGAAGCCGCCGCCGTGTATCCACACCAGTACCGGTAGGCGGGCGCCCACATCCCCTGGAGCCGGGGTGAAGACATTCACCGCGAGGATGTCAGCGCCCGGTATGGACGGTTCGGGGATGGCGGTGGTCTCCCCGAAGGGGCGCCGTTGCGGGGTGGGGCCGGGACGGGTGGCATCCCGGATACCGTCCCAGCGCCTGCGCCGCACCGGCGCCAGGAAGCGGCGTGGACCGGTCGGTGGCTCGGCGAAGGGGATGGCGTAGAAGGCGGCGGAGCGGGTGAAGCGGGCGTAGTCGGCGTCGGCCTGGTCGACGACGGTCCGGCCGGGGCTGTCGGCACCGGCCGGACCATTGCTGGCCCCGGTGGCCGAGGGCATCGCCCGGGATGCGGGCGCGGCACCGGATGCGGAGACGATGCGCCGCCACGCCCCGCGCACCGCCCCGCAGGGGGCAGGGACTACCGGGCCCACGTCGGCTACGGGAACCGCAATCGGTGTGTCGGCCGGGTGCGTGGCGGCGGACATGTCACTTGACCTTCTTCACCGGGTAGATCGCCAGGGCCGCCAATAGCAGCATGGCCATGGCGAAGATGTAGATCATGCGGTATCCCGTGGCGCCGGCGATGCGGGCAACGAACTGGCCGGCGATCACAGGGGCCAGCATCTGACCGATATTCGTGGCCACATTCGCCACGCCCAGGTCACGGCCGGCGGCCTCCGGGTCAGGCAACACATCGATGAACAGAGCCTGGTCCACGGTCATAAAAGCGCCGAAGGCGAATCCGGACAGGGCCGACATGATCAGCAGACTCACCACCGACGGCCAGACGGCGGGCAGCACGTACAAGGCCGCCAGGGCGAAGGAGGAATAGATGACGAAAGGCTTGCGCCGCCCCAGCTTGTCAGACATTCGGCCCGAGACGAGCATCATGATGATCATGCCGGGCATGGCCACCAGACCCAGGATCGGCGCCATGGCATTGGCCTCCGCCTGGGTGAGGGCCGGTTGCACATAGGACTGGAGGATGTACAGGTTGAAGGTGGTGGATGAGGTGTATCCCAGGAACATGAGCAGGCGGGCGATCCACACCCAGCGGTAGTCGCGGTCCCGCAGGGCGATAGTGAACCCGATGATGAAGGCCTTGGCATCGAAGTGCGGCAGTTCCAGTTCCTTGGAGGAACGGTCCCGGGCCAGCAGCACGAAGCAGGCGGCACCGAAGGCCACCAGGATGGCGAAGATGTAGTAGGCGTCCAGGCCCATGGCGTTGAAGGCGTTGCCTGCTACCAGTGAGCCCGCCAGCCCGCCGATCATGGTGCCGAGACCGGCGAAGGCTGAGACCGTGGCCAGCCGGTTCTCCGGAGTGCGGTCGGCGATGGTGGTGACCAGCGGTGCCTGCATGAAGTTCAGGGCCACCTGCGCCACCACCCAGAAGACGGTGATCAGCAGGATGGTGGTGGAGTAGCGCAGCCCGATCATGAGCAGGGCGCCCACGAATCCGCCCGCGCAGATCCAGAAGGAGCGCCGCCCCCAGCGCGAGCGCCACCGGTCGGACAGGACACCGACGATCGGCTGGGCGAACATGGTGAACAAGGAGCCGATCGCGGCGACCACGGACATCGCGGAGGCGCGGGCGCCGTCGTACCGATCGTAGATATCCATCAACTCGGCGGCGTCCGCTCCCGTGTAGGTGCCGGAGGCGAGCTGTTGGAGAACCTGCGCGTTTACATGCGGGTAATCGCCGAAGAACACCTGGAACTCCACCATCTGCACCTGGTTGGGCAGCAGAATTCCGGGGATGGCGGAGTAGCACGAGAACAGGAACATGCCCGCGATCGTGTAGGCGAACAGGTACTGGTAGAAGGGCCGGCCGCCCAGGTACTTCATGGAGGTGCCGGGGCGGGTGGGCTCTTGAATATTGGGGTCCTTACCCACCTGTGGGACCGCGTGCGCTCGGGACATGGGAACTCCTTCGTTCTCGTGCGGGTATTCTCCTAGCGTCTCACGAATTTCAGTGGCGAGTAGCTCTTTGGCTATCGGTTTTTCTGAACCGGGCCTCGGTTCGGGCCTGCGCTCAGGCCACCAGGTGGTGGCGGCCATGGGACAGTTCGACGACCTCGCCCTCCCGGCCCGGTAGCCGCACCCGCGCCCGCGCCCCTACGGGCACAACGACGTCGAGTTCCAGGCGGCCCTGGCCGGCGGCGGCCGCCTGCGGTGCCACTTCCCGTCCGTCCTCGCCCACCAGGCGCCAGGAGGAGGCCGCCCAACCGTAGGGGGTGCGGTGCACGGACTCCGCATGGGTCAGGCCCCCGCCCGGTGCCGGCGCCACCTCGATCACCCGGTAGCCGGGATCGGCCGGGGCCAGGCCCGCGACGTCGCGCTGCAACCAGGCCGCCACCGCCCCCAGGGCGTAGTGGTTGAAACTGGTCATATCGCCGGGGTTGATGCGTCCGTCCGGCAGCATGGAGTCCCAACGCTCCCAGGTGGTGGTTGCCCCCATGGTGACCGTGTACAGCCAACTCGGGCACGTCGTGGTCAGCAGCAGCCGGTAGGCGGCGTCGGCGTGACCTGTTGCCGTCAACGCCCCGGTGAGTACGGGTGTGCCCGCGAAACCGGTGGACACGTGCCCGCCTGAGGCCTCCACCAACTCCGCCAGCCGGTCCCCGGCCACCTGGCGGTTCTCCGCCGAACCGGTCAGGTCGAAGGTGATCGCCAGGGCGTAGGCGGTCTGGGTGTCGGAACTCATGTGCCCGGCGCCGTCGGTGAAGCGGGCGCGGAAGCCCTCCCCGATCGCCTCCGCCAGGGCGGCGTAGTGAGCGGCGTCGTCGTTCTTGCCGAGCTCCTGCGCCCAGCGGGCCACAATGCGGGCCGACTGCGCGAAGAAGGCTGTCGCCACCAGGTGCGGCTCCGTCATGGCCTGCATGGGGTTGTCCGGTGGGGCGGAGGGGTCCAGCCAGTCGCCCAGCTGCATGCCGGAGTCCCACACGTGATCGGCGGCGGCCAGGGAGTCAACCAGATCCACCCAGGCCCTGGCGGAGTCGTACTGCTGGGCGAGCAGACCCCGGTCGCCGGTGGCCCGGAACAGCTCCCATGGCACCACGGTGGCGGCGTCGCCCCACACGGCCGCTGGCCGCGGCGGGGTCCAGAAACCTCCGGGGATCACGGGCACGTACCAGGTGACGGTGCCGTGCGCGGCCTGCTCAATCGCCAGGTCGATCAGCCAGGAGGACAACAGCCCGGTGCAGCCGTAGTGGAAGGCGGCGGTGGGGGCGAAGGCCTGGATGTCACCGGTCCAGCCCAGGCGCTCGTCACGCTGCGGGCAGTCGGTGGGCAGGGCGACGAAGTTGTCCCGCATGGACCACCGCGAGTTCTCATGCAGGCGGCTCACGCGCGCGTCCGAGCAGTCGAAGGCGCCCAGCCGCTCCATGGAGGTGTGTACGACGACGGCGGTGATCGCCCCGGCCTCAATGTCCCGTTTGGCGGCCGCCGCCCCGCCCGGCCAGCCTGTCACGTCCGCGTAGCGGAAACCGTGGATGGTGAAGGTGGGCTCCCACTCCTCCACGCCGTCGCCGGCCAGCGTGAAGCGGTCGGTGGCGGCGGCACCGCGCAGCGGGCGCGTACCCAGCCGACCGTCTTCCAGCACCTCGGCGTGCCGCAGCGTGATGGTGGTGCCCGCCGGGCCGGCCACACAGATGCGCAGGCGGCCGGAGATGTTCTGCCCGAAGTCGATAAGCGCTCGCTCGGGGGCGGTCTCGATCTCCGCCTCTCCCATGGTCATCACCTGCCGGTCCTGCACCGTGACGGCGACCGGAAGTAGTACCTCTTGCGCCCGAACCGGGGCATCCAGCGGCATGATCAGGCGCTCCGCATTCGAGGCGCCCACGGCCACCGGCGACCAGGAGGCGTCATCGAAGCCGGGGGCCGACCAGCCCGGAGTGGTCAGGCGGGCGTCCACCGTTTCACCCTCGTAGAGGCCGGTGAACAGGATCTCGCCGGCGCCCGCCCGCCAGTCGGGGCCGGTGGCGACCCTGGTGCGGGTGCCGTCGGCGTGGATGAGTTCGAGCTGGATGATGGCGGCGACGTCGTTGCTATACAGGTTGCGGTAGCCGCCGTCGAAGCCGATGTGTCCGCGGTACCAGCCATCGGCCAGCTGAGCGCCGAGCGCGTGTGGGCCGACGCCGTCGCCACCGGGGGAGGAGTCCAGCAGTTGGGCGGTGACGTCGTAGGTGCGAGCCACCAGGCGCTCCCCGTACACGGTCCAGCCGGGCACCAGTTCATCGGAACCGACGCGGTCGCCGTCGAGCTCGGCGCGAATCAGGCCGTGGGCGCTGACATAGGCGCGCGCTGCCACCACCGGGCGGTCGATCGTGAACTCGTGGCGCACGCGCGGCGGGCGGCGATCGCTCTCCGGATTCTCCGGCCAGGCCGGGCCGACGGGAAGCGCCTCCCAATCGGCGGCATCCAGCAGACCGGCCTCGTAGGCCACCGGCGCGGACCAGTCGGTGGTGGCGGGCACCGCGGCGGCCGGTGTGGTGGCGGAGGCGGCGACGGCTACGCTGCCGGTAACGCGCACGCGCACCGCGACGCGCTCGCGGGAGGCGAGTGCGGGGGCGGGCCAGTCCACCAGGACGCCGTCGGCGGAGGGAAGCGTGAGTGTTTGCGGGTTACCGAGCGGGTTTCCGGCGGCGTCGGTGCGGGTCAGCTCGAGCTCGGCGTCGATGGGGGACCAGCCTGCGGGGGCGGTGGGGATCTCCCAGGAAAGGCGCGGCGTGGGGGAGGCGCCACCCAGGACGTTGCCGGGCAGGTACTGCTCGAACTTGAGGTGGACGGGGGCTGCCAGGTCACCGACGGGGTCAGGCAGGTCGGCGGCGGTGATGGCGGGCTCGGGGGTTGCGGGACGTGCGGACGGGAGGACGCCGTCGGGTTGGGACGTCGAGACCTCGGGGAGTGGACCCGGCGCCGCTGGGGACGGGGACACGGTGGCGGGCTGCTGTGGCGAGGGGGACGTCTGCGTTGACATGGTGTGGCTCCGTCTGCGGTGACGAGGGGCGGGCGTTGAAACGACTCAAAGGTTAATTGTTGAGGCGGGTGCAGTCAACGCGTTTTCGCAGGCACCTTGGCATGAGCTGCCTCGCGCGTGTTGCACATCGGCTTCCTGGTTGGCGGCAGCCCGGCAGGCGGTGGCCGTAGCGCGCGTCGAAGACGACCCGGCAGGAGGTGTCCGAAGCGCGCGTCGAAGACCGCCCAGCAGGCCTGAGGACGACCTCGTGCGCCCGAAGACGTCCTCGCGGTCCCTATAACGACCCCGCCCGGTCGTTCGAGCACGTTCTCCTCATCCTGGGTGCGCCCCTGAGCGGGCCAGCACGTTCTCCTCATCCCGAATACGACCACGGCAGCCCGAATACGACCTCCTCATCCCGAATACGACTCTGGGCGGGCGAACACGTCTTCTTCGGCCCGAGATCGACCTTCACCCGTGCGGGTGTTCGCCGTGCTTGAAACTCGAGCCGCACTACTCCCACAGGCCGAGAACGCGGCGGGCGTGCAGCGTCACGCTTGGCGGCATGTGCTTCATGATTCTGGAGGTCAGCCGCTCCTCATCGTTGAGGTCTGCGTACGTCACTCGCATGAACGACCAGCCCATGGCGCCGATGGCGTCCTGCCGGAGCTTCTCCTCCCAGACATCGTCGTTGACGCTGTACTTGCTACGGCCGTCGAACTCGATCGCCAGCCGCAGATCCGGCCAGGCGAGGTCGAGGAAGCGCTGGCCGCCGGCTTCGAGCAGGATTTCGTACTGCAGCTCCGGCGGCGGCAGCCCGAGTGCCACAACCAGCCGCCGGGTCAGGCTTTCACCGGGTGACTCCGAGAAGGGGCTCGCCATGGCGACGACGGCGCGGGCGCGCACCGCTCCCCGGCGTGGTCCTTCGGCGTCCACCGCCGCCAGCAACTGGGGGCGGACGCGCTCCCACCGGGCCTGCGCCTGCTGTGGCTTGAAGCGGTCGGGGCGGCACAGCGCCCGCATGGCCGAATCGACGATCGTGATCGACTCGCGCGCAGGCAGATCGAAGGCGCAGTCGACCGCCGTTCTCAGCAGGGTCGTGACCGGTAGCCCGTTGACCGCCTCCACATCTTCGGGCTGCAGGCGGGAGCGACGGCGTCTCAGGCTGACGGCACGACCCGCCCCGGAAAGATGTGGAAGGCTCCCATCTGCGAAGTCGATGGGAGACAACGGTTGTCGGGCACGCTTGGGATTCGTAGGTACCGCAATGCGAATATCGGTCTCGCCGCGGCGCAGCCACAGGCCGTGTACGAGTGCCGCAGCCTCATGAGTGAGTACAACCGCGGATCTGGCTGAGTGAATCGCGGCGACGCAGCGGGCCAGGCCAACCTCGCGCTGCTACGCCCACACCGCCTGCCCGGTAGTCGGAAACAGGCTGACGCCGGGGGAGATCTGTACGCGGGTGTCCACGGTCCGAGCTCTGCTGGGGCGCCCGGCGTAGGCGAAGTCAATCGTGGGTAGCGGAGGCGGCGCGGGGATGGTGTCCATGAACCGATACTCGGGCTGCTGCGGCGTCCGTGCACGCGCAGCCAGCAAGTTCTCCACAGGTGGCCGGTTGACCCTGCGGCGAAGAAGAGTTGTGGACGCCGGCGGCGATTGCTGCGGACCAAGGATCCGCAGCGGTCGACGGCACTATCGGCCGCAGATGGGGAGGGCTACCTGTTGACCTATTTCGGCGGTGCACAGCCCTATCGGGCCACGGTCACGGTGCCGGCGGGCCGTACCGGGGCGTTAGATGTCATCGACACGTGGAACATGACGGTGGAGCAGGTCGCGACTGGGGTGAGCGGCGGGGTTGAGGTGCCGCTGCCGAGCCGTCCGTGGATGGCGGTGCGAGTGCGCTGCGACTGGATTGGCGGGTGTTCTTGCATGCAATAGTCGTTGGGATGAACCCGTCCGATCTTGAGTTTTCGTTGGTATTATGCGGAATTGTCGGTTGGGCCTGGAGTTGGGTGGTATGGCTCCAGTGTGCAACGGGTGCCTCGTTGCACACTGGAGGCGGCTCATAGCTGTCGGCGGCCTCAGCAGAACCGCGGAAACATGCGGATCGGGGATTGGACTCTGAGGAGAAGTGTGCAACCGGTCAATCAGGCTCATCCTGCCCGAGCCTGACGTGTCTACAGTGGCTGGTACTGGAAGCGCCCAACGGTCGCGGTGCCGCGGATGGCGCGCACGCCCACGACCCGACCGGTGAAGCCGCCGGCCACCTCGGTGGACAGGTAGCGGCCGTCGAGCCGCCCCAACTCGACGTCCCGTCCGGCCATACTCACACCCAGCACCAGCTCATCGGGCACCCGCCGCCCGAAGAAACCCGACTCCGGGAGCTGCGCGCTCACCCATAGTCGCAGCGCCCGTCCCTGCGGCGCCTCCAAATCCTCCGCCGCCAATTCGCCAAGAACCTGCTCGAACGGGGCCGAGGTCGCCACGGCTGAGGCCCGGCTCCCGTCCCAGCGCACGGCGGCCCGGTGATCGGGGTCCAAATACACGCAGAGCTCGACGACGGCGCCCGGCTCCACCGCCAACTCCACCTCGGCCCGCCAGCCGGCGTCGCGGCACCGGGTCGCCAGCAGCGGACGCGACGCGGCGTCGTCGTCGGGCGCGGTGATCGCCAGCGCCCCGGCGGCGTTGCGCGTCAGCGCGGTACGGGCGAGCCCGCCGGGGGAGACCCACCGGTCGGGCAGGTCCCAGGGGGCGTCACCGTCCGCGACCGGGCCGGGCCGCCCACGCAGCTCATCGGTGAAGGCGTGCGTAGAGGCGGCGTCGCGCGCGGCGATCGCCTCCGCATAACGATCCTCGACGACGACCGGCCAGTCCCCCTCCCAGTCGACGCCGACCAGGAAGGTCTCCCGGCCGTTGACGTGATAGCCGGGGAAGGGCTCCAACTGGCGGATGCCCAGGTGCACCATGGCGAACCGAGCCCCGTCCCAGCCGGCGTCGTCGAGCGGAACGAGGTCGGCGTGCCCGGTGGCCTGCACCGGATGGTCGGTGGAGCGGTGGGTGAGGATCGGGTTGCCGGGGTGCTCCTCCCATGGGCCGGTCAGCTCGCGGGCGCGCGCCATGGTCACGCAGTGGCCGACGCCGGTCCCGCCCTCGGCCAGCAGCAGGTACCACCAGCCTCGGCGCCGGTACAGGTGCGGTCCCTCCGCATCGCGCATGCCCGTGCCCTGCCAGAGATCCACCACTTCGCCCAGACGTTCGCCGGTGTCCGGGTCGATCGGCACCGAGCGCAGCGTGGAGACCGCGGTGCCGGTCTCGAAGGACACCCCGCGCCAGCTCAGGTGGCAGACGCCCTCCTCGTCCCAGCACAGGTCCGGGTCGATGCCCGGGGTGTCGGGCACTTCCACCGGGTCGGACCAGCCGGCGGCCGGGTCGGTGGTGCGCACGATGCGTTGGCTCAGCGGGTCCTGACCCATATTGGTGACGATCACGTAGAAGGTGCCGTCGTGGTGGCGGATGGTGGGGGCGAAGGTGCCCTGGGAACCGGCGTCGCCGCCGGGCAGCGGCAGTGCGGTCGGACGCGTGTAGGCGTGGCCGACCTGCTCCCAGTGCACCAGGTCGGTGGAGCGGTGCACCGGCACGCCGGGCAGGTACTCGAAGCTGGAGTTGACCAGCCAGAATGTGTCCTCCGCGCGGCAGATGGACGGGTCCGGGTAGTAGCCCGGCAGGATCGGACGAGTGGAGCGGATGGACACGGTGTTCTCCTTCTGGGGGCGGGGCGGTGGTCCGGGATCGTGGGGACCTCCCGGGCCACCGCCATATCTACCGACCTCGGTACGTAAGATCTACCGACCTCGGCGGAGGGGCGGAGGGGGTGGCGGGGGCTCAGCCGCGCTGGGCGGAGGGGACCTTCGGCGCGTCCGGCGCCACCTCCGCGATCACGGCATCCAGCGCCTGCTGCATCGTCTCCATCCCGGGGGCGAAGCCGTATACGGTGGCGGCCCAGGGAACGATTCGCGCGGTCGAGTCGAGCTCGTGGGTGAGGAAGCCGGTGAGAGTGGCGGCCGGGTCGGCCATGTAGGCGCCGTGCTTGCCGGCCACCGCCTCCACCACGCGCGCCCAGGCCGCGTCATCGTCCATGAGGTCCCGCACCGTGCGGATCGTTCGACCGCCGTCGCGCAGCTGCTCGGGCAAGCTCGCCGTGCGCTCGTGCACGCCGTGCCCGAGCGTCTCCGGCGCGGCGCCGGGCAGCACCAGCTCGGCACTCGCCCCCACCGGCACCTGCACGCTCACGTGCAGCACGTCGCCGTCGATCTCCCAGGCGGTGCGGGCGGTGCCCAGCGGCAGCCGCCGCACCACGCTCGCGGAGGTGAAGCCGTGCCCCACCTGCGGGGCCACTCGCAGCGCCCGGCCGCCGGCGCCGACGACGTCCAGGCCCGCCAGGTCGGTGATCAGCCACTGGGTGACGGCGCCCAGGGCGTAGTGGTTGAAGCTGGTCATCTCCCCGGGGTTGATGTCCCCGTTGGGAAGCATGGAGTCCCAGCGCTCCCAGATGGTGGTGGCCCCCATGGTCACCGGGTACAGCCAGCTGGGGCACTCCCGCTCCAGCACGAGCCGGGAGGCCGTGGCGGCCTGGCCGCCCTTGACCAGTGCGGCCGGCACCAGTGGGGTGCCGACGAAGCCGGTGGAGATCCGGAAGGACCGCAGCCGCACCAGGTCGGCCAGGCGCTGTCCGGCCCCGTTCACGCGCCGCGGCGTGTCCAGCAGGTCCCAGGCGAGTGCCTGGGCGTAGACGGTGGCGCAGTCGGACAGGATCAGCCCGTCGGCGGTGACGTAGGCGTCCAGGTAGGCCTCCCGCACGCTCGCGGCCAGCGCCTCGTAGTGGGCGGCACGCTCGGCGTCGCCGAGGACCGCCCAGGCGCGAGCGGTGATGGCGGCGCTGCGGGCGAAGTAGGCGGTGGCCACCACATCCGGGTCGGCCTTGGCAGCGGCCGGCTCCTCCGGCGGCGCGTCGGGGTCCAGCCAGTCGCCGAACTGGAAGCCGCCCCGCCACAGGTGGGAGGCCCCGGCCACGGCGTCGACGCCGTCGACGAAGCAACTCATCGCCTCCACGCTCGCCGCCAGCACGGCCGGGTTCCCGGTGGCCTCGTAGACCGCCCAGGGCACCAGGGTGATGGCGTCGCCCCACGCGCAGGTCAGCTTGTTGCCCTCCAGCACGTCGGGGGAGACCACCGGCAGGGCGCCGTCGGGCGTCTGGGCGGCGGCCAGGTCCTGCGTCCAGGAGTTCAGGAATGCGGCGGCGTCGTACAGGCTCAGGGAGGTGGGGGCGAAGGCGCCGATGTCGCCGGTCCAGCCCAGGCGCTCGTCGCGCTGCGGGCAGTCGGTGGGCACGGTGATGAAGTTGTCGATCGTGGACCAGCGGGTGTTCTCCACCAGTCGGTCCACGAGCGGCTGGGAGCTGGCGAACCAGGCGGCCCGCTCCATACCGGCCGAGACCACGCGGGCGGTCACGGAGGCGAGCAGGGCGTCGTCGTCGCCGGGGAAGCCCTCCACGTCCACGTAGCGGAAGCCGTGCTGGGTGAGGGTGGGGGTGAAGACCTCGGGCCGTTCGACGGTGCCGGTTCCGGCCAGGGTGACGCGGTCGGTGCATTCGGCGTTTCGCAGTGGGCGCGTGCCCAGCTCGCCGTGCTCGAGGACCTCGGCGTGGCGCAGGGTGACCACGTCTCCGGCCTCGCCGCCGACGACCGCCAGGCGCACGTGACCGGTCAGGTTCTGCCCCAGGTCCACGACGCGCCTGCCCGACGGCGTGGTGATGACCTCCACGGGCCGCACCTCGCCGATGACGGTGGGCAGCGGCAGCGTGGTCGGTTCCAGCGCCGCCTCGGGCAGGTCGAGGGCGGCGACGGCGGACTCCGCCTCAGCCTCGCCCAGCGCGGGCAGGCGCAGGTCCGTGGACTGGCCGTTGTACAGGTCGTTGGCGGTGACGTTGGAAGGCCGCCAGGTCCACTCCTCATCCGTGCCGACTACGGTGGTGGTCGCGCCGTCGCTCAACTCCACCTGGGCCAGTAGCCACAGGTCCTGTCCGTAGACGGCCTCGTGCATCGCCCAGGTCAGGTGGCCGCGGTACCAGCCATTGCCCAGGACGACGGCGAGCTCGTGCTCGCCCGGGGTCAGCGTGGTGGTCACGTCATGGCTCTGCACGAGGATGCGCCGGGAGTACTCGGTCCAGCCCGGGGCGAGCTCGTCCGCACCGACCTTGACGCCGTCGATAAAGGCCTCATAGGTGCCGCCGGCGGTCAGGTGCAGGCGGGCGGCGGTGGTGCCGGCGGGGATAGTGATGCGACGCACCATGACCGGTGCCGCATCGGTGCGCCGGTTGCCGGGCGCGGTAATGGGGCGGGCGGTCCAGTCGCCGGGCTCCAGCAGGCCGGTCTCGACGACGGCCGGCGCCGACCAGGGTGACCAGGCTCCGTCGTCCCCGGCTACGCGCACCCGCCAGGCGGCGGTCTCACGTGAGCCCAGCGGAGGGGCGGGCCAGGGGACGAACAGGGAGTCGGGGCCTTCCAGGGTGAATGTCTGCGGGGCGGCGGGGAGCGCGCCGACGCCCGCGCGGACGATTTCGATCTCCGTGCGGGCCTGGCGCCAGCCGGTGGGTGCGGCCGGTATCTCCCAGGACAGTGCGGGAGTGGGGCCGGTGCCGCCAAGGACGGGTTTGTCGGGGCGATGATGGTCCACGCGCAGCCGCTCTGGGGCGGCGAGCGGGCCGACCGGGTCGCTCATGTCGGGTGCGGCGGCGGTGAGCAGATCGGTGTTGGGACTGCTGGCCGATGAGCTTGCCGATGTGGGTGCGCCGGCGGCGGATTGAGCATTACGCATGGTCGTGGGCTCCGTCTCGTCATTGAATCGTTTCACGAGTTGTAGGGAGTTTAACCGCCGGAACTCCGATCCGTCAACCTCTCCGGGCGTGCGGGCGGGCAGATCGGGGAGGTTCTGGCGGGCTGGGCGTGCGGGGGGGGTGTCCCGCGGGGCCCTGGCGGGGGGGCCGGCGGCTGCGCGGGGGGGGGGGGGGTCGTCCAACGCGCCCCACACCCACCGTCCGGTTCGTGTCAGGCCTCGTCGGGATCGACGGTGTCGGTGGGACCGCCACAGATGAGGCGGGCGACGCCCACGCCCCACTGTGCGTTCGGGTTTGTGCCGGTGCCGAGCCAGCTCGAGAACACCTTAACCACCAGGTCGCGCCGCTCCGGGGCGCGCTCGGCGTCGGCGCGAGCGAGGGCCCCGGGGAGCGAGTCGAGTGTCAGGTCGGTGCCGTAGGCGGGCGTACCCGGCTGCTGGCGCCATGAGTCGGCCAGGGAGCCGGCATCGTGGGCGTCGAAGCCCGTCTCCTCCACCAAGGCCATCGCCCGCTGCTTGTCGATGCTCCGGTCGGCGGCCACGGGCAGCGCGATCCGGCCGGGGGTTCCGGCGGGGAGGCCCTTGGTCGCCAGTGAGGCAGAGCCGATGGCGTTCCATGCCTTGGCGACGGGGCGTCCGAGCTGCTCAGACACCCACAGGCTCTCAACCGTGCCGGCGGGCACGAGGTCCTCACCGTCTCGCCCCGGGTAGTAGTTCGAGGTGTCGATGACGGTCGCGTCCTCGGGCAGGTCGGACAGGAGTGGCGTCAGCGTGGGGATCGCGCTCAATGGCACCGAGAGGATGACCGCCTCGGCGTCCTGCACCGCCTGCGCTGACGTGACGGGACGGGCGCCGTTGACGAGCAGCTCGGCAGGAATGGCCTGCGGACCGCGGGAGTTGGCGACGGCAACGTCATGTCCGGCCGCGCTCAATGCGCGCACGAGGCTGGCGCCGATGTTTCCGGTTCCGATAATGCCGATCTTCATGTGTGTTCCTCTCTTAGGTTGAGTGTGTTCTCAGGGTGGGTGACGGTATCGGGCCCGGCGTGCCTCCGACGTCGGCTGCTCTAGCGATGACGCAGTCGCTCGGCGAAGTTGCGCACCACGGCCGCCATATCCACGTCGCGGTCCAGCAGCCACTCGACCTGCACCCCCTCGATGAGCGCCGTCAGTTGCATGGCGGCCAGGTCCAGATCGATGTCTGTGCGCAGCCGCCCCGCGTCGCGCTCGCTGCCCAGGTCGGCGCGTACCGCCGCCCGGAAACGTCGGGCCAGGCCGACGACGTAGTCGTGCGCGGGATGTTCGGGATTGATCGCCTCGGCGCGCATAACGGTGTCCAGCTGGATGAGGCCGGGAATGGTGGCGTTGTGCTCCATGACCAGGGGGAGTGCTTCGAGCAGGCCGTGCTCGGCGAACAGGGTGGCGCGCCACTCGGCTTCGGTCTCCTCGCGGCGGATGAGGACTGCTTCGAGGAGCTTCTCCTTGTTGCCGAAATGGTGGCGCAGCAGGGTGTGGCTCACGCCCACGGCTTCGGCGATCTGACGCAGCGACAGGTTGTTGTAGCCCTGCTCGGCGAAGACCTCCATGGCGGCGTCGACGATCGCTGCGCGGCGTCGCTCCCCATTGGCGTAACGGGTGCGTCCGTCTGGCGGGGCGACGGCGTCTGAGTCGGACACGGCCAACCTCATCTCCGGGCAAGTTGCTGTTCTCGGGCGCATGGACCAGGTGACCGGACGGCCGAGGCCGGGTCCGGTATCAAGCCTAGATGATCGGCTTCGGGATGCGGCGGCCCGGGTGTGTCCGCGTGGATGCGAGGTGGTTCGAGGACTGTTCCACAGGGAGAGGTGAAACATAACTGAAGTGACATAGATCTTGACCAAAATGGTGCAACTTAGGTTACGCTGCTGCCTGTCAGGCGCCGCGGGACCCGCGAGCGCGCCGTTGCCGGCACAGCGGCCGGCTTCACTTCAAGGACGATTGATGACCCCATCACCCGCTACTCGGCATGACGGTGCCGATGACACCCACGCCCCCTCCGCCGTCGTCGAGGTCGACTTCGCCAAGGGCGGCGCTGACGATGCACCCGGAGGGGCGGACCCCATTGAGCCCAATGCACCGGAGGATGAGGAGGTCGCGCGCATCACCGCGAAGTTCGGCAATCCGCGCAAGACCATCTGGCTGGTGCTCATCGCCGCCATCGGCGGCTACATCATGATGATGGGCATGGGCACGGCTCTCCAACTGCGCCTGAGCGTCATCGACGAGGACCTCGCCACCCTGGTCTACTCTCGGGCCACCTCGCTGTCCGCTCTGCTCATGCTCGCGGTCGTCCCGATCGTTGGAGCGCTCAGTGACCGCACGCTCTCGCGCCTGGGACGCCGGCGTCCCTGGATCGTCGGCGGCTACCTCGTAGCCTTCCTGTGCTTCTTCATCATTGGTTCAACCACCAGCTCCGTCGTCATCATCGCCGCTTACATCATCGGTATCGCCTCGGCCCAGGCCGGCTTCAACGCCTACTCCGTCATCCCCGTCGAGGGCGTCCCCGGCAACATGCGCGGACGCATCATGGGTTTCATGGGCCTGTGCGGAGCACTCGCCATGAGCGCCGGCTCCTACATCGCCGGTGCCCTCGTGGACATCTCCACGATCCTGCTCATGACCGTGCCCCCTACGCTTGCGATCATCTGCGCCCTGCCGCTCCTGCTCCTCTACAAGGACCCGCAGCACAGCCGCGAGGAGATCCCGCAGGGGGGCACTCTCGACATGTTCGCCCACATGTTCGTCAACCCGGTCAAGCACCCGAACTTCGGTATCGTCTGGCTCTCCCGCTTCCTCGCCGGTGCCGGTATGGCCGCCTTCCTCGGGTTCTTCGTCCTCTACCTCATTATCGGTCTGCATATGACCCCCGCCCAGGCCGGTGCCCAGGCGGGGCACCTGTCGCTCATGAGCGCCCCCGTTTCCATTGTGGTCTTCATCGGCTCCGGCTGGATCTCCGACAAGCTCGGCATGCTGCGGCCCCTGGTCGCCCTCGCCGCCATCATCATGGCGGTCGGCTTGATCATCGCCGCCACCTCCACCTCCATCACCGGGTTCACGGTCGCCTGGATGGTGTTCGCCGTCGGCCAGCCCATGTACCTCACGGTCGACCTCGCCCTGTGTGCCAAGGTCCTGCCCAACGAGGCCGACGCGGGTAAGGACATGGCCGTCTTCGGTCTCGCCCTCAACCTCGGAAACGTCCTCGTGCCGGCCGTCGCTCCGACACTGCTCGGCCCGGCTTCGAACAACTACCCGCTGTTGTGGGGAACCGCGGCCGCCCTCGCCCTCGGCGGAGCGCTGCTGATGCCGCTGGTCAAGGGCGTGAAGTAGGCGGAGGGATGGCGGCGGTCGGCCCGGTGCCGGTCGCCGCCCAGCCCCGGCGGCGGTGCAGCGCGCCGATCCTTTGTGCCCGTCCCCCGTATGCGGCGTCCCGCCTGTCAGACGTCGCGACACTGTCAACCAATCCAAAGCCAACAACCGGAGACAATCACGCCATGACTACCCCCGCACCCGTGCCCACAACCGACTTGGCCTCGCCGGCCGACACGACGCCCACCCGCACCGCCGCCTTCCCCGAGGGCTTCTTGTGGGGCACCGCCACCGCCTCCCACCAGGTGGAGGGCGGCAACATCAACAACGACGTCTGGCTGTACGAGCACGTACCGAACACCATGTACGCCGAATCCTCGGCAGACGCCTGCGACCATTACACCCGCTACCGGGAGGACATCGCCCTACTCGCCTCCCTGGGGCTGAACTCCTACCGCTTCTCCCTGGAGTGGAGCCGCATCGAGCCGGCCGAGGGTGAGTTCTCCGCCGTCGCCATCGCCCACTACCGCGACATGCTGCGCGCCTGCCACGAGCACGGACTCACCCCACTGGTGACCTACCACCACTTCACCTCCCCGCAGTGGCTCATCGCCCGCGGCGGCTGGGAGGACGCCGACACCCCCGCGCTGTTCGCCCGCTACTGCCGTCGCGTCACCGAGGAGCTGGGCGACCTGTTCGACATCGCCTGCACCATGAACGAGCCCAACCTCGCCATTCTGCTCGGCGAGATGGGCATGTGCGAACGCGAACCCGCCCAGCGGCTCGGCAATCCCACCTGGGAGGGCGCCGCCCGGGCGCTGGGGACGACCGCGGACAAGGTCGCCGGCTTCCAACTCTCGGCCACGCCGCAGGCCTATGAGATCAAGTGCGCCGCTCACAAGGCCGCCGTCCGTGCCATCAAGGAGGTCAAGCCCGAGATGCAGGTCGGCTGGACCCTGGCCAACTCCGACTTCCATGCCGCCCCCGGCGGTGAAGAGCGGGTGGCGCGCATGAATGAGGAGAACAACCTGCGCTACCTGCGCGTGAGTGAGGGCGACGACTTCGTTGGACTGCAGACCTACAATCGCACCGTGCTCGGTCCCGACGGTCCGGTGCCGCCGGCGGAGGGAGCGGTGGTCAATCAGGGCGGGGAGGAGATCTGGCCCTGGGCGATCGGCGCCGTGGTGCGTCAAGCCTGGGATGCGGTACAGATGCCCATCTACGTCACCGAGAACGGGCTCAACACGACCGATGACGCACAGCGGGTCGACTTCCTGCGCACCGCCATCGGTGAGGTCGGTGCCGCGATCGCCGACGGCATCGACGTACGCGGCTACATGTGCTGGTCGGCGATGGACAACTTCGAATGGATCTTCGGCTACGGCCCCAAGTTCGGCATCATCGCCGTCGACCGGGACACCCAGGCGCGCACTCCCAAGCCCAGCGCCCATGTGCTCGGGGAGATCGCCCAGTCCAACGGGGCGTGCCTGAGCCGGGACTGAGGCGAGCGGCCCGCATCCCCGCATCCCCGCCGAGGTCGGTCGATCTTACGTACTGAGGTCGGTTGATCTTACGTACTGAGGTCGGTCGTTGTGGGGCTGTGGGGCTGCGCCTGTTCTCGGGTTGCGCGGTGTCACCGGGAGCCGCGGCGGCGGGCAGCAAGAAGGGCGAGGACCTCATCGTCCTCGCCCTGATGTCTCCGTGGCCTTATGGCCGTCGCGGGAGCGCCCGCGGGGTGATCCGCATTAGGCGGTCACCGTGTTGCATTGCTGTCAGCGCTGCTCGTTCTCGGCGGCAATCGCGCGCTCAAGCTCACGCTCACGGGCGGCGGCGGCACGGACGGCCAGATCGATGTCGAAGAACATGTTCGGTTCCTTTCGGTTGAAATCTCCCGGCTGGTTCCCCGACCGGGATCGACAGGCTGTTCCTGCCGACGCCCATAAATATACCGATCGGTCGGCTGCCGATCCAGCCCGGAGGGTGTGCAGTCTGTCATGGTTGCAGTAACGTCTTGCAACATGTTGCGCCACGTTGTGCGGGCACGACAGTTTGCGAGTACGGTCCGGCGCCCGGACGCGTTCATGTAGGTTACACGACCAGCACCGTGCGCCCACTGGGCAGGCGACGCACTCCGGCCGGCGTTGCCAGCTCTCCGGTGACGCCGGACGGCAGGGTCACCTCGTAGCGCACGGTAGAGCCGGGGGCTACGAGCCCCGCGGCTGTGGCGTCAGCGGCGGCCTCCGCGCTGCTCGCATCCGGCGCCGCCCGGTCGACGCGCTCCCAGGCGACCTCCACCCTGCCAAAAGGCGTGTCGCGGTGCGCGCGCGCCCAGGACACCGGCCCGTCGGTCAGCGGCGCCACCCGCACCCGCCGGTAGCCGGGCTCGGCGGGGGCGATTCCACCCAGGCGGCGGAACAGCCAGTCGTCCACGCAGCCGAAGGCATAGTGGTTGAAGCTCATCGCTCCCACGGTCCCGTCCGGGGCGACGGCATCCCAGGACTCCCAGATCGTCGTGGCCCCCTCGGCCACCTCATACAGCCACGACGGCACCGTGTCCTGCATGAGCACCGCCCAGGCCACATCCGCGTTCCCGGAGTCGACCAGCACATCAAGCAGGAACGGCACCGATAGGAAGCCGGTGTCCAAGTGGTCGCCCGCCTGGCGCACGAGCCGCACCAACCGGTCCGCCACGGCCCGACGCCGCGCACCTACGTCCGGATCGTCGGCACTGACGACGTCGAAGGCGAGCGCGAGCACGTACATGCCCTGCAGGTCCGGGGTCATGGCGCCGTCGGCACCGATGTACTCCGCGGCCACCGCGGCCCGTACCGCCTCCCAACGCGCCCGATAGGCGGCCGCGTCGTCCAAGTGCCCGAGGACCTGCGCCACTTGGGCGAGGGTGCGCAGCGCCTCGGCGTGGAAGGCGGCGCCGACGAATTCGCTGGTCAGGTGCGGCGCCGCCATGATCGCGTCCGGTGCCCCACTGGCCAGGGTGGAGGGCGCCAGCCAGTCGCCGAAGTGCATGCGCGAGTTCCACAGCAGCCGCTGCCGGGCGGCCGTGGCCTCATCCAGGGCCTCCCATCCGACTGTGCGCTCGGTGTCCTCCCAGTCGCCGCCGCGCAGGCGGGGAGGTAGTTCGGTGGCGGCCTGCCGCGACTGCATTTCCACCCAGGCCTGCATGGCCGGGTAGTTGGCGCGCAGTGTATCGACGTCGCCGTAGCGCTCCCACAGGGTCAGCGGCACGCGGATGATCGCGTCGCCCCAGCCGGCTGCGGCGGTGACGCCGCCGATGCCGGGCTGCCCCTCCATCGCCGCCTGGCGGGGCGCGAAGGGGGAGATGATGACCACGCGGCCGTCGTCGAGCTGGTCGGCGCGCACGTTGCGCAGCCAGCGGGCCAAGAAGGTGTGCACCTGGGCGTTATTGGTGGCGGCCGGGGCGAAGACCTGGATGTCGCCCGTCCAGCCGACGCGCTCCCGCTGCGGGCAGTCGGTGGGGATGGACAGGAAGTTGGCGCGCTGGGACCACACCGTGTTGGCGTGCAACCGGTTCAGGCGCTCGTCGGAGCAGCTGAAGTCGCCCGCCGACTCCAGGTCCGAGCCGATGACGACGGCGATCGCGTCCCGCGTGTGCAGCTGCCCGGGGTAGCCGGTCACCCGCGCGTAGCGGAAGCCGTGGAAGGTGAAGGTCGGCTCATAGGTCTCGGGGGCCTGCGGCGTGCCCGTGCCGGCCAGGACCCAGAGGTCGCGCTGGTCCTTGTTGGGGCCCTGCACGTTGGAGAAGAAGTTGCCGTCGGCCGCCAGGTGCTCGGAGTGCTCCAGAGTGATCTCGGTGCCGGCCGGGCCGACGGCGCGCAGCCGCACCCGCCCGGCGATCACCTGCCCGAAGTCCACCACCGTCTCCCCGGCCGGCGTGGTGATGACCTCCACGGCGGGCAGTTCCAGCAGACGGCGCACCGGTTCGCCGCGGAAGGGCTCCAGGGCGGTGGCCGGGTCCAGCAGCGCGCCGGGAATGATGTGCACCGGGTCCCAGGTGGAGGCGTCGAAGCCGGGGGAGTCCCAGCCGGCGACGGCCGCCGCCAGCCGGTCGTCGCGCCTCTCACCGATCATGATGTCGCTGTAGCGCAGCGGGCCGGATTCGGTGCAGCGGGCGGTGGCGTCCGGTCCCCAGGTCTCGCGGGTGCCGTCGGCGCGGGTGATGGACAGCTGCCACCAGCCGCGCAGCAGGGTGCCGTACTGGCCGGACTCCCCGGTGATGGTGGCCCTCCCTGCGAACCAGCCGTCGCCCAGCCGCAGGCCCAGCGTATGCGGTCGGGGCGCGTCGGCGGGATCGGCCAGGGCCGCGGTGACGTCGTGGACGTCGAACTCGGTGTAGGTGTGGTAGCTGGTCCAGCCCGGCGCCAGCACGGTGTCGCCCACTTCGACGCCGTCGATGCTCGCCTCGATCACGCCCTGGGCGCTGAGGTACAGACGGGCGCGGGTGATGGGGGCGGTGCCTGCGGCGGCGCGGGGCAGGTCCTGGCGCACCAGCTTGACCGGATGCAGCTTCTCCCCGGCCGGTACCGGCTCCCGCGGGGCGAACAGGGTGGCGAAGGAGGCCTCCGGCTCCAGCTCCACCGGCGTCTGGGTCGGCTCCACCCAGGGGGCGACGACGTCGGTCGCCTGCAGCAGAGAGGTGGAGAAGGTGGAGGCGGCCCAGGGTGAGGGTGTTTCCGACGTCGTGGGGCCGGCGGCCTGGGCCGGGGTGCTCGACGCCGTCGCCCCGGGCGCCGCCGAGCCGCCCGTCCAGACGCGCACCCGCCAGACGTAGTCCGCATCGGATTCGAGCGGCGTGCCGTCGTAGGGCAGCCAGGGGCAGGCGGGCGGGTCGGGTACCGCCACGCGGCCGGTGGCCCACACCGGCGGCTCCAGCTCCTCGCCGGTGGCCGGGTCGAGGCGGCGCACCTGCACCTCGTAGGCGCTCGCTGGTACCTCGCCGGGCACCTGCCAGGCGAGCACGGGCCGCGGCACCGCCACATTCAGCGGGGCGTGCTGGTGGTCGACGGTCAGACGGACGGGCGCGGGCGCGGGATCGGCCGGGGCGGTGTGCATGGGACTCCTTCGTCGGTGGCGGGGATTTGTTCGGCGGCGGACTTGCGGATCAGGTCATGATGTCATCCGGGCGGGTGCAGGCGCACTCGGTCCGGTGCGGATACCCGTGGGCGGCGCGGGGCGCTACGGGCATCGCTCTTGGCGGGATCACTCGGGCTCCGCCGATACCGGTGCCTTCGTGTCGTTCTGAGTGCGCAGCGCCTTCAGGTCGCGCTCCAGGCGGAACGAGGTCGTCAGCAGCGCGAACACGATCAAGAACATCGCGAACGGGATCCAGTTGTATATGAGCTGGATGGCTGTGGTCACCGATTCGGGCTGGCGCAGACCCTCGAGGTCCAGGGCGCCGTCGAATCCGGAGGCGGACAGCACCCAGCCGAAGACCGCGGTTCCCAGCCCCATGCCGAGTTTCTGCGCCGCGGACACGCCCGCATTCCCCATGCCCACGGCGTCTACGCCACTGCGGAGTCGACCGTATGTCAGCGTGTCCGCGACGATTCCCATCGCCATGCCGCCGGCCATGCCCAGGCCGACGCCCTTGAGAATGTTGCAGGTGAGCATCGCGGGAACACTGAATCCGAGCAGACCGAATCCCAGATAGCCGACGGCCGAGATCCCGATGCCGGCGATGTAGATCTTCTCCTTGCCGAACCTGGCCATGAGTAGCGGGGTGGCGAACATGATGGCGAACTGCGCAATGGTCATAGAGTTGGACAGCCAGCTGTACTGGGTCATGTCGTAGAAGACGTACATGCAGTAGTAGATGCCGCCCACGGCATTGAAGATGATGGCGAAGAAGATCACCAGCATGGCCACGAACATCATCACCCAGTACTTGTTGGCCAGCAGCGCCTGCACGCTCAGCCAGAAGCCCGGGCCGTGGGACGAGGTCGGGGCCCCGGCGCCCGCCGCGTCGTCGTGCACGCGCTCCTTCGTGGTGAAGACGGTTACGAGCGCCAGCAGCACCATGGCCGCGCAGAAGCACAGCATGGTCAGGGTGTAGGCCTGCTGCGTGTTGGGGTTCGCTGCGTCGGAGGAGAGGCGGGCGAGCAGCCACACGAACACGGCGTTGACGATCACGTTCCCGAGCGTCTGGAAGATCTGCTGAATATTGCCGAGCAGACCGCGCTCGTAGGAGTTCCTCGTCATCAGCGAGATCATCGAGTAGAAGGGCACCAGCATCGAGGTCATGAACACCGCGTTGACCACGTTGTACATGACGAACACGTACACGTACTTCACGGCCCCGGGCCAGTTCGGCGGCACCAGGAACAGCAGCATCACCGCCACGGCGAAGGGGACGCACACTCTGAGCAGCCAGCTGCGGGCCTTGCCCAGCTTCGACTTCGTCCGGTCGACGAGGCGTCCGACGATAATGTCCGAGACGCCGTCGAACAGTTTGGAGACGGCGATGATACTGGAGATCACGGCCGCGTCCAGCAGCGCCACGTTCGTGAAGTACACGGTCAGGAACGAGCCGAGTATCCCGTTGATGGCGTTAATGCCTAACTGGCCGGAACCGTATCCGACCCGCTCGACCCAGCCGAGCCTGGCGTCGGGGTCGTCGTGGCGTGTGGCTAATGATGCCGCCATTGAGGTGTTCTCCTTTGAACTGGTTGCGATCTGGACTTAAGGGGGCGGCGCCGAGTGTCGGTGTTGATGGATGCGGAGGTGGAAGCGGAATGCGGCCTGCCGGTGCAGTCCGGCGGGTGGGTCAGAGTCGGCGCGGGTCGTAGACGAGGTTGGGGGTATCGTCTGCGGGCGGGCCGTCACCCGCGGCGCGCACGACGGCGCGGGCGATGCGGGCGTCCGCGCCATCGAAGCGGAAGGGGACGGTATCGTCGCCTCCCGCGAGGACGGCGCGGCTCAGGGCCAGCAGATCGTCGAGAACCGTGGGGGTGATCTCCCCGCGACCGTGGGAGACGAGCACGCGGTCGTAGGCGCCGGCGGTGCGCGCCTCAAGGTCGCGCAGGGCATCGACGTACTGCGTCAGTGTGGAGGACTCGGGCAGGAACAGGAAGGTGAACTGGTTGGCGGCGTCGCCGGTGATGAGCAGGCGTTCCTCTTGAACCAGTAGCGCCACCGAGCCGGGGGTGTGACCCGGCGCGCCCAGTACCGTGACCGTGAGTCCGCCGAGTTCCAGGTGCTTACCCACGCTGAGCGGGGCCAAGCGGGAGGGGTCCACCTTGGGGGCTAAGAACACCGCGCGCCCGTCGGCGACGGCGTCGGCGTGAACCTGACGGGACTTGGACTGGTGCGCGGCCAGCACGGGCAGATCGGCCGGATGCATGCGCACGTCCGCGAACTGGGAGGCGCCGAAGGCGTGGTCGACGTGCCCGTGGGTGAGCACCACGGTCAGCGGCAGGTCGGTCAGTGAGGCGACGAATGCGGCCAGGTCGCCCACGCCGTAGCCGGTGTCCACCAGCAGTGCCCGCTCGCGTCCGGTCACCAGGTACATGAGCACGTCGTAGGGGCCATGGATACGCGTCACGTGGGCGCTGACGGGGGAGGCGGTGAACTCGGGCGGGACGCCCCTGGATGAATCCTCCATGATTCGTTCCAATCTGAGTGACAGCAATAGGTTACACGAGTAACCTTCAAGCTCACGATAGACTGTAGGCCGACCGAGCGCAAGTGTGGGGTCAAAAACAGGTCGCGGCTGGTCGGCGGTTCCGGCAGCCGTTCAGGCCTCAGTGACGTCTCGGCTCGATGCCGGTCTCCAGGTGAGCGGATTGGGGTGCAGATGGGGCGGGTGCTCAGCAGCGATGTGGCTAGGCGTGCCGGCGTCTCTCGCGCCACCGTCAGCTACGTCCTCAACCGTCGCGCGGACAAGACCATCTCCGAACAGACTCGGGAGCGCGTCCTGGCCGCCGCCCGTGAACTCGGCTACGTCCCGTCCGCCGCCGCCACCGCACTCGGCTCGGGGCGGTCCCGGATCGTCCTCCTGCGCGATTCCGGCCGTATCCCCTCCCGGGGTCAGGAGGTACTACAGCTCGGTTCCTTGGCGGGGCTGCTGCGCGACGCCCTAGCGCGTGAGGTCGATTCTTGGGGAATGACGCTGGTCTCCTGCGGCTCGGACGCGTCCCTGACGGGCGTGCTCGGGCATGTCGATCCGGCGCTCGTCATCGCCCCGGCGGGCCTGGAGGAGGCTGAGGCGGAGGCGGTAGCCGCGGTGGGGGCGGCCCTGGTGGACCGCGACGAGCGGGGGCGGCCGCTGGCCGATCTGGTCCTCGGCCGCATGCCCCGGCTGCAGGTGCAGTACCTGGTGGCTCACGGCCTGCGCCGCCCCGCCTATCTGAGCACCCGCCTGCCCGGGCTCGGGGCACTGGTCGCCTCCCGTCGTGAGGAGGTACTGGCGGCCTGCGAGCGGACGGGACTGCCCGCTCCGCATGAGCACGCCGTCGGACAGTTGAACGAGGACGCGATCGCCGAGTTCGCAGGTGTCCTGCGCGGATGGGTGGAGGCCGGGACCGACGCCGTGGTCTGCTTCAACGACCTGCACGCCGGCCTGGCGGTGGCCGCGGCCAGAAGCGCGGGACTGCGCGTGCCCGACGAGCTGGCCGTGATCGGGGCGGATGACGAGGTGCTGGGCAGGTTCCTCGACCCGCCGCTGACCACGGTCGCCCCCGACATGGTGGCCTTCGCGAGGTACCTGGCGGCCCGCGCACGCGCGGTGCTGGACGGAACGGAGCCGCCCGACGCACCTGCCACGCTGGCACGGGTCGTCGAGCGGGGCACCGTTCCCGCACCCCGCGTCCCCGCTTCCCCGACTCCCTGACCCGCCGAGATCGGTAGAAGTTACATGCCGAGATCGGTAGAAGTGGCGGCGTCCGGGAGTCGGTGCGCGCGCCGTCCCGACTCGCAGGGGGAACGCCGCGCGAACCTCAGTTCTCGACGAGTAGGCGGACCGGACCGGCCAGGCCGTAGTCGCGCACCGGCACGTCGTGCGGCCGGTACGGCAGACCGTTGAGCAGCGCCGAAACGTCGGGGATGTGGTCGTAGTAGCCGCGGGCCTTGAGCCGGTTGGACAGCGCGGAGGACACGCGTACGACGACGTCGTTGCCGCCCGCACGCAGCAGCCCGGTCACGTCCACGCGCGGGGCGGAGGTGTCGAAGCCGACCGGTGCGCAGCCGTTGACCGACACCGATCCCAGGCCGCCGCACACGTCGCCCAGGTCCAGGACCAGGCGGCCTGCCGGCACCGCCTCGAGGACGAGCGTGGTGCGGTACTCGCCCACGCCGGATACCTCCGGGCCGACGCCGTCCAGGTTCTTCCACGGCGCCAGCGCGCCGGCGTCGGCGCGCAGGCGGGTGACTGCGGTGGTAGGACGCACCTCGCGGGTCACGTAGCCCAAGCCGCGGTTCTCCTCGATCAGCTGATCCTCACCGGCGTCCCAGGACTCCACCGTGATGTCCCAGTGGGGCAGCTCGGCAACCACTGACGGCACCGTTCCGGACTCGCCCAGGGAGTATCCGGCGGAGCGGTCGAGTGTGATGATGGCGGCTTCGCCCGGACGCAGGCGGACCGGGACTATGGTGACGTTCGAGTGCTCGGGTCCGATCGGCTCGGTATGAGCGTCGCCAAGTTCGTGGAACCGGCCGCTCCACGGGTCCAGCCGGTAGGCGATTCCCGAGCCGGGAATCTTGATGTTCACGCGAGTCGGCTCTCCGGTTTCGTACAGGAAGTGGTAGACGTACACATGGGTCAGGTCCCCGTCAATGCGCTCATAGGCGAGCAGGTTCTGGTTCGGGACGGCGAACTCGTGGTAGCCGGTCACTCCCAGTGCGCGCAGCGCCCCCACGGTACGGGCAGGGTCGTCCACTTCGGCAACGCTCGGCAGCATCTTCAGGGCCGCCATGGTTGCGGCCAGCTCGGCGTCGCGCCCATTCGAGCAGCCGGGCGGCGACGTCGGCGTCGAGCGCCTCCTGGTAGACGATCAGGGCCTGGTAGCCGGGCCCGTCGGGCTGAACGACGCCGTCGGCGAAGACCACGTCTTCGCGCAGCAGCAGCGAGCCATCGAAGAACTCGTACCCCCAGCCGGCGTCCTGCATGCCCAAGTCGCGCCACCAGTGATTGTCCCGGTCCCGCATCCACCTGCGCCCGTAGGCGACCTCGTCCGGAATACGGCGCTCGCCGTCGTAAAACATCATGCCGGAGGAATTGTCCGTGAAGTGGTCGGTGCGCAGGATGCCGACGTCGATGCGCGGCCGGCCCCGACGCAGCACCTGCTGCACGCGGCCGATGGCCCGGTTCCACAGCGGATAGAACTCGGCGGCGGGCTGACGCGTGTCGAAGCGTTCGGAGAACATGGGCAGCATGCCCTCATGGCCGGGCCACTCGGTGCTGCCCTCGGCGCCGGCGGGACTGGACCAGCCGTGCAGGACGGTCTTGGTGATGCCGGCCGCCAGCTGCGTGTTGATGATCTGGTCGTAGAAGCGGTGGGGCAACATGTGGTTGCGCGTGGTCGCCCCGGTCTCGGAGGAGTACTGCTTGCCCAACAGGTGCGCCGGACCCGCCATGAGCCGGTAGGCGTCGATCTGGGAGCCGAACTCCAGGGACTCGGTCTCGATGCCATCCACGGCCACTCCTGGGCGGGTCAGCTCGAAGGGCAGCCCGTAGGAGATCTCGGCACGCAGCGTGATGCCCTCCTCGTGCAGGAAGTCGGCGAAGGGCTGGAGCATGTGCTCGATGTACAGGTCGGTGAGGGTGGCCACGTAGTCGTGGCGGACCTTGGCGACCTCGGTGGCGTAGGCGGCTTCGGGTTCGAAACGGTACCGGGTGGAAACCGCCATCAGGGGTGCGGAGCGCACCAGTAGGGGCAGCCAGGGGGTGACGTCGTAGCCGCGGCGTGCGCGGAACTCCTCCGGGACGCAGCGCCCCCAGAACATGCCGCCCTCGCCCCAGGTGTTCAGCTCGAGGGAGTCCATGTACATCTGGGCGCGCGGGTTGCGGGCGATATGCGCCTTGAGGGAGTCGGTGAGGATGACCTCGCGCCAGTAGTCGATCACGGCGTCGACGCCGTCACGATCCAGGTAGTTGACCGTGTAATTCACGCTTGCTGAGGGGCTCGCGGTCTGCCCGGTCCCGTGCATCCAGAACACGAACAGCCGCCAGTCGCGTGCGTCCGGGGTTCTCCATTCCAGCGCCTCGGTGCCCTCGTTGCCGGTGACGAGGGGAGTCAGGTCGATGAGGGTGCCGACGTCGATGACTTTCACGTCGGTGGAGGCGGCCGTGCCGGAGTCGACGATCACGGCGGCCACGACGGCCACCAGGTGCTGCCGCCTCGGGGCGATCCGGGACCCCGGCAGACCGCCCTCGCCGCGGTCTGCGCCCAGGTCGATGCGCGGCAGCAGGCCGGTGCGACGTCCACGAACGTCCTCGTACTCGACGTCGAGTTCTTGAGAGGCGGCGGGGTCGTCCGGCGTGATGGTGGGTAGGTTGGCGTTGGACCAATTGGTGCCGGAGGTGAAGGAGAAGGACATGCCCCGGGCGGTGGTCTCGGCGACGACCGTGTGGGAGTCGTGGGTCCACTCCTCGCTGCCCCAGCCGTAACAGGAGGAGTCGACGTTCTCCTCCGGCATGGCCAGGAACTCCATGCCGCCGAAGCCGAGGCGATGGGCTGCGGCGATCTCACGGCTGATGGTGGCGTTGGTGTGTAGTCCCGCGGCCAGCCACCAGCGCAACTCCGGGCGGTACTCGATGGGTGGCTCGGCAATGGCGGCGCGTAGCGCGTCCAGCGTGGGTGTTGTGGCGGTCTGGTTCACGGGATTCTCCTTTGAAGCACACTAGGAAAACTGCCTGGAATCGGCACAAACGCTCATGTGACGCGGAAACGCCGATTGTGGACCGTTGGAATCGTGCGGTTCCTGTTTGGTGTCGAGGGCGCTGATCATCGTTTGTGCCGATTCCGGGCGATCTGGGTACGTAAGATCTACCGACCTCGGTACGTAAGATCTACCGACCTCGGTGGAAGAGGGGGCTAGATCAGATCGGTGTCGACGTTGAAGGCCTCCACCACGGCGCGCAGCTCGGCGTCGGTGACGCCCTCACCCAGGCCGCCGGCCATGATGTCGCGGACCTCGTACATGGCGCCGGTCTCCGCATACTCGACCTTATCCACGGCGGCCAGGGGGGCGACGTCGGAGCGAACCATGATGCCGTGCTTGGCCCACAGCACAATCACGTGGTCGCGCAGGGCGCGCACATTGTTCTCCATGAGGGTGGCCGATCCGGGCACCATGAAGTCGAGCACCTCAATGCCCTGGGGCAGCTGCACGATCGTCTCCGGCTCCCAGCGCAGGATGCGGCGGTTGAAGTCCGCTGTGTTGCGGATGTCTTTGATGTGGGAGAGCTGCACCAGGTAGGGCGGCTGGGCGTGGATGACGGCCTGGAAGTCCACACCGCGGCGCGCCACCTGGTCGTTGTGGACCGCCAGGTGGGAGTTGAACTCGCTGGTGGGGCGCACGTAGGCGCGGTCGGGGTGGGTGTACCAGGTGCCGGTGACGCCGCCCTCGTCCACGACGAAGGCGGATACGTTCGCCTCCGGGGACTCGGCGACGTCACGCAGGCGGCAGCCCGAGCCGGTCACCAGCACGGTGCGACCGGCCAGCGCCGGGGCGGGCAGCGGCAACTCGGTGCCGGGGGCGAGCTGCGGGAAGCGATCGGCCAGGCCCAGCTGTTCGGCGGAGGCGCGTATGGACACGGAGATGTTGCCGGCGCCGGCCTCGACGGCGCCCATGTGGTCAAGGCGGCGCCCGGCGGCGCCCATCTGGGCGAGGATCTCTGACAGGGGCATGGTGGTCACGGTGATTGTCCTTTCCGATGGTTACTGGATGGAGTCGGGGATGGTTCGGAGCACCGGCGGTTGGCGGACGAATGTGGGACTGAGCGGAGCCGCCTTGGGCGCGCCGTCCGTGGTGTCGCCGGTTTCAGGCAATGCGGGCCAGCCGGGCCGCGAAGCGGTCCAGGCTGGCGGCGGTCAGCGGTGAGCCGACGGCGTTGAGGTGCCCGTGGGGCACACCCGCGCAGGTGAGCACCTCGACGTCGGCCCCCGCCTGCCGCAGTTGGCGGGCGAAAGCCTCACCGGAGGCGCGCAGGTCGTCGTTCTCGCAGTTCTCTATGTAGGTGGCCGGCCAGCCCGCCAGACGGGAGGCCTCAGGCACGTCCCCGGGGAAGGCGTAGGCGGGAATGGCGGCAGCGTCGTCTACCGCGGTGCCGGTCGGTACGGGGGCCCCGAGGTAGTTGGCGTTCATTGCCGCCGTCATGTCGGCGGGGAAACGCAGGATCTGCGGCATCTGCCCCAGGCGGGCTGCCAGCTCCGGGCTGGGGGCGGGCCAGCGCCCGCCGTGGGCCACCGGGTAGGCGAGTAGGGCCTGCCAGGGATCGGCTGCCTCGTCGATGCCGTGCAGCGTCACCCCGGCGGCCAGGTTCCCGCCCGCACTCGCACCGCCGACAGCGATGCGAGCCGCATCAATGCCGAGTTCGGAGGCGTGCTCACGCACCCACCGGTAGGCGGCGTAGGCGTCGTCGTGCGGGATCGGGTAGTGGATGCCGCCGGTGCACAGCCGGTAGAAGACCGAGACGACGCACGCCCCGGTGCGGGTGGCCAGGCCTCGGGCGACGGCGTCGGCCTCCGGCATGTCCAGATCCCCGCCCAGGAAGGCGCCACCGTGGTACCACACCAGCCCGGCGTGCAGGCCCGATTCCGTGGCCGGTGAGGGGGTGGGCGGATTCCAGCCGGGTTCGGGGCGGTAGACGCGCACGGGGATCGGTCCGTGTGGGCCCGGCAGTTTACGGTCTTCCACGACAGCGTGGGTTGGTTCGGGCTCGCCGAAGGGTGCTTCCCAGGCCTCCATTGCGGCCAGGGCCTCGCCGGCGAAGGGCGCACCGGCTGCCGCCTGGGGGTCGGCTGCGGCCAGATCCTCGGCGCGCGGCGCCGGGAAGTCGGCGATCAGGTGCACTCGCTCGGCATAGGGCGGCAGGAAGCCGCCCGCCAGGGGAGCGACGGGCACGCCGTCGCGGGTGGCGGTGGGCTGTGGCGTGGGTGGGGTGACGGCGGGAGAGTCGGTCATGAGTCTTCTCCGTGGACTTGGCTGATGGGGTGGGTGAGCGGGGCGCGCGGGCGGTGCTCGGGGATGTGTAGTGGTGGCGTCGGCGTCAGCTGAACAGCTGTCGTTCGGCGGTGTCCCAACCGGCGGCGGCCGCGGAGGGGGTGTACTCGGTGATGTCTGAGGAGTTGCGCACCAGCTGCCGCAGCGCCGTCAGATCTCCCTCGATCAGGCCCGCGCCGCGGGCGGCAACGACCAGGTTTCCCAAGGCGGTTCCCTCGGCGGGCCCGGCTACAACTGGCAGCCCGGTGGCGTCGGCGGCCAGTTGGCACAGCAGCCGGTTGCTGATGCCGCCGCCGACCATGTGCAGTACGTCGACCTGCTTGCCGGACAGCTCCGTGGCCTCGCGTACGGCGCGGCGGTAGGCCAGGGCCAGGGAGTCGTCGATGCAGCGCACGTACTCGCCGACGCTGCGCGGTCGCGGTTGGCCGGTGCTGATGGCGAAGGCGTCAATGCGGGCGGCCATGTCTCCGGGGTCGAAGAACGCCGGGTCGTTGATGTCGACGACGGTGCGCAGCGGCTCGGCCGCCTCGGCGGCCGCGTCGAGCTCCCGGTAGGAGAGCTCCAGGCCCTGCTGGCGCCAGGTGCGTACGGCCTCGTTGAACACCCACAGCCCCATGACGTTCTTCAAGTAGCGCACGGTGCCGTCCACCCCGAGCTCGTTGGTGAAGTTGGCCAGTCTGGAGGCCTCGCTGAGCACTGGCGCGTCCAGTTCCAGGCCCACCAGTGACCAGGTTCCGCAGGAGATGTAGGCGAAGCCGTCTCCGGCCGCGGGCACGGCCGCGACCGCGGAGGCGGTGTCGTGGGAGCCGACGGCGACCACCGGTGTCGGGGCACCGTCCGGGCCGAAGAGGTCGACGACGTCGCGGCGCACCGGTCCGACCACGGTGCCCGGCTCCACGATGCCGGGGAGCACGCCTTCCAGGCCCACACCGAGTTCGGTGTGCAGCCGCTGAAGCAGCGGCGCCGACCAGGTGCGTGTCCGGGCGTCGACCAGGCCGGTGGTGGAGGCGTTGGTGATTTCAGCAATCCGCCTCCCGGTGAGCCAGTAGGTGAGCAGGTCTGGTAGCAGCAGCATGGTGCGCTGGGCGGTATCTGGATCCGGGGCGTCGTCGGTAGAGGCGACGCCGTCGTCGACCGGTGCGGTGGAGTGCGGCAGATCGCCGTCGCGGGAGGCCGCCACCAGCTGGAACAACGTGTTGAAGTCCTGCACCTGCAGGCCGTTGACGGCGTATAGCTCGGCGGCGGGGATGGCGGCGAAGACCTCCGCCGGCACGCCCCGGGTGCGCGGGCAGCGGTAGGCGGCCACCTGCCCGGCCAGCAGGCCGCTGGGGGCCAGCAGCCCGTAGTCTACCCCCCAGGTGTCGATGCCGACGGCGGCGAGGGGACCGACGTCGCGCACCGCCGTGAGCAGGCCCTCGCGGATCTCCGCCCACAGATGCAGCACGTCCCAGTACAGGCGCTCGCCGTCGGGACCGGGCAGGGGGATGGGGCCGTTGGCGAAGCGGCGGGTCTCGGTCAGGGTGATACGGCCGTCGGCGATGGTGCCGACCATGACGCGCCCGGAGGAGGCGCCCAGGTCGACGGCCCCGACGTGGACGGGGTGGGCGGTAGTCATGGTCGGAACCTCTTTCGCGGAGCGGACGGGAGGACGGCGGTGGCGGGGCCGGGCGCCCGGAGGAGTGCCCGGCCCCGCCTTCGGAATGCGGCTCAGGCGCCCCAGCCGGCGGCGGTGCCGCCGACGCGCTCGGCGCGGATCTGGTCCAGGTAGCCGGAGTCCAGGAAGGCCCGCATCGGGTCGGGGGCCAGGCCCTGAGACTCGCGCAGCTCGGCCAGCAGCGGGCGCACGTCGGTGTTGAAGGCGTCGACGAACACGTCGTTGGCGGCCAGGACGTCACCGGCGCGCTGCGCCTGGGCGAGCGCCTCGCGGTCCACCAGCAGCGCCTTGGCGGTGGCCTCCTGCACATTGGTGGCCGAGCGGATCTCGCCGGGGATCTTCTCCTCCAGGTTGTGGCACTGGTCGAGCATGAAGTTGACCCCGGAGTCGGGGGCGAGCGCCCCGACGGCGACGATCTCGTTCATGATGCGGAACAGCTGGTAGGGGTCGGCGGCGCCCACGATCAGGTCGTCGTCGGCGTAGAAGCGCGAGTTGAAGTCGAAGGCGCCCAGGCGACCCAGCCGCAACAGCTGGGCGACGATGAACTCGATGTTGGTGCCCGGGGCGTGGTGGCCGGTGTCGAG
>NZ_JAUMUL010000026.1 GCF_030530635.1 Actinomyces sp.
CGAGGTCGGTTGATGTTACGTGCCGAGGTCGGTAGATGTGGTGGTCCCGCTGCTGGGCGGTTGCTTCGGGACTCGGGGCCACCGAGCGCGCGGGTTCGCGCTCCAGTACGCGGGTAAGCCGCCGAGCGGTCCTACGCCAGGTGCTCGCTGGTATCCCGCGTCGAGGGGCCTGCGCGCCCACCGTGGGTACAGGGGGAGTCCCGGCGGTGTACGCCCGAACCTGCCCCTGGCGCCACGCGGCCTAAACGAGTTCTTCGTTTTCGAGAGTATGCCGGTTGGCGGTGCGGGCCTCCGCGGTGGCGCGACCTGGAGGTGCTGGGAGCGCGGAGCCGAAGTGGTAGGACTGCGGAGCCGTGGGGGTGTTGGGGACGCCCCTTCGGTGTCTACTACGCCGGTTAGCCCTCTGTTGAAGAGTCCATAGCCCTTCACAAACACCTAACCGGCGTAGTAGAGCACGAACCGGCATAGCAGACGATCCCGGCTACGGGCACGAAGACGCCGTCGGCCCGCCGCCGCTGCCCGTCATCCTCCGGGAGCGCCAGACCCCACTGCAATCTCGCATACTGGCTCGGCCTGAATACAGTCCGGACCCAGACCCCGCGCGCACCCTCACAGTGGCAGACGCGCCAGCACCCATCAGCACACCCTCAAACACGAAGAGCCCCATATCGACCGAACTCGGCACGTAAGTTCTACCGAACTCGGCGAGGTCAGGGCCGTCATGGTAGCCGGAGAGACGGCCGACGGGCGAGGCCTTGGCGCTGGCTTCAGAGCGCGGCTGCGGCAGCCAGGCCCCGCTCGAGGTCGGCGATGATGTCGTCTACGTGCTCAATGCCGACGCTCAGGCGCACGGTGCCGGCGCTGATGCCGGCGCGGGCGAGTTCCTCGTCGGTCAGCTGCGAGTGCGTCGTGGTGGCCGGGTGGACGGCCAGCGAACGGACATCACCGATGTTGGCCAGGTTGGAGAACAGGCCGAGGGCGTCGATGAAGGCCGCGCCGGCCTCGCGCCCGCCGGCCAGATCGAAGGCGAAGACGCTGCCGGCTCCCCGCGGGCAGTACTTGCGGTGCAGCTGGTAGTAGGGGCTCGACTCCAGCCCGGAGTAGCGCACCTCGGCCACCTCGGGACGGTCCTGGAGCCAGCGGGCCACGGCGAGCGCGTTGTCCACGTGCCGATCCATGCGCAGCGAGAGCGTCTCCACGCCCTGGGCGATAAGGAAGGCGTTGAGCGGGCTGGCGGCGAAGCCGAGGTCGCGCTGGCCCTCGGTGTGGGCCTTGAGGATGAAGGCCATGTTGCCCAGCGGGCTGCCCACGCCCAGGTCGCGGGCGTAAACGAGCCCGTTGTAGGAGGGGTCGGGGGTGTTGAAGCCGGGGAAGCGCTCGGGCTGGGCGGCGAAGTCGAAGTTGCCGGAGTCGACGATGACGCCCATGACGCTCGAGCCGTGCCCGCCGAGGAATTTGGTGGCGGAGTGGACGACGATGTCCGCGCCCCACTCGAAGGGACGGATCAGATAGGGGGAGGCGACGGTGTTGTCCACCACCATCGGGATCCCGAGGGCATGCGCGGCCTGGGAGATCGGCTCGATGTCGAGGATGTCGCCCTTGGGGTTGGGGATGGACTCGCCGAGGAAGCAGATGGTGCGTTCGTCCGCCAAGGCGGTCCAGGCCGCCGGATCGGCGGGGTCGGACACGAAGCGCGTCTCGATGCCGAACTTGGGCAGGGTGTGATTCAGCTGATTGACGGTGCCGCCGTACAGGGACGGTGAGGCAACGATGTTGCTGCCCTGGCCACCCAGGGTGACGAAGGTGAGGGTCTGGGCGGCCATGCCGGAGGAGACCAGGTGTGCACCCACACCACCCTCAAGGGCGGCGATGCGGCGGGCGACGATCTGGTTGGTGGGGTTGTCCAGGCGCGTGTAGATCGGGCCGAGGGACTTCAGGGCGAAACGGTCGGCGGCCTCCTGGGTATCGGGGAAGACGAAGGAGGTGGACTGGTAGATCGGGATGGCCCGCGCCCCGGTGTCGGAATCGGGGGTGTGGCCGGCCTGCACCTGCATGGTCTCGAAGTGCCAGCCGCGCGGGTCTGCGGCGGAGGGGATGTGCGCCGGGGCGTCGGACGGGGTGTCAGCCATGAGAACTCCTTGGATCGGCGACGGGTCATTGTAGAGGTCGTCGGAGGGCCTCGGGTGGAGGGCCTTGGAAGGTCGCGTGACCGGCCGGACCTGTGGGCAGAACGCTACCGCAGCTACATATATGACCAATGTCACACGCATTGATTGTGTGTCGTAGATCCGCTTCATTTCAGGGATCGTGGTAAATGGAGATGCTTGTGTGGCTTCTGTGACTTCTGGTGCCCCTGTTTTCTCTGTGGGTTTTGGTGGGTAAGGTTCGGGTGATACACGGGTGCGTCGGTCAAGGAGGCGCGCCGGAACACGTACGGAGAACTTGTGACCACGACCAATCGCACGCGTCGCACACGTGCCGCCCGGCGTGTCGGTGCCTTAGCCGCGGCACTCGCTCTCGCCGTCACGCTCGCCCCGGCGGCGTCATCCGACGAGGTGACTCAGGATGACATCGACCAGTCCAAGACGGCTGAGCAGACGACCCGGACCTCGATCGCCGGCCTTGAAGCCGAACTGGCGCAGTTGACTGCGAACACCACTGCCGCCGAACTCAAGGCGGCGATCGCTAATGAGGACTATCTGACTGCGCTCGGGGAACTCGACACCGCCACCACCGAGGCGGACAAGGCCCAGGATGCCGCCGACGCCGCAGCGGCGGACACCGAGAAGGCGCGCGCCGACCTGGGCGCCGTGGTCGTGGAGGCATATCAGGAGGGCAGCTCCGGTTCCCTGGACGCCCTGGCCCCGTACCTGTCGGGCAAGTCCCTCGGTGACGCCACCGATATCAGTGTGGCCTTGGAGCGCACCGGGGAGAACACCGACGCCGAGCTGCAGAATGTGGAGGCCCTACAGGCGGTTGCCGACACGATGCAGTCCATCGCCGACGGCAAGGTGGACGCCAAGCAGACCGCCGCCGACGCCGCTGCCACCGCCAAGGCCGACGCCGATGCCGCGGCCACGGCCGCCCAGACGGCGCAGGCCACCGCGGAGACCAAGCGCGCCAACCTCATTGCCAAGCTCGCTGAGCAGCGCAACACCACCGTTGAACTTGAAACGGCCTACCAGAACCAGTTGGAGGCGGAGCGCAAGGCGCGGGAGGAGGCCGCCGCCAAGGAGGCGGCCGAGAAGGCGGCAGCGGAGCAGGCCGCGGCCGAGGCGGCCCAGGCCGCCCAGCCTCAGGCTCCCGAGGAGTCCACTGGTTCACCTGAGCCGGCTGAGTCTTCGGAGTCGCCCGTGGAGCCGGACGAGGACTCTGCGCAGCCCGCCGCACCCGCACCCGTCCAGAACGAGGACTCCTCGCAGTCCTACGGCGGGGACTCTTCGGGCTCGCCGGGTGTCTCCCAGCAGACGAGCTCGGGCTCGTCGGGCGGGGCGCAGGCGGCCATATCCGCGGCGTACTCCTACATCGGTGTGCCCTATGTGTGGGCCGGGGAGTCCTATGGCGGCGTCGACTGCTCGGGCTTGACGATGCTGGCCTACCGGGCTGCGGGCGTGTACCTGACCCACTCCTCCCGGGCGCAGTACGGCGAGGGGACGCTGATCCCTCTGGGGAGCGCCCAGCCCGGGGACCTGGTCTTCTGGTCCTCCAACGGAACCCAGTCGGGGATCTACCACGTGGCCATCTATCTGGGTGACGGGCAGATGATCGAGGCGCCGACCTTCGGTTACACGGTGCGTGTGACGGCGATGCGCTACTCGGGGACCATGCCCTACGCGGTTCGCCCCTGAGCGCCTCCGGGCGTAAGACATAGGCGGCCGTCGGTACCCGTTGTGCGGTACCGGCGGCCACCGTCGCTATTCAGGGCTCTTCGGTGGCTCTTCAGCGGCTCGTGTGTTCAGTGCCCCTCGCGGGCGATGCGGGCGGCCTCGCGCTCGTATGACAGGCGGATCTCCGCCTCGGCCTCCTCGCGGCCGACCCAGTGCGCGCCCTCCACGCTCTTGCCGGGTTCGAGGTCCTTGTACACCTCGAAGAAGTGCTGGATCTCCAGGCGGTGGAACTCGGAGACGTCCTCAATGTCGGTGCGCCAGGAGGCGCGCTGGTCGCCCGCGGGCACGCACAGGACCTTGTCATCCCCGCCCTTCTCGTCGCGCATGCGGAACATGCCCAGGGCGCGGCAGCGGATCAGGCAGCCGGGGAAGGTGGGTTCCTCCAGCAGCACCAGTGCATCGAGCGGGTCTCCGTCCTCGCCCAGGGTGTTGTCGATGAACCCGTAGTCGTCCGGGTAGCGGGTGGAGGTGAACAGCATCCGGTCCAGCTTGATGCGCCCGGTGGTGTGGTCGAGTTCGTACTTGTTGCGGTTCCCCTTGGGGATTTCGATCGTCACGTCGAATTCCACGGCTGTCTCCGTTCCTCGCGTTGTCGGCTGATGTTGACGTCCCGGGGCCGAGCGGCCGGGCCGACGGCGGTGGCGCCGGGCCCGTGTGCGGGTCGCCGACCGGCCCGTGACACGACGGAGACGTCGTCGCGCCGGAAGGGCCGGCCCTTATAGCACTAGTGTGGACTATGACGGCGCATCCGGAGGAGAGGGCCGTGCGACCCGCCGTGGACGCGGCCGCGCCTCCCCGGTCGCCGGATTGTCCAACCGAACCCGGAGGAGTCGTGCACAAGGCCCAGATCGCAGCTCTGACGGCAGCCACGCTCGTCGTCGCCGGCGCCTATTACGGCCTGGCCGACGCCCTCGATCTGGTGCCCGGCGTGCTGACCGCCTCACCGGCCGACTACAGCGTCCAGCCCTTCCCCACCGCCTCCGCCGTGGCGCGGGACCCCGAGGCCGCCTCCGGCCTGTCCGCGGACGCCCCCGTGCCCGAGGCGGCCGAGCTGACCGCCCTGGCGAACACGCTGGCCGGTGATGAGCGCGTCGGGCAGGGGCGCACCGGCGTGTCGATCGTGGACGTGGCCAGCGGCCGGGAATTGGTGGACCACGGTGCGTCGACCGCGCTGACCCCCGCCTCCTCCAACAAGGTGCCGGTGGCCTGGGCGGCGCTGTCTTTCATGGGTGCCGACCACACCCTGCGCACCACCGCCGTGCTGAACGACACCACACTCACCCTGGTGGGTGGAGGCGATGTGCTGCTGGCCGAGGACGCCGGAGATCCGGGTGCGACGGTGGGTCGCGCCGGCCTGGGGGATCTGGCCCGTCAGGCCGCCGCACAACTCCAGGAGCGGGGCGTGACCAGCGTATCCGTGGCCCTGGACGACACCTTGTTCACCGGCCCCACCTGGAGTGACGATTGGGAGGAGGGCAACGAGTCCTGGGTGGCTCCGATCCAGCCGCTGATGGTGGATGTGACCGCCTACCCGTCGGGGGGATATCCGGCCGACCCGGCCCTGGAGGCCGCGCAGATCTTCGCCGAGCACCTGCGCCGGGCCGGCATTGAGGTGAGTGGCACCGTCACCCGGGCGGCGGCGAGCCCCGGGGCCACGGAGGTGGCGGCCGTGGAGTCCGCGCCGCTGGCCGACATCCTGTCGGTTTCCCTGAAGGCCTCCGATAACACCATGACTGAGGTGGAGGGGCGGCTGGTGGCCCTCGCCGCCGGTGAGGAGGCCAGTTTCACCGGGGCGGCCCGGGCGGTGCTGGGGCGGCTGCGGGACGATGGTTTCGACGTCTCCGGTGTCACCCTGCGCGACTCGAGCGGGCTCGCCCTGGGCAACAAGATGCCCGCACGACTACTGGCCCAGATCATCGCCCGTGCGGCGGGTGCCGAGGCGGGCACCACCGGACGCAGCCTCATGACCGCACTGCCGGTGGGCGGCCTGGACGGCACGCTTAATGACCGCTTCATCGGCGTGGCCGGTGCCGGCACGGTGCGCGCCAAGACCGGTTCCCTGGACACGGCCGTCTCCTTGACGGGCACGGTGGTCACCGCCGATGGGCGCCTGCTGGCCTTCAGTGTGATCGTGGACGGTTTCGCGGAGGGTGGGCTGTACTCCGCCCGGGTGGCGATCGACGACGACCTGGTCTCCCCGCTGGCCGCCTGCGGCTGCGAGGGCTGAGTGGTGAGCGGCCTGCGGGGTCACCTGGTGGACGGCGCCGCCCGCCGCGGGGTCGGGGATGAGCGGCCCGGCGCCCGGGGTGGGGTCGGTGGCCGCAGCGCCGCCGACGGCGTCGACTGGGATGGGGCGCTGCGACTGGCCCGCCTGGCCACGCCGGCGGGGCCGCGAGTGCCCGGGGCGGTGGGCCGTGGGGTAGTGGCCCTGTTGCGACGTAGCGCGCAGGACGCCCTGCCGTGGGCGGCACAGATCACCGGTCTTGGCTTCGCGGCCCGGCGGGCCGTGGGCGGCTGCCGGGTGCTGGTGGTGGATCGGGTCGGTGTGCAGCGGGCCAATGCTGCTTTTGCGCGTGCCCTCATGGAGCGGGTGCCGGAGCCTTCGGGCTCACGGTCCGGGGCGACGGCGATCGCCTCCCGGAGTGTGGCGACGGGGGCGGTGGCCGGCCTGCTTGGCCTGGTCTCCGCCCGCGTGCTCGGGCAGGTGCTGCCCGCTGGGCCGGGTGCCGGAGTTGTTGACGGGTCCGGGTTCGAGGCGGCCGGCGATGCGGCGGTGGCCGCTGTGGCTCCACCGGGTGTGGATACGGCTGCGACCCGGATGCTGCTGGTGGCGCCCAACGTGCTGCGCCTCCAGCGGGAACGGGACTTGGACCGGGTGGATTTGGCCGCCTGGGTGGCGCTGCACGAGGCCGCTCATGTTCTCCAGCTCGCCGCCGCCCCCTGGCTGGCCGGGCACTTGGCGACGCAGGTCGGTGAGCTCGCCGTGGCGCTGGTGGGTGCGCCTAAGGCGGGTGGGCACCGGGGCCCGGGACGCCTGGCCCGGGCGCTGCGGTCGGGGGTGGCCGCGGGCCCGGGCGCGGCCTCACCCCTGCTGGTCGATCGCCTTGATGCGGGTGAGCGTGAACGGCTGGCCTCCGTCACGGCTGTGATGGCGCTGTTGGAGGGGCACGCCGAGGCGGTGCTGGACGCCGTCGGGCCGGGCCGGATGCCTTCGGTCCACCGGCTGCGCGCTGTGCTGGGGCATTCGCGTGGCGGTGCCGCGGGCACGGCCCTGGAGCGGCTGCTGGGAGTGGAGGCCAAGCAGGCCCAGTATGTTGACGGGGCGGCGTTCGTGCGCGCCGTCGTCGGCCGCGTGGGGCATGCGGGACTGAACGTGGTGTGGCGGGCGGCGGCTAATCTGCCGCGGCCGGAGGAGATCGCCCGGCCGGAGGCCTGGCTCGAGCGGATGGGGCTGTAGGCCGGGCCGCGGGTGCGGTGCTGGGGCGGCCGACGGCGGACGCGCCGGTGCCGCGTGGGGGAGGTGTGAAAGGATTCGGGTGGGGCCGGGGTCCGCGCGTCCTCCCGACGCGCCCCGACCGCCACGAAGTACTCGCCGGATGCTCACCGAAGGACGAGGAGGATCGTATGGATGCCGCAGATATGGGACGCGACCTGCAGCAGGTGCTCATCACCGAGGAGGAGATCAACCAGCGGCTCGATGAGATGGCCGCCCGGATCGACGCCGACTATGCCGGGCGCGATCTGCTGCTGGTGGGGGTGCTCAAGGGGGCCGTCTACGTGATGGCGGATCTGTCGCGTCGGCTGCACCGCTCGGTGCCGATGGATTGGATGGCGGTGTCCTCCTACGGGTCGGGCACGAAGTCCAGCGGCGTGGTGCGCATTCTGAAGGATCTGGATGCGGATATCACCGGTTGGCACGTGCTGGTGGTGGAGGACATCATCGACTCGGGGCTGACCCTGTCCTGGCTGCTGGGAAACCTGTCCAGCCGGGGTGCGGCCAGTGTGGAGATAGCGACCCTGCTGCGCAAGCCGGAGGCAGCGAAGGTGGAGGTGGATGTCAAGTACGTCGGCTTCGACATCCCCACCGAATTCGTGGTCGGTTACGGGCTGGATTATGCGGAGAAGTACCGCAACCTGTCGTTCATCGGCATGCTGCGCCCGGAGGTGTACGGGGGCTGAGTCGGGCACTTGGCGCCGGACGGTCTTTACTCGGCGACGACGTCGAGTGTGCCCATGCCGTAGGCGGTGTGGGAGCCGACGTTAGTGAAGCGGGCCAGAGACATCAGGCACGAGAAGGCGCGGGTGGCGGGGGCGCCCGCAACCCCGCTGATGCGTAGCGAGCCCTCGGTGGCGGGGATGGCGCGGCGCGTCAGGCGGCCGCGTTGATCGGTGCGGGACATCCCCAGGCTCACCCGCACCGACTCGGTGCGGTCCTGCATGGTCAGCACGCTGAGGTCGTCATGGCGGAGTTGGGGAAGCAGCGTCGCGGGTGACCAGGCACGCCAGCGGGCGTGCAGGCTGGTGGCGAGTTGCGCAGGGGTGATTCCGGGGATGTGGCGGCCCCGGGAGGTGAAGACGGTGGGGCTCAGCAGGGTGATCTCCCAGGCGGTGGCCGCGTCGTCTGCGGCGAGTTGCTCCCAGGAGGACTGCTCCAGTATCTGTGCCTCGGTGGCGACCACTAGCGTGGTTCCCTCCGGGCTGCCGTCGCCGAGGGGGAGCACACCACCCCAGGCGAGCCAGCCGTCAAGGTTGTCCAGCAGCCGGTCGTCGAGTAGGCGCAGTTCGGCGCCGATTGTGCCCGGTTGCCCGGACATCTGGCCGACGCTGTAGGGCTTGGGGCCGGGCAGGTTGTGTGGGGGGCGGGCCGCAAGGGATGGGAGCCGGGCGGCGCGTTCGGGGGAGATCCCCTCGGGAAGTTCGAACACGTGGCCCCAGGCGGCATGGAGGCGGCGCGGAGTGAGTACGGCTGCGTCGGGGGCGTCGAACTGAAGGAAGACGGTGCTCGGCATGCCTAACTCCGTGGTACGGGTCTGGTTGACTGAGGTGACAGCGAGATGGCCGATGACCCAGCGGGAGGAGTGGTGACCCCCGCGGGAGGGCCGGTGCCGGTCCCGCGGGCACAACTGTGTCACACGCACCTGCGGCTAGGTGAGAAAACGGCATGAGTGCGTGGGAGGCCGCACGGGCGCGGGCCCGCCGAGGGCGTCGGTGGCGAATGGCGTCAGCATGCCGGAATGTGGTAGTTTACTGCCGGTGCCAGTCGGCTGCGCAGGGTGCTTGTGGAGCCGGTGGCGATCCAGGGCCTGGAAGTGGCGCGATTGCGCGGCTCTCAGAACCAGGGGGTCAGGAAGCACCTCGCACCTTAAGGTGCATTAAGACGATTGATAGTCAGCACGGGATATGCGGTTGTCTCGTCAGGAAGCACCTCGCACCTTAAGGTGCATTAAGACGGTGTATGGATACTCCCAGGAGGGCTATTTTGAGGTCAGGAAGCACCTCGCACCTTAAGGTGCATTAAGACCTTTCGCTTCTTTTCTACGGCGCGATCCATGATCCGGTCAGGAAGCACCTCGCACCTTAAGGTGCATTAAGACTCAAATGATCGCCCGTCCATCCCCTGCTGACACGTCAGGAAGCACCTCGCACCTTAAGGTGCATTAAGACCAGACTATTTGGGTACTCGGCGATATCATTGATTGTCAGGAAGCACCTCGCACCTTAAGGTGCATTAAGACTGCATCCACTGGGCGGAACAGGCGCTCACCCTCCGTCAGGAAGCACCTCGCACCTTAAGGTGCATTAAGACCCATGTCGATCACCACTTGGCCTCCGTCATTGCCGTGTCAGGAAGCACCTCGCACCTTAAGGTGCATTAAGACGCCAGACGGCACCCCCACCCCCGCCGACACCAGGTCAGGAAGCACCTCGCACCTTAAGGTGCATTAAGACTGTAAAACAATCCCCGGTCGATATTCGTGTCCCAAGTCAGGAAGCACCTCGCACCTTAAGGTGCATTAAGACCGACCTTGACAGTCTCCTGCACTCCCGACTCGACGGGTCAGGAAGCACCTCGCACCTTAAGGTGCATTAAGACTGTTACCGCGACTGCCGCTGACGGGTATGTGTTCCCGTCAGGAAGCACCTCGCACCTTAAGGTGCATTAAGACGCAGAGGGTGATCTGTTTGAAGGTCTGGCCACAGTCAGGAAGCACCTCGCACCTTAAGGTGCATTAAGACTTCTTATACCGCGTGGATTGCGGCACCCACCACCCAGTCAGGAAGCACCTCGCACCTTAAGGTGCATTAAGACTCCGGGATGGGGCGCAGGTGCAGCGTGTTCAGGCAGTCAGGAAGCACCTCGCACCTTAAGGTGCATTAAGACGTAAAGGACTCCAATGGCCAGGCCGTGGACCTGACGTCAGGAAGCACCTCGCACCTTAAGGTGCATTAAGACACGGAAATGGTAGGGGCGCAGATTATCGAACCCGGCGTCAGGAAGCACCTCGCACCTTAAGGTGCATTAAGACGAAACCGGAACCGTTGACAGCCGACGCCATGTGCGGTCAGGAAGCACCTCGCACCTTAAGGTGCATTAAGACAGGGAGTTCTCTCCCTCGGCGTTGAGGTCCCAGTCAGGAAGCACCTCGCACCTTAAGGTGCATTAAGACCGAGCAAGACTGAGCGAGCAGAAGAAAAAGCACAGTCAGGAAGCACCTCGCACCTTAAGGTGCATTAAGACAACGGTAACCTGCATGACAGGTAGGCCCCTTTTCTGTCAGGAAGCACCTCGCACCTTAAGGTGCATTAAGACTCCATGAGACGGCGGGCTTCGCGACGAGCTTCGAGCGTCAGGAAGCACCTCGCACCTTAAGGTGCATTAAGACCGGGAACGTGTACGCAGTGATCGTTCCCTTAAGTCAGGAAGCACCTCGCACCTTAAGGTGCATTAAGACGCAAATTGTGCAGCGCCTCAGTCCAGGTATCCCCGTCAGGAAGCACCTCGCACCTTAAGGTGCATTAAGACGTCTTGCAGAACTGCCAAAGGATCGCTGCCAAGAGTCAGGAAGCACCTCGCACCTTAAGGTGCATTAAGACTTGTTTGAAGAGTGCCCTGATTTTGTTTTGGTAGTCAGGAAGCACCTCGCACCTTAAGGTGCATTAAGACCTGCAAGCGGGCGTTCGTGCGCGCGTAGGCTCCGCGTCAGGAAGCACCTCGCACCTTAAGGTGCATTAAGACTATAACAGAACGACTTGGCGAACCTCTCATCCGTCAGGAAGCACCTCGCACCTTAAGGTGCATTAAGACACGGAACGTCACCCGCACAAACGCGCAATCACAGAGTCAGGAAGCACCTCGCACCTTAAGGTGCATTAAGACTCGCGGTATGCGGCGGTGAGCCAGAAGGCCTCGTCGTCAGGAAGCACCTCGCACCTTAAGGTGCATTAAGACGTTACGGGAGAATGCTCAGTCAGGTACGCCTCATACCGGTCAGGAAGCACCTCGTACCTTAAGGTGCATTAAGACATATGACGCGACGCACTCATCGGTCCCGTTCACAGTCAGGAAGCACCTCGCACCTTAAGGTGCATTAAGACAGGGTGTACGCCCGCTTCAGGGTGATACCGTTCTCGTCAGGAAGCACCTCGCACCTTAAGGTGCATTAAGACGTTCAAGACCTGGGCCGATGTCCAAGACGCAGGGTCAGGAAGCACCTCGCACCTTAAGGTGCATTAAGACGGACCGTGTCGGCTGTTTCCAGTCCCTGGCCGTCAGGTCAGGAAGCACCTCGCACCTTAAGGTGCATTAAGACGGGTGATACTGTGAGTGCGCGTGGCGGCGGCGGTAGGTCAGGAAGCACCTCGCACCTTAAGGTGCATTAAGACAACGAGTCGTCCCCGTCGAAGCCGTCGACCAGGGTCAGGAAGCACCTCGCACCTTAAGGTGCATTAAGACCCGACGATCAGGTGACTGACCGCCCGCATACCGGCCTCGTCAGGAAGCACCTCGCACCTTAAGGTGCATTAAGACTTGGCCATGGCTGCTTCGATGACCCAGGCGGCGGGTCAGGAAGCACCTCGCACCTTAAGGTGCATTAAGACACAACCAGGCCCGCCCGGCCCGCCAGGTGCTTCAACGGTCAGGAAGCGCCTCACACCTTAAGCTGCTTTTCGTGTTTGGGGGTGTGGCTGGTGGTGTGTTCTGGTCTGCCCGGGGGCCTCTTCCGCGCCCGAGCGTGTCCTGCCGTGGTCGAACGATTCTTTCCGTGCCCGAGGGCGGCATCGCGTGCTCAGGTGCGGTCTTGGCGTCGCTGTTGTGGTCCGAGCGAGCGCGCTCTCGTTCATGAGGTGCTGGTTTACGGCCTTGGGGTGTGGTTTACGACCCCGGGGGGTGGTCGTGGATTGCACCCCGAGGTCGTATGGCGCATCCCGGGGTCGTGAATCGACATGGCGGCCCTGGTGCCAGGCTCGGCGTCGCCAGGCGCGGGCCCGTGCCGGCGGGAGCGGGCCGGTCGGGCTGCCGAGTGTGCCCCGGAGGCGCGCCGGCCCGGATGGCTAGTGAGATCTCCAGGCTCGGGTTCGAGCGCACCGACCATGGCGCGATACCGCCGCACCAGAAGCACCCCAATCCAACGCGATCCGCCGCGGCCCACCGAGACCCACGGTGATCTACCGCCCGACGCGCCAACCCCACCCGTCCACCACCACACCCTCAAACACGAACAACCCCTTCAGGTGCACTACAACGCGAGGGCGCCGGGGGCTCGCACGCAGCCGTGGCGTCAGGGTGCTGTCGGCGCGCCTTGGCGCCACCGTCTTGGCCGCTGACATACCCCGCTCAGGCTCAGTCAAGCTCGCGCCGGCTGCTCGGCTCCTGGGGCAGATGAGCGGGGGTGCCCTTTCGACGGGACCCTGCTGTGCGGTGAGCATGCAGCTTGAACTGCCGTTCTGGCAGATACTGGGAACAAATCTGCCTACCGGGCAGATTATCTTGCGCTCCGCCTCACCCGTCGGCATACTCGGGATCGGCGCCATTACTACAGAGAGGTTCACGATGGCCGTCCAGTCTGAAAACTTCCCGCACCCGGTCTCGGAGCCGTCGCCAATCAAAAACACCGGCAGGCCCGGCGATCCCGACGTGTTCGATTCAATTGCTTCGGTTGAGGCTCTCCGCTCCGCATGGGAGGCAGTCCAGGACTCACGTGACGGCGATACACCTTCGGCGGTGCAAGAAGAACTCGGCTACTACGCCGACGATGTGGCCAAGGCACTACGCGCCAGACTGCTGTCCGGAAAGTACCGCGCTCACTCGAGCACAGAGGGCGAATCTAGCCAGCCAGGTGAGCACGATCCACCTCACGCTCACCTACTTGACCGCACCGTGGAACGGTCACTCGTCAACGCCATCGCGCATCGTATCGACGTGATACAGGCGTCGTGCTCATTCGCTCACCGGCCCGGGCTCGGACCAGACGACGCGGTAGAACACCTCATAGCCCTACGGGATGCGGGGGCGGAGTACGCCATGGTGGCCAGCATCAATCCGCCCACCGCCAATGAACTGACACACTCCGCCCTGGCGGTGCTAACCGAGATAATCTCCAGCCCGCGCACGCACGCCCTGATCCGGGAACTGTCTGCGGCGACCCACCCGCCGCCCGGACACGCACAGAACACTATGGGAGCACCGACACGCCCCCACCTTACGCAGTTGCTTGAAAACCTCGCCCTCACACCGGTGGATCGGGGCATGTGCGACGCCGGCGTTGGCTACGTCAGGTACGCACGCAGCATCGCCATCTGCGGCGCAGATGAAACCGAACTACGCGAGACCACGGTCCAACTGAAGCGTTTACTCGCCGAACAGGGACATCAGATCGAACAGGACAGTATCGCCATGGCCACCTTCGACGAGGGCTTCTGCTACCTCGGAACCGACTTCACCGCCCACACGCCCGAGGCCGGGTCACGGTGTCGAAGACACGATCCCGAACCGGACCGAGTCGTATATGTGGGACGCAACGGCTCCCGGGTGCACGTTCGCGACGGGAGAGTAGTTGTTGATGGCTCCGGCGGAATCCCCCAGATGTCCATTCCGCAGCGGGCAGTCAGCCGCATGGTGCTCAACGGCAACGTGGGCCTGTCAGCAGGCGCGAGGTCATGGGCTCTGGCCAATGCGGTAGACGTGGTCTTCCTATCCTGGCGAGGAGGCTACCTGGGGCAACTGGCGGGATCACACTCAGCCGCCAACGCCCGACGACTGCTCACTCAAGCGGCCCTCGCCCAAGACGAGCGCCGGCGCCTACCGCTGGCGCGAGCCATCGTAAGTGCGAAGATCCGCAACCAGATTCACGTCCTGCACCGCACCGGCACGCGCGCCGGCGATGCTCATGTGGCCGCCGTCTGCCGGAGCCTGCGCACCATAGTCAAGGAGATCAGCTACGTACTGACCACCGATGAACTCATGGGACTCGAGGGCACCGCCTCCAACGAATACTTCAGCTGCCTCGCCAGACTGGTTCCCGACGACGTCTACTTCCCCTCCCGCAGCCGCCGCCCGCCCCGGGACCTGGCGAACGCCGCCTTCTCCTACGGCTACGCAATCCTTCAGGGTGAGACCCTAGGCGCCCTGCACGGTGCCGGCCTGGAGCCGTCACTCGGAATCCTGCACGCCTCCACCGACAAGCGGCCCAGTCTCGCTCTGGATCTCATGGAGGAGTTCCGGCCCCTGCTGGTAGATCGCACCGTCGTCGCCCTGCTGCGCACCCGGCGCCTGCGTCCGGAGCACGCCGCCGTGCACAACGACGGCGTATGGCTCAGCGGCGAGGGCAAGAAGATCCTGGTCGACGGTTACGAGGAAACTCTGCAGCGACACGTCAAGGGCGCACTACCCGGATTCGCGGGCACGTGGCGGCGCCACATCCACCACGAGGCACAATTACTGGCGCGTGCCATCGTGGAGCCGGACTACGAGTGGGCCGGCGTGTCATGGCGGTAGTGGTGATCGTCGCCTACGACGTCGCCTCCGACCGGCGTCGCAACCGGCTCGCGAAGTACCTCCAGGGCTGGGGGTACCGGATCCAGGAATCGGTCTTCCAGCTGCGGCTGGGTGCCGCCGACCTGGCCGAGGTGCGCGAGCACGTGTTCGGCATCATCAATGACACCCAGGACGTGGTGCACATCTACCCCCTGTGCGCATCCTGCCAAGAGCGCTCAGAGGTTTACGGAACCGCCGCTGCGCTTGATGACGTCGGCCTGTACCGCGGGCTGTGGTGAAGTGCCACCGCGGGCGCACGCTGTACCTGAAAGGCACCTCGAATCCCTGCCTACACGACCAGAACGGTGCCACTCGGCCTCATCAAGGAACGAGCTGATCTCCTCGCCGGTGATCGGCCGGCCAAAACGAACCAGGTGCAGGCCCGTCCTTTGATGGTGTGCTGTACCCGCCGCCGCTTGACAAACCACATAGGGGCACCCCCCGTAAACACACCGAAACCCTCTAACAATCCAGAACCCAGACGCTGACTTTGTCGAACCCCTGGCTCCAAGACCTGTCGTTGGCAGGGAAGATCGGCAGGGCATCCAGGCGTTGATCCTCACCTAGCCGTTCTCGCGCGCTACGATGTCGCGATGATGATCGGTGTCTAGGGGTGCCTCGCCGTGACCACGCTGGGCGCGAGGTCATCGACTTCGCGGTGGGCCGGCTGCTGCTCCCAGACAACCCCTGTGACTCCGTTCGTGGCAACGACGTCGGCGTGGCGGGTGCTCGCCCTCGTGTTGCTCGCCGCCGCCCTAGCCCTCGCCGTCCCGTATTCCGACGTCGCGAACTGTGATGGTGGGGTCGTTAAGAGGGGAGCCACAGCGTCAGTATGAGGCCCACGAAGACGGCCAAGGCGCCCAACCAAGCCCAGCGTTGGGAACTTCGGATGCGCTCTTGAGCCTGGGTGGCCTGATCCACGCGGTACGCCTCAACGGAGCCGTGCGTCTTCAGGATCGAATCGAGGCTGAGTCCGCGTGGGGGCCCATGTTTCCCGCCCTCTGCGGTGAGAACGAGCCATAACGCCATGGTCAGCAGCAGAATCCCCCCACCCAAGGCGAGTGTCAAGGCCAGACGCCACTTCCAAGAGGCGTCCCCGAGACGAGAGGCGGCCAATGTCAGGACAGCACCGGTCCCTGTTAGGAGAAGGGTGTAGCCGTTGCGCCAGACGCGTGCGTCCGCCAAGGTCTGCTCGAGCAATGTTCGTTGTAGTTCCTGGATCGCCCGCAGGTCTCTGTGGGAGGGACGCCTGCGCTCCTCGGGCGGCACCGGCAAGCCCATCTCAGGTCTCCGGTTTGGGGACGACGAGCGTGAAGCTTGCCCCACATCCGAGTTTGTCCGATGCGCCCGGGTGGGCGACCCTGCATTCGCAAAGGAAATCGGCCCACCGGGCGGTCTCGCCTGGTTTGGTGTCGGTGCGGCGGACCGCCAGGGTCGAGAGGTCAAGCTGTTGGGTCTGGCTGAACACGTGTTTGCAACGCGGACAAGGCCCCTGGATTGTGGCAGAGGTGGCGTGACAAGTGAAGCGTAAGACCGAGTCTCTGACGAGGGAGGCGGCTTGGCTGTCGAGTTCGGGCGAGGCTAATTCGAGATATGGGAGTTCCTCGGGTGCGTCCAAGCGGTGGCGGAAAGAGTCGAACAGTCTCACTGGTCCTCCTCGCGAAGTGGGCCGTGCCGGGGCAAGGCATTTGACATACTAGCGCCGTGGACGACGAGCCGTCGATGGATAATGATCCTTCGTTGGATGAGGTGATGGTGGCCGTGGATGGCCTGCCCGATGACGATTCGGACTGGATCGATCTCCACTGGCATGTGGCGTATGCGCTGTACAAGCGATTTCTGGACGAGAACGATCCCGACGACCTGGATGACGCGATCCGGCGCGGTGCGTCGGTCGTGGAGCGGGAAGGCCGATCGTCGGCCGCCCATCTGCATGACGTGGCCCTCATGCTATGGGACCGGTACGTTGAACGCGACGATCCGGAGGATCGCGCCCGCTTCGTGGAGCTGCTTGAGACTGCCCTCGCGAGGGCGGAGGCGGACGGAACGGACTTGGAGCTGGTCGCCGAGTGCCAGAACAACCTTGCAGTGGGACTGATGGAGGGCACCGCCGCCGACGTTCCGGAGCCGGTGCGTGCGCGCGCTGTGAGCCTCTGGGAAGCAGCCCTTGCGTCCGGCGAGTTGGACGAGGACACCGAACGCTGGATCGAGGGTAACCTCATGCTGGCCCTCAGCCATGCTGGGGCGTCGGAGACGGATCTCCGGCGCGTCGTGGACTGGGGGCGCCGGGCCGCGGCGGCGACCGCGGACCCGGAGGACGCGGCCATCGCCCACTTCAACCTCGCCGTGGCCCTGGAGAGTCTGCACGACATCGTGGCAGACGATGGACTCCTGGAGGAGGCCATTGAGTATGTGCGGGTTGGGCTTGACCTTCTCGGGGCCGACCACCGTGACCACCCCGGATACACGGCTAACCTTGTCAATCTGCTTCGACGACTCTCGCGGGAGAGTGGGGACCCTGCGCTCATAAATGAGGCAGTCGACCTGGGCCGCGCGGCGCTGCGGCGGATCCCCGACGGCGACTCGGATCGTCCGCTCGTCCTTACGGCCACTGCCTCAGCGCTATGTGAGGCTGTCAGAAGCGACACGGATCTGGAAGTGCTCTGCGAGGCCCTCGACCTCTACCGGACGGCCATCGAGATCACGCCCGAGGGGTCGCAGGACCGGGGTGTGGCCATGGTCAACCTGGTGTCGGCGTATCGAGATGCGAACGAGCGGCATCCCGACCCCGCGCTGCTTGGTGAAGCCCTCGCGTGGGGTGACGAGGCGCTGAAGCTGTTCTCAGCCCCCGGCCTGTATCGAGCGGCGGCGCTCACCGCCGTGAGCAATGCCCAGCGTGACCGCTACCTCGAGACCGGCTCTCTGGATGACTTGGACGAAGCGCGCAGCCGCGCCGAGGAAGCGCTTGTCCTGACGCCGGAGCAGCACCCGGAGCGAGCCGCGCGCTTGACTAACCTCGCCGTGATCCTGTCGGATGACTTCACTGAGCGCGCCGACAGGAGCCGCCTAGATCGTGCCATCCAGCTTTACCGCCAGGCTCTGGAGCTGCGTGAACCCGTGGCGAGCCGCGTCGTCGAGCGGATGAACGACCTGGCGCTCGCGCTGCGGGATCGGTACCGGGATACCGAGAACTCTCAGGATCTCAACGAGGCAGTCGACCTCGCCCGGCAGGCTGCGGAGGACTCAAACACTGATGAACTGACTTACGCCGGCTATGTGAACAACCTGGGCAATGCGCTGTCCGAGCGATACGAGCGTGATGGTGATCCGGAGGACCTGGTCGCCGCGATCGAACGGTTCGGCGATGCGCTAGCGGCGGCAGCGAACCGGCCGGTCGAGGCCTCCGGATATGCGACGAATCTCGGGCTCTCGTTGGCTGCGCGCGCCCAGAACACGGGGTCGATGGATGACATGGATCAGGCCCTGCTCAATCTGGAGCGCTCCATCGACCTCCTGCCGACGTCCCACCAGGCGCGCGCCCACCGAATCTCGAACTTGTCCGACGTGTACCGGCAGCGGTCGGTGATACTCATGGAGGGCGGAAACCGCGCCTTGGCACTCGAGGATGCGAGCCGCGCGGTGACGACCGGTTGGGAGGCAGTTGAGGCCGCGGGTTCCAGCGACGCTCGCCTTCTGCCCGCCTTATCGAACCTCGCCGAGGCTCTACGATGGCGCGAGCGCCTGGCTCCGGGCGAACCCCCTCCCCGGGAAGTGCTCGAGATTCAGCGTCGCGCTGCTTTGCTTGAGGAGATCACTCCCGCGGAAAAGTTCGGCCAATCCGTCCGCTGGGCCCGCGACGCGGAGGCGCTGGGGGATCGCGAGGAGGCGTTCTCGGCGTTTGGTCGAGCTGTTTCCCTGACCACGCAGGTGGCGTGGATCGGGCTAACCCTCAGGGAGCGTCGCGAGCTGCTGACCTACATGCGGGAAGTGCTGGACCGCGCTGTCACGCACGCAGCCGGACAGCGACGTCTCGAGGCCTTCGCATGGGCGGACCATGTCCGGTCGGTTCTGTGGCGGCAGGGCCTCCAGGCTCTTTCGCTGGCGGCGGAGAGTGGGGACGAACATTGGGCGTCATTGTCCGGCTTTGTTCGGCACGTGCAGACCGACGGGCGGCGACCGAGCGCGCGTCCGGACGAGCAACTCCGGCTGAGGGCGCACGAGGGGGCGGCGGCACTCGGCCAGACGGTGCCTGACCCCGACGCGTACCGGGGCCTCGGGGCCGAAGGCCCGGTTGTCCTGCTAGTCCCCGGGGATGAGGAATCGCTGGCACTGGTCCTGCAAGGGCTTGATGAACCGCTGGAGATCCGCCTCCCTGAAGCCTCGGCGGGGCTGCTGCGCAAGTGGGGCGACAAACTTCGCACCGAGATGGCCAACGGTATGGGCACCTTTCACTCGACGTCACATGTGATTTTCGAGTGCCTGGAGTGGCTCTGGGGAAGCGTGGCGGCCCCCATTCTGGACCGGATCGCGACCACGGGAGAGCGGCCGCATGTGTGGTGGTCGCCGGTCGGGGAGTTCGCCTTACTGCCCGTCCATGCCGCCGGGATCCACCCGCGCAAGAGGCCTCAGGCGGCTCGCCGACTCGAGAATCCGGCGGGGTGGCCCAGTGTGCAGGACCGGGTGGTCTCATCGTATCTGCCGACGGTCCGCAGGGTTGGTCCGCGGCCCGGCACGACGGGCAGAGCTTTGGACGCTGTGCTCCATGTGTCGGTCGACGTGGATGGCCGGCTTGGGTCACTGGAGGCCGAACGCCAAGCGGTCAACGAAGCGATGCAGGGTGTGCACATGACCCGCCTCTTCGACGATGCCGCCACAGTCGCCGCCTTCCGCGCTGAGCTGCTGAAATGCACGCTGCTGCACGTCAGCGCGCACGGTCGACTCGATCCGGACGATACGTTCGAGGCCGGGATCGAGTTGGCCGACGGCCGATTCACGCTCCGCGACCTGGCGGCTAGTCGCACGGCCACGGGGCGACTGGCGGTGCTCCTGACCTGCGAATCCGCGTCGGGTGACTTCGAGGCTCCCGATGAGGCCCTGCATGCGGCCGGGGCGGCGCAGCAGGCCGGCTTCGCGGAGGTCGTGGCCGCCACTTTGCCGGTGCGAGACTCCTCAGTCGTGCCCTTCGTGACGCGCCTATATGCGGCCGTCGCCGCGGAACCGATGGATGGGGACTTTGCGTCGGCCGTGGCGCGGGCCGTGGCTGACGCGGTCGATGAGTTGCGTTTGGACCCTCGGTGCGCGGTGGATCCATTGTCGTGGGTGCCTTACGCACACTTCAGCGGATATGGCCGTTGAACTAGCGGCTGAGCGCGGCGGTTGCCAGGTGGGCTCTGGTGGCGGTGCGGGTGCAGTTGGTGGCAATCTCGCCTCTGGAAGTGGCGGAATGACGCGGTTTCCAGGGGTAGGGGGCAGGAAGCACGTCGCACCTTAAGGTGCATTAAGACTCCATCAGGATCGCCCGAGTACCACCGATGCGTCGGTCAGGAAGCAACGCGCGCCTCCAGTCGAGCCCAGGTGGATAGGCGCGGACCGCTGGCGTCAGGAGTGTGTGGTGGTGAATGTCCAAATGGATGACAAACGCCCCGTCAGCGTCCCGGAACCTCTTCGCGAATCGTTGGAATAGCAACGTTTCGCGCCGCACGGACAGCGGCTTGAGCGGCGTTTGTCATCAATTTGGACACTTCGAGCCGCCACCCACGCCACTTGGCGCCAACGACAGGCCACCCAGACAAGCCCCCATCCAGAGATCACGTGAATACCAGAATCGTCATCGCCAACATCGGCGCCCCCTGTTCCACACACCCGAGATCGCCCCTCCAACACCCGCCGTCACACCCCCAAACCGGAAGAGCCCGCACAGGCATCCATGTGGGCGTGAGTTGTTCTGGTGCCCGCATGATTCCAACGTTTTAGGCGTGACCTGGGATGTTGCCTGCATCGTTTGTCCCGAATTCGTACACTTCTCAGGCCTCCGTCCACCGGGATGTGCGGCAGCGATTGCCTCTGCCGGTCGGCGTGCCCGCAGGTGAGCAGAGCAGCACTCGAGCCATACGCGCGCCGGACAACACACCCTCACGTAGGAAGAGCCCGTTATGGCGGGGTCCGCCTCGCCGGCCTGCGTTCTCAAAGGTCCAGCACCAGCCGAAGTCCATCGTCGATGCGGGCGAGAATGTGCATGGGAACAGCGCCAATGCGGTTGTTCAACCTGGAACGGTCGACAACAAGAGTTTGCGAGACATTAACAACGCACTGCTTGGGCAGACCCGCCTCGCCGCGCTCCAGCATGACGTTGCCCGGCGCAGCCGCCAGGCGCAGGTTGCTGGTTATCGCTGACACGATGACGGTGGCTATACGGGATCGGTTGAACCGGTCGGAGGAGACGATCAAGGCGGGTCTGAGGTAGCCGGGTTCCGAGCCGATGGGATCGCCGAAGTCCAGCCACCAGACCTCCCCTCGGGCTACCACGGCCATGCTCCCGACTCAATGAGTCTTCTGGCAGGTGTCAACGGCGCCTGTGCTTCATCGACGTCTTCAAGGGAATTGAGTGCCTCAGTCACAGGGTCATCGCTGTAACGAACTACCAGGTCGTGGACAGCCTTCGTGTACAACTGCGACCGACTCCATCCGAGGCGCCGCGCAACTTCCTCGGCTTCCTGGAACACCGGGTCTGGAATGGATACTGCTGTCTTCACGTGCTAAGTATAACGGGTATGACCGAAGTGAGCGAGGTTCCAGGAGCTATCGGCAACGGCGCAGGCGCCGCCGCAATGACGATTTTCATGCTCCGCGACGGGGTGCTCCAGAAGCAGACCCCCGCCATCGTCGGCGACCTCGATAGGCTCCTCGACGAACTCTCGGCCTCCCTGCGTGAAGGCATCTACGTTCCGGACCCGTTCATGCGCCTGGATATCCCCAAGCGCGAGCCCGGTGAGACTCGCGCACTGCACATTCCCTCCATCCGCGAGCGCATAGTCGCCCTCGCTGTGCGATGCCGGCTACGGTTACGCCCGCTTCGCCGACGACATCGTCGTATGCGCCCCCACCGAGGATGACCTGCTGTCCGCCTACGACCTGCTCAGCGCCAGGGTCTCCGCCCACGGGCTGAGCCTGAACGAGGAGAAGACCACCATGACCACTTTCGACGAGGGCTTGTGCTACCTCGGAGTCGACTTCTCTCGCACCCGTCCGGCGGTTGATCCGCACCACGACATCAAGGGCCGGCCCAATCTGGACAAGGTTGTATACGTGGGTCGTGACGGCGCGCGGCTGCACGTGACCAAGGGCAGGCTGATTGTCGACGGCGCTTCCTCTCCCGCCGCGGCAGCTACCTGGGGCAGTCCTCCGGTCTGCCCGATACCGCCAATGCGCGGCGTCTGCTCACCCAGGCCGCCTTCGCCGCCGACGGCGTCGCCCGCCTACCGCTCGCCCGCGCCATTGTGTGGGCCAGGCTGCGCCACCAGATGGGCGTCCTGCACCGTATAGGCCGACGCGACAGTGGGGCAGATACTGAGGCTAGCTGCAACACCATCCGGGGCCTGTCTGAGGACGCCGCCCATGGCACCGGCACCGACGAGCACTTGGGCCTGGAAGGGGCGGCGTCGATCGCGTACTTCGAAGCACTGTCCCGACTCGTGCCCGAGAACGTCTCCTTCCAGGGCCGCAGTCGGCGCCCGCCCAAGGACCTGGTCAACGCTGCCTTCTCCGACGCGTATGCGATCCTGCTGTCGGAATGCACGGACGCGCTCATCGCCGCCGGGCTCGAGCCCTCGCTCGGCGTGCCGCACGCCTCCACCGACAAGCGCCCCAGCCTGTCCCTGCACCTGATGGAGGAGTTCCGCCCACTGCCGGTGGACGGTTATGAGGCGACTATGCAGTGGCATCTCAAGGGCGCGTTGCCCGGCTACGAGTGGAGCGGGGCGGCGTGGCGATGATCGTCATCCTCGCCTACGACGTATCGGCCGACTCGCGCCGTACCCGCCTAGCCGCGGTCCTGGAGAGCTGGGGCTTACGGATTCAGGAGTCAGTGTTCCAGCGGCAGCTGGAAGAGGAAGAGTTCGATGAGGCGCGCGAACGCTTCAAGGACATCATCGACTCGCGCGACGACGTGGTCCACATATTCCCGCTGCGTACGAACTGCCTGGGACGGGCCGAGGTGCACGGCACTGCCCCGGCCCTCGACGACGGCGGCCTGAACCGCGGGGCGTGGTGAGATACCGCTGCCGTCGGCAAGGTGCCGCGACGAGGCAGCGTCAATCGTCCTCCGAGAAGAATGTTGCGATCTCCTCCGTGGTGATTGGGCGGCCGATGCGCAGCAGGTGCAGGCCGGTCTCATCGTCCACCTCAAGAGTGGCAGTCGGCTTGGCCTGGTCGAGCGGCGCTGTAGTCGACTTCAACGAGGTTGCGGGCATGGCCTCGTCCGGCACAGCCTTCCTAGGCTCCGCTTTCCGCCGAGTGCCGTCGGGTAGATCGCCTGCAGTGCGTATACGTGCATCGTATCGCGCCAGACGTGTTGCGCAACTGAACGTGCACCGGCAGCTCATGTTGACGCAGCTCACCTGTACAACATCAGGTCCACAATCCAAGGATGTTGACGCCGGGCGGAGGTAAGCCCAAGATCTCTATCAGCACTTAGCGAGTGTTCGCCTTTGAATACGCTGAATTCTAGCAAGTACCGGTTGTACATGTTCTGCGCGAAAGTCGTCCGCTTGCGTTGAGATGACTTGTTGTCACCGTGGTCAGACGGGGATGATTCCATATACTCCTTAATGTAGGGCAGGCACAAGATGATAGCGAGCCAAGGGAAGCAGGTAAACCAGGTTAACCACGCTTGACGTTCCAGATGTGCTTTAAGTGCGCGCTGTTGGCTGTTTGCCGACTCGGTGGAGTTCGGTGAAACGGAACTAGACTTTGCAGAATCGAAGAGTTCCTTGGTGGCGTTGTCGCCCAACAAGTGCATATAGTTATTCCGAAGTGCGAAATCTATCGCATTAAAAGCGCGTAGTATGATGGCAAAGATCACTATCAAACCGACGATGGTGCGCGGTAAGTAGTCTATGTCTGTCAAGATATGCATTGGCAATAATGCCAACGTAAGGACCATGCTCGACGCCAGTAGCGAGTCCTGATTAATGCCGGTTCTTCCGGAATCCCGTAGCACAATTTCCTCGGGTGAAGCTGGCGACATGGAATAGGCTATTACCAGCAGTTGTCCGGAGATTCTGGCGATGACTAGAACCAGTGCGTATCCTCCGATTAGGCCGGATAATGGCGACAGGAATGACGGCGCGTACTCGACGCCATCGGCGACTGTTGGCACGCAAGTGCACATAAACAGCAGGCAGGACCCCAAAAAAGTAACAGCCGTGACCACCCACCACAGGCGCGTGCGAACTCCACCTGCCAGAAGAACTGCGTTTGAACCAACGCCGTTTGCAACGAACGCCCCGGAGCCGAGCACCGGTAGCAGAGCGAGCCAGGTGCGCCAGTCCCGGAGCAGTGGGGAGCGAAGATCGGAGATGAACATAGCACCCAGGCAGTACAGAGCTATAATGAACAGTGTCCCGAGAATGATGCGCGCTTTACCCCCGAGGTGCATTAGTACGGCACGCACCGTAATGAGGCAACCGCAAAATAGCAGCAGGTATGGCAGGCCGAGGTCGGCAAGCGCGGGAATTGTGAAGGAAACTCGAATGAGTTGGAATCGGAGAAGCATAGCGATAACCGAGAGTATTCCTGCGACGAAAGAAATCCAGAACCGGTTCTTGATTCGGTGCATCTCATCTGGGGGCGGCATCTCCGTGCCGCGCTCGTCTGCGGATATTACATTGTTCCGAAATATGGATGTGAGATGAGAGGTTAATAGGAAGATGATGGGAGCCGCGATGAAATCGTCGAACATCGTCAGCAACTCGCCGTAGTCGATGCCATACTGACGACAGTAGCCGAACAGTTGATGGAACGCGAATGTCGGGAGAAGACCGTACGCCGATCGTGACTCCGCATGCTTGTCGCCGTAGATGTGTGGCCGCAGGGCGACAGGAATGCCTATAAGAGCAAATGCAGTAATGCAGGTTGAAATGAATGAGTCCGCAAAGCCGAACAATGCGCCGATTAGTGCGCCGAAGGAGAACGAGGTGACAAGCTCCCGAATGAGGGCGGTATTCCCCTTCGCGTTGTATTTCTTGAGTCCGATCAGCACTAAGGCATAGAGAACCGCATCGTACGGGAACTCTTGCGCCTGTCGGTCGATTATAGCGACTATGCATATCGACGTGAAGATACCCAAGAGTACGCCGGATCCGGCGTCAACAACGTCGGAGGTGAGTGGGAGACCACGGGTGGTGTCGTGTGAGCGTCGTCTGAGGTTGAGAAGCCGGCACGCGATTGTGAATAACGTGCTGATGGCGGTCAGGATGGCGCATAGCCATGCGACGCCTGACCAGGTGTGCAGGTCGAGGTATGAGTTATCGTACGCATGAAGGCATCCGTACCCCGACAGGCCGAACCATGCGATTTGGTATGAGAGCCTGGCCCCCGGCGTACTGGTGGCGTCGGTTCCTCGTGCCAGAAGCGCGCGTTGCAATGTCAGTAGGCCTAGTCCCGCGAATAGGCCACACATGCTCATTAGATACGCGGCATGGTAGAGGCCTGCAGCATTGAAAGTGTGAGGCGACGGCAAGGTCCAGTTCGTGCGGATGTCGCTGTTCATAAGCCATTCGAACTGGGTCAGGGCGCCCCCGACCATTCCAAGCCATGCGCCAAGAGAGGCGATGCATAGCGATCGAATGAGCGCGCGTAAAGGTGTGTGGGCCCGCTCCATGATCATTACGGCGTGTGCGACCAGGGATGCAGCCGCGGTGGTCAGAAAGAGCCCGTCGCCCCAGGTGGAGGCGAGATAGTACGGATAGCCTCTCGGATTTGAGCCGGAGTAGTTCGCCCAGAACACAAGCATCACGCCCGGGCCCGCGATCAGCAGCACGATAGCCGTAACGGATGAAATCCGTAGCGCCGTGGTAGCACTGCCGGTGGTGGAGTTGGGTTTCGATACGTGAGCGAGTGCGTCGTTACGACTCATACGACACCGTCCTTCAGGTAGGCGGCACGCCATTACGGGGCGCGAATTGGGGCGGTCGTGGTTCGGGCAAGTCGAACCTGACTTAACTAGCAAGATATACGTTAGCGCTGTGGTTATTCTATACGTTTGCTAAGGGAATGCTAAGCCCGGGAGGTTGTATTTGCGGTTAAGGCGGTATTCGTTGGGGTTGATGCGGTGCTTGACGCGATCCTCCTCCCGGTTCTTAAACCAGACGGTGGTGGCGGACACGCCAGTTTTACTGTCAGCGGGCTTGTGGGCGTCGGGGTACTGGACTTCGGCCTCGTCGTCCCAGCCGTAGGCCGCACGTACGAATGCGCGCACCGGAAGCCTCTTCTCGAAGCCCTTGGGCAGTGCGCTGAGCGCGTCGGCCAGTCTGTCCGCCGCCGCCGCCGTCGTTGCGTCGAGCGGCGTACAACCGAGGCATCCGTCGAGCTGCATGTACATGCCAGCTAAACTCTTACCGGTGTGCATGTGTACGTCGGTGGCCCTGATCTCGACTGCGCCGAGACCGAGGGGCTTGCCGAATCCGAGCCGGTGAAAGCCACGGCGCATCGATTCATCCTCGGGGGACGCTTTCGGTGGTACCAGGCTCTCAGGGGTAAGCAACCAGACCAGCACGGCAAGTTCCTGCGGCGTCAGCCCATCAAATGCGAGTGTGGTCGTGAACTTGGCTCCCGGTGCCAGAAATGAGCCGACGACGGTGTCGTGAGGGCCGATGTCGCCTTCGAGGGGCGTGCTGTTCGGCAAGTCCTTTCGGCCGAGTAGCTTGCGGTGGGTGGGGTACACCTTGCGTATCAGGGTCTGTTCTGGCTGATACGTGCGGGCTCGAGTGGTTGTTTCCGGCAGTGCCCTTCCGGACTTATCTCGGAGGTATGGTGCACCGGTTGCGGGCTTGGGGCTCGCCAACGTAGGAAGAAACCAGCCTCGGGCGGTGGGCTCGGGGGACCGGAGCCAACTGTCCTGCCCGGGAAGTACGGGTGTAATGGGCCGGATGGTGATGCGTCCGCGCACGGCGGCGGCCTGGCCAGCGCCCTCTTCTTTCTCATCGGCCACAAAGCCCCACATGCGGTCACCGGCCGAAGCCTGGGCGAAGGTACGTGCGGGGGCAACTCCTGATTTCTCTGCCAACTTGACCGGAGCCAGTGATCCGGGCGCCGTGCGCCGACCAACTTGAGACGGTGTGAGCCCGGTGATGTTGCCCTTGTTCGAGATCGAGGCGAACAGAGGGATGCCGGGGTCCGTTGATGCAAGCTTGAGCAGGAACTGTTTGATCTGTGCGCGGTCGGCCATGACAGCGGAGTCCTTACCCTTGGCGATCTTGGGATCGGAGGCTCCGAGGATCTGGCCGTTGTCGTCGATCTTGCCGTTGGCGATCTCATGGATAAGCCATGTCTTCGGGTCCGTCGACTTGCGAGACTTCGAATTACCGGGCGTGCCCGCCTTTTCGCGTTCTACGAGTTGGCGTATGTTCTCCAGGTAGCTGTGAATAACCTCAACCAATTGTTCAAGGACGTCAGTGCGCACAGGGAGGTACGTACGATTCGTCTCGGTGTCGAAGAAGACGAATTCATTGTACTTGGTCTCAGTAAGCGGATCAGAATGAGGCGGCGTGAGCCTCACGATGACACCCCTATGGGTCTCAGTGTTGTGCTTCTTGCGCTTGGGTCGTGAGTCGAGGAAATATTTATTTCCAATTCCGACAACTATTGCCCGCTTAGTATTATAGAAATTCTCGAGCTTTACGGTGAAGGTGACGGGGTCGAGGTGTCGACTGGACTTGCGCAACTGCTCCAGCCGTGCGTCGACGTCGGCCGTCGAGACGCCGTGCTTGTGCTTTTGTTTGCTATGCTTTCTCGATCTGCTGTACTTCTTGGCAGGCTTTGAGCTGTAGAACGCGGTGACAGACTTCTGACTGTCGGGCAGTACGGCAGCGCATACATACTGCGGGCGGCGCCAGTTCCATCCTCGGCTTTTCGGGTTGTTCTTGCCGAGCATGATCCGCGCGCTCAAGCCCGTCTCGGAATCACGGTCCGGCCCGCCGCACACCAGGAGAACCGGGTAGAGCGTAGCGGCCTCCTGGGTGGTGCGGCGATGGGTGAGCACATGGTCGTGGTCCGTGAATACGCGCATGCGCGAAGCGGTGACCGCCTCGTACGCGGAGGAGAGAACCCCTTTGAGCGTCGTGACAGGAATGGCGGCGTCCTCCCAGGTGCGTGCACCCTCCGGGGCCCCAGTGCGCGAGGCCACCACCACGCGTCGGTCCTTCGTGCTCTGCCCCGGAATCGTGGGCGACGCGACGGTGATGGTGAGGTCCAACTCGCCTGACACGGTGTCCGGTGCAAGCCGATCCTGCCCAGACGGCGCATAGTCGCCGGCAAACCCCCTGCCGGTCTTCCCGCCCGTGTTACGGACCGTGGGGATGCCGTTGTAGGCGTGGTGCCAATTCATACTGCTCTCCTCGTCAGCGCCGCCGGCCATGGTTGCTTCCCGGGTGCGGTGGGCGGTCGCCGTTCGGCGGGCGCCTGTCAATGTGGAGCGGCAAGGCCGAGTGCGGGCCGAACATGTCACGAGGCCCGACTCCCTTGCCCTGGCGCGGTACGCCGGTGGCACCGTCTATCTTGTTGTTCTCCTTGTTCTCCTCGAGAGTCATATGTCTGACCTCGACGCCGTCGGCGTAGCCGAATGCGGCACGTTGCATCGCCTGCACCCACGGTGTCTGCACCAATACGGATGTGTGGGGAAGCGCGAAGTCACCCGGATCGACATCCGGCTCACTGAGCCCCAGGCATCCGTTGAGTTCGGTGTAACAACAGTTTAGTTCGACGCCTCGACGCGCACGCAGGCCGCCGCAGGCGATACGTACCTCCAACACCCCAAGACCGAAAGGTTTGGCAAGCCCCATTCGTAGGTAGCCACACTTGGAGCGGTCAGAGTCCTGCTCGGAGGAGGGAACTAGGTTCTCCGGGGTGAGGATCCAGATGAGGGCGGCGAGCTCATCGTGGCTCAGGTTGGTGAAGGACACGGTGCACCGCAGCACGCTGCCGACTTCAACCCACGACTTCGCGGTGAGCTGCACATTCGCGTTGTGCTGCTCGTGGCCGTTCATCACCGCCGGCGCTGTGGCCTGCTTGGGGAACTTCCGCGAGTCGAGCGCACTGCGGTGGACCGGATACGCAGCTGCCCCCAGCAGCTGCCCGGGGGAGAAGTACTCCGACCTCTTGATTGCGGTCTTGCCGTCGTTGGCTGTGGGTGTGCCGCAGTCGCGAGCGGTCAGGAAGCGGCGAGCCGATCCGGGCTTGGGTTCAAGCAGGGGCGTCAGTGTCTTGCGATCGCGGCTGATCCGCGCCCCGGACCCGTCGACCTTTCCTACGGTGATACGCCCACGTGCGGCCACGTCTCCGCGTGCAGCCTGTGGCGCCGGATCGGGTACGACGTACCCGAAGAGCCGGTCGGCGGAGGAAGCCTCCTCCGCGTTCGACAGCGGAACAACAAGTTGTTCTACCGCGAGCCGGTATGGGCTGGCGCTATAGGCGTGACGGCCAATCATTGTTGGGACTACCTCGAGCACGACCGGTTCGGCGCCGGTGTTGTCCACAACCGCGAAAGCGAGGTCGCCGACCTTGAGCCTCGCCGCGGATGGGTCCTGCTGAGCGGTACGGGTTGCCCGGTTCGCCTCGTGGCGTTTCCGCGGGGGGTCCTGCTTCCTTTGGTAAACGTAGCTGCGTACCACGGTCGCGTACGCCTTGCAGACCTCGGACTCGATGGTTACCTTCTTCGGTCCCTGACGCGAAACGTCAAAGAAGAAACGTTCGTCATGTTTCCCATGTTTTCCGGGGAACAGCTGGTTCGGCCTCACGCCGTCCGGCGCCGTGCGGCATACATAGCCCTCGACGTCCCTAAGTTGGTCGACGACTCTCACCGAATTCGGGATTTTGAACAACGGTTTCTCGCCAGCGTCGGTAATGACGTGCGTCACCTGCCAGTAGGCGTAGCGCGCACCCCTACCGCGGTCCCCGTGCAAGCAGAGTGAGAGATGACAGCGGATATGTGCGCCGTGCGGCGTCATCTTCGTCAGTTGCTGAGTGTCTACACGCAGGTATGCCGGCCCAACCGGACCACATTGGAGCGAGGCCGCACGCATTTTGGGATAGGATCGGTCCCGGTCGTCGCGATAGCCGTTGGTGACAAGCGTGTCCCCGTAGAACAGCTCACCCACCAGGCCGTCGCCCCGCTCCTCGCAGATGCGGATGGGTACCAGGCCGAGTGCGCTGGCGGCGTCACCCCGATAGGTCAACGGGGAGGTGTCCGCTTCGCGGCCCGGCTTGCTGTTTACTTCATTGGGGAGGTCGTTGAACACGCGGAAGCGCGAGCAGGTGAGGGTCTCGTAGGCGCGGGAGATCATGCCCTTGACCATGGTGGGAGGAACACACACCGTGCCATCTCCGTTCTGGGGAAGATCCACGAAGGAGCGCTTGTCTTTCCTGCCGCCCGGAAGCACGATTTCCTTGGTGCTTTGCTCCCCGAACACCAACGGCGTGCGTACCGTCATCTCCAGGTCGATCGACCCGGACCAGCGATCGGGCTCAAGACGGTCGTGCCCGCGGGCGGCCCGGTCCCTGAAGAGATCAGCGGACAAAAGGCCTTTGCTAGCAAGGTTTGCCGCCGATCTGCGCGGCACCGGGATGCGGTTGACTGCGGAATGGAAATCCCCAAACTCGGCCATGTCAGTTCCACCTTCCGGTCATGAACTCATCAACGAACACCGTGTTCCCGTAGGCGGCCTCCTCGATGAAGACCTCGATGCTGGTCATGGTGTCCGAGCCCTTGAAGGGCGCGCTCGCCCCGTGCTGCAGGTAGCTGTTGTGCCGATACCAGCACGGGCGGCCGGATTCGCCGTGTGCTGCTCGGCCGTCGTCGACGTCCCCGGCTTCACGGCGCACGGTTACTTCTACTCCGCCGGTTCCGTTCAGCCAGCGCAGTTCACGGGCCAGAAGCGAATCGTCGCTGCCGGTGCCCACATACCACAGGCGCAGTTCATAGATGGTGCCGAGGTCAACGTCGCTACCGTCGGTGTTCCGGAGCCGTGCATTCGCCGCCTCGCCATGCACCTCGCGTAGCGAGCAGGCGCCCGCGGTCGTGTAAGCGATGCCCTGCCAGCTGCCGGCAGTTGCCTTCGCCAGAACACCGGCCAGGGTCCCGTCGCCGCACGATGTCTCTGCGAGTCTTCCGCGTCGCAGCGGTGCGTCGTAGCGTGTTCCCTCAGACATTGGTTGCCCCCTCGGTAGCCACCAGGTAGCTGGACCAGCCCTCCCAGCCCTCCTCCGCCTTTGGATTGGCGGCGATATTGATTTTCCGCAACTCTGCGAGAATGCCCCGCGCAAGGGCACCGACATCACCGGGCTTGGCGGTCAGTTCCCAGCCGGGAACGAACGCGCCGTCCGTCTCCACGCGCACCGCTGATACGTTGACCTGACCCATGCCGCGGGTGCCGCGGCTGCCCAGCGGCAGGGTCCCGGTAGTCAGCTCAGCGAGTACCAGTCCCAGCAGGCACCAGGCCGCCTTCCGGCGATCATCGTTTCCCGGCAGGGCATCGGCGTCGAGCTCCAGCACGATGTCATTCCACTTGGCATTGTCGAACACCATCTCGCTGAACAGTGCGCTATCCGCGGCGCCACCGGTCCAGCGGTCTCCGGCGTTGTGCGTCACCTCGCGTTCCGTCCCGTCACTGGAGGCAACGGTGTCCAGCACGGTCAGTGCACCTCGATGCTCCGTGGTGCCGAACAGGTCGCGCACCAGGGTCGGATCGTCAGCCAACTGCTTATGGACGTCGCGGTTCTGCCAGCTCTCCATCTGATCCGGCCGCTTGACGGCAAGCACCGTACGAGCGATGCGTGATGCGCGCGACCGCAGCGCCCCACGCACCGAGGACCCGGGCAGCACCAGCGGGTAATCTTCTCCCGGTCCCGAGCGGAGCGGCTTGGCCAAATTCTTCCGTTGTTCGTCGTTGTCATCCTCGGACGGCGTCTCAGCCACAAGGATGCCGGTGGGGCTGTCCCAGGTGATGGTGATTCTGGTCAGGCCGGACGCGGCTATGTTGGCCGGCTCAAACTGACTGCGCGGCTTATCCGACGGCTCAAGCCAGGCCAACAGGTCGTTCTTGCTCGCCAGGGGAGTCTTCACCAGGGTCCACGGTCTCCCCAATGTTTCCTTCCCCGATTCGGCCGGCTTGGCCTCATCCAGCCGCACCCGCCCCCAGCCGGCACTCCTGCGCCCGCCGAAGGCGATGCGCTCCTGCTGGAACAGGGCAACGATGAGCGCGAACAGGCGTTCTACCAGAACATCTGGATCAGCCAGCTTCCGCCCGTCGGCAGAAGGGGCCTCTTCGGTCGCCACAGCGGGGTCCCCCGGGCCGTCCAGCGTGCCGACCTGCGCGGTGATCACCAGCTCCAGGGACTCGCCCGCCGGCACATACTCGTGCTGGAACAGGGCCGTATCCCCTGCCGTCCCCCAGTAACGGTCGACGGCGATGCCCGTGCGGGTTACCAGCGGGTCCTTCGCGGCCTGACCCTCCTTCGGTTTGCGCTCACGCGCAGCCACCTTGTTCAAGTCGATGGACCGGAAGGTCAAGGCCCCTGCCCGGTTGTCATCGGCCAGTCCCTGAAGGAAATCGAGATCGGCAAGCGTGAGCCCGGCGTCGCTGTGGTCCTTCACGTACCTGCGGCACGCCGCCCACACCGCGCCCTTGACCGAACGCCCGGTGATGATCGGACGTTCATGCCCGTCACGGACGAAGCGCCGCGGTACGGATTTGCGCTCCTCCTTTGAGCGGGTGCGGTCGACGAACTCGTCGATCCCGCCCGAGTGCAGCGGTGAAGCGGCCTGCAGCCGAATCGTCAGTTTGTAGCGGGTGATGCTCATACCCGTTCCTCCTCATGCCCGCCGGAGGTGCTCTCCACGGCAGGGTCCTCCGGTTGTGTCCGCATGCAGCTCAGGAAGTCCGCTTGGTGAAGCTCCTTCAAGTGGATCTGCTCTTTCTTCAGCATCCAGTGGTTGACGACGAACCGCCCATACCCCTGCGCGGTCAACTCGCCGACGCCGGTGACAGACAGCTCGGTCAGCCGGCGGAGAACCGCCGCGGAGTCCGCACTATCCGCGGCCACAACCCGCAGCACCGAGCCGGCGGAGATGGCGGTGCGGGTAGCGCGCGGCTGATGCTCGGCGGCCGACCACGAGTCCACGCGCTTGTGCCGGACTCCGGCGGTGAATGCGCCCTCCAAAGACGATGCCGAGGCCCCCTGCTCATCACGCTCTCCCACCAGCACGACGGCGGCGCCGGCGTGCCTGAAAGCCTGCAGGAGGTCCTCAATACTGCCCCCGGGGCCGAGCCGAGGCGAACGCACCAGCACATCGGAGGTGAACCAAAGCGTGAATGCGGGGTCTTCGCCCGGCAGGGCCGGGTCCGCTTCCGTGAACGCCGACAGCTCGCACCGCGCACGCCCGTAGGTGCCGCTCAGGCGCCGCGACCCCAGCCGCGCCTCGACGTCTTGGGGGAATGCCGCAGCCAGCAGCGGCCTGATCCGGTCGAGAAGCCTCTCCGACACGGTCACGGATGCGCGCATGCTCAATCCGGCGGGCAGGGCCCTGACCAGGAACAGTTGTCCGCTGCGCGCACCTCCGGTGTCCGGATCATGCGCGGTGGACTGCCTGCCCACCAGGGCCGGCGCTCCGATGCCGCCGGCGACGTCGCCGGAGCCGTCCGGACCGGCACCCGGGACGAACACGTAGCCGGCACGCAGCGGCTTGTGCACATCCTCCGGCTCGCCCGCGAGCAGCCGGTTGGTGGCGGTCATTGTCTCGGGGGATGTGGGCTGTGCGCCGTCTGCGGCGGCCGCCCCGGACTGTGGTGGGTTCTTCGGGCGGGACAGGACCAGCGGAACCGGCATGCCCTGGCAGGCACCGCCGTCGTCGTTGCGGACAACAGCGGTGGCGTCGGAGACCAACAGGTCACCCGCGACGACTGCGTCACGCACCAACTGGTCATTGCCCGCAACCGCCCGCAGGCGCCGGTGCACCCACGGCAGCAGCACGGTCCCGCGCAGGAAGTCCAGGGACCGCACCTCGTTGGACAGGGGCACCTCATAGGACACCACCGGGGTCAGCAGGCGGATGTCGAGAGTGGCTGTGAAGAAACGGCCGGGAGCAGGGGGTGCCGCCTCGTCGCCGGATACGGAAGCGTGAGGTACCTCCGGTGCCCGAGGCTCGCCGTCGGCTTCAGGAATGGTGGGTGCCGTTCCCTTCCAAGCATCCAACAGGCTGCGGCACAACGTCTTAAGCGCCTCGACGGTCGGCTGCCCGGCGGACGAGTCGGCCTTGCGCGGATCGCCGATGAGGATGTCGCAGACGCCGTCGCCGTCGGAGCGGTTCGAACCGATGCCCCGCACCAACAGCCCGGCCAGGCTCAGGACCAGCCGTGCCGCCTCCACCTGCTCGTCCTTCCAGACCAACGGCCGCCCCCGCGGATTGAAGTCTGCGAGCATAACCTCACCCCCGAGTTCATCGGCGGCGGCCCGCTCGAAGAAACGGAGGAAGTCCTGCTTGGCGGTGCCCGTATCCTCATCGATCGAGAGCGACACCACCTCGTGGACGGCGCTCTCCGGAGCGACGCCGTCGGGCAGCCGGGCGTCGGTGAAGCCGACCAGACGCGGATGCTCAGCATCACCGAACAGTTTGGTGACGAAGGCGCGCCAGGTGGGGGGATCGTCGGAAGATGCGGCGGACTCACCTGACGCGTCCCGATCGAGGGCCTCGGCGACGACGAAGGCCTGCTCGCGAATCACGCCGGCCAGGATGGTGCCCCGCACGATCGGCAGGCCCCGCTCATCCTTCTCGACGACGGCGTCCACGCCGCCCGCGATCCCGGCGCCGGTGGATACGCCCCAGTCGGATTTGAAGATCACGCGCAGCGGGAAGCTGACGGGTGAGTGGTGAGTCGGGAGAGCGCTCGTGGTGCTCATGCCTGGGTCTCCTCGGACTGCTGGGCGGCGGATGACGGGGCGTGGCTCGAGGTCTTACGTAGTTGTTCGGAAAGGTACTGCTTGGGCAGCAGGTCGGACAGCTCCAGCAGATCGAACAGTCCCTTGATTCCGCCGATTGCCTCGACGTTGCTCCCCAGGCTGTCTTCGGCGGCGCGCCATTCGCTCTCGGCATGAACCATGATCGTCTTCCGCGTAGCGGTGTCGCCCCTGAGTTGAGCTTGGGCTGCGTCGGACAGGAACCTGCGTATGCGTGTGGCCCTGGTCCGGGGGAAGCGGGTCTCGCCGGTCTCTTCGTCCTCCTCGGTAAGCCGGTTGAACTTGTCCACCCGTTTGCACACCTCCACCCAGTCCGGGTGCTCTGCCTCGGAACCGTTGGCCGGTCGGGCAGGGTCCGGATTCAGCAGGAAGGGACGGTCGGTGAAGCTCGCGTAGGCGCTGAGGACCTCGTCGGCGTCCAGGACAGTCGTGTCGAACAGGACGTGATAGCTCAGGGTGGAGACCGCGGGAACCTGCGCCTTGCCCACCCGTTTGGCCGCCTCAACCAGCCGCTCCGCCAGGTCGTAGGCGATGTGGAAGGGGAAGTTGCGGCGGACCACGGCCACGCCCGCGGCCGCTGTCATGGGTCCTGGCATGTACGTGGGCTGTTTGTCGGCTGAAGCGGCGGCCCGGTCGACTCCGTGCAGGAACTTCAGGAGCGGATCGGCGGCTGTCCTCTCCTCGAAGTGCTTCAGGAATGAAGTCGCGAAGGGTATTGCGTAATCACCGCTGGTGATCACCGTTACGTCGTCGCCACCGAGGATCACGGGAACTACCGGAACCACGGTGAAGTCGAGCTGCTGGGTGCGTTTTTCACGCTGTGCCCAGCGCGCGACGTCGAACCAGGCGTTGGCGAATGCGGAAGTCACTACGGCGTCCAACCGTGTGCTTACGCCAAGTATGAAACGGCGGAGCGCATCGGCGTCGTCCGGTTGGCAGCCGATTGAGTCCTCGAAGTCTTCAGCGTCGACACATTTCTTTGCGACCTCCAGGTTTCGCATGATGGCGCCGATGCCGTTGCCGTCGATATGGATCACGGCGACCTTGGACAGTTTGGTGATGTTAATTAGGTCTTCCGCTTCGATGTCGCGGTCGGTGACCTGCGTGTCCTGGAAGACCTCCTCCAGGGCGTGAAGCGAATCATCGGCGGCGTCCCCGGCAGCGTCTGCACCGCCGGGGGAATCGTCGGTGACGCTGTTCTCACCTGTCAGGAACGTCTGCATGAGATCGTGCTCGAGCTGTTCCTGAAGTTCCTTGTACTTGTTCTCAAGCTGGGTGGGATCACGGACGAGTCGGTTCTCGTCCCTGTCCTCCTCCAGGCCGGGCTTGGCTCCGACTGCGCGATCGATCAATGCCTTACGCGCCCGGTAGGCGCCGTAGCGCTTGACCCGGGAGGGCAGTGAGTAAGCACTAGCGATGTCCCTTTTGGCCTCGTCCGCAAGACCATTTGGAAGGGACGCGCCCAGGGGCGGTGAGGCTGGCAGCGCCGAGTCCTGCGCCCGGGCGAGAAAGGGAATCTGGGAGAAGCGGGAGCCCGCCGGGGGACGCTCAAGCGCGTATCGACTCGCTTCCGCATGAAGTGTCTTCAACAGCGCTTCATCCACGTGTGCGGCCTGACCCATGTCAATGAAGACACCGGATATGTCAATGCCCGGCGCCTGTGCGAGCGCCGTGCGGGTGACGTGGCCGATGACGGCTTTGGCCTGCTGGGACGTATCCACCATGAAGATGACCTTGCCCGAGGCGCGGGAGACCCACAGAGTGCTGAAGCGCGAGGGCCCGGTGCCATCCCGGGGAGGCGAAGGCCTCGGCTCGATCTGCTCGTGGGACTCGTGGGAGGCTGCCCAGGCCTGCCTGACCCCGGTTGCGGTCAGCGCCCTGTCTGTCCACTCCTTGAGCCGTACCAGCTGCGCCGACGCCCCGATGTTCTCCCGCAGGCGCGGGGAGGAGAAGATGTAGTTCTGGTTCCCGTGGGTCTCGATCATGACCAGCTGCATGGGGATCCTCTCGGGGGCGGACGGGCCGGGGCGGATGCCGGGACGCGTGTAGTCTGCCACGCCCGCGTGAGTGGCAACACGGTTTTAGGAGAGGAATCTCAATTGACGATTTTCCTTCCCTCGTTCGGCTGACGGGTGGCGGTGGTCGGGTGCAGACTCGAGTGGGCCGTGCCCCGCCCTCCCCGCGGCGGATACGCCCGGCAGCAACGCGACCCATCAGGCGGTCAGAGAGGACCTCACATGACTCTGCTCGTACATGTTGTTGGAGAAGCCGACCTCGGTAGCGACACCCTGCATGACAAGGAGCTACGCCAGCATACGAGGGAGAACGGCATCAACGCGCTGCGGCGGGCTGCCGCTGATGTTGCCGCCGGGGATGAAGGTGCTGTCGGCCAGGCACTGAACCTCCTGCAGCAAGGAACCGTGATCGGCACGGCGAGAAGCCGGTTCAAATGGACGCCACTGGCGCTGGAATTGGCGGCGATCGCGGACGACGGCGGGGCAGGCCCGGTGCGTGTACTGCTGCTGGGCACCGATTCCGGCTGCTGGCCCACGCACGACATCGCCAAGGCGCTCGCCGAGCTTCTGCTCCGAGATGAGATCCGCGCGGCCCTGCGTGACCGCTATGGGTTGGAGATCGCCGTCGAACTCCGCGCCGACGGCAACCTGAACGAGCAGGTCAGCCGTGGCGATCTCAGTAGGTGGGTCGAGGCGGCATACGGCACTGCTGCGGACCAGCCCGTGGTGGCATCCATGATTGGCGGCGCCACCATGATGTGTCTGAGCGCCATGGGCGTGGTCGACCAGCTCGGCTACGACTGGCGCCTGGCGGTCGCCGCGAATCCCAACGATCCGGCGGCCCGCCTGATCCGCCGCAGCCACCACGATGCCGCGCCCTTCTACTGGCTGCGTGCCCTGGGCTACCTGGAGCAGGCCGCGCAGTGGGCCCGGCAGCACCGCCGAGAGGATCTGATCGACGAGGAACACACCCGGCTACTGTGTGATCTCCAGGCGGTGCTCGGTGGCGCGGGGCGGGAGAGGGGAGAGGCGTCGGCCACGGCCACCGATGAGCAGTTCGCCGCGCTGGTGGCGGTGGAGATGACCCGGGCGGACAACGGCGCCGGCCTGGCGGTGCGCGCCTGGGTGGAGAAGCACTACGAGGCCCTGCTGGCCGAGGAGAACAAGGCGCGCGCAGAGGATGACCGGCTGGGCAGCGTGTTCAAACGCTTGCCGGGCAAGGAACTGGGCAAGGTGCTGGGCCTGGTCCGCAACGAGCATCTGGATGAGGAATCCACTTCCGCCGAGTGGCTTGTCGGAACAGGTGATCGCCTGCGGCCGGTTGGCAACCGCGCCGTCCACGATGCAGCGGCGCCGACGGCGTCCGACTTGGCCACCGTCAAGCAGGTTCCCGACCTGTGGGGGCGAGTGCCTTCCTGGATGCACTGGCCCGGACGCGGACGAGTCCTCTACATCTGCGGCATGGGCGAACGGTATCGACCGCGGTCGGTGATCGAGCGCGTCATGGAGGCCGGGCCGGATGAGGAGTTCAAGCGTGCCGTGCCCGGCGGGATGCTCGAGGGCGGCGGCGTTGGCGACGTCGATTTCCTCCTGCTGCACTCATCCGATCCGGGATCGAAGGAGACGGCGGCTAAAACCCGCGCATCCGCGCATTCGGCAAAGAGGCCAGGGGACTCCTCCGCGCCCGGGGTGGACATCATCGACTACGGAGGAGCTGACAGCCATGACTTCGCGCCGGTTGAAGACTTGGCCGGCAAAGTGAGCGAGATGGTTCGCGAAGTACTCAATGCCAAGCAGCCGTCCGCCGTCGCCATCGTGGCATCGGGGCAGAAGGCGGTAGCGATCGGCGCCCTCGAGGCCTCTCAGGCATGGTGCGCCAAGCGAGCAGTACCGCTGTTCGTGCAGACCTCGGTTCAGCAGGGGCAGAACATCGAGCGCTCGGAGATGCAGTTCCACCGCATTGCCCTGCACAACGACGCCGAGGCGGCGCTGCGAACCGCTGCCGCGGCGAGCCTGTCCGGCCTGAACCTGCTCAGTGCCGTGCGGGTGCTCGCCGCCGGCGACCAGGACATGGACGTGCGCGCCCAGGCGTGTGATGAGTTGCGCGAGGAATACCTGCAGGCGGTCAACGCCAAGGACCCCGATGCCCATGCGGGCGTGCTGCTGTCGGTGATGGAAACCGTCCGTGCGCTGTGCCTGGAAGCAGAAGGGGACGTGGATCCGCACCTGGTGGTAGTCGCCGCCGAGGCGGTCAACTTCCCCCGGCGGGGCAGGAATGCGGACGAAACCCTGTTCCGGGAGCGCTATGCCTGGCAGGACCAGGTGAGTCACTGCGGTCCGCCGCACAGGATCGAGGAATGCGGTCGTGGAGACCTGCTCCGGCTGCTCTACGAGGTCAGGAATGAAGTGAGTCTTACTCACGGCGACAGTCGGGTCGATGCTGCCGTGCGGGAGGTGATGAGTCAGCGGTCCATCACGGTCGACACCGATTTCGACTACCTGGACCTGCTCAAGCACGCCATCACCGCGGTGAAAAAAGGCGCCGAGTCCTTGCAGATCGATATTGACCTGGCGTGGGCCGAGCGTTTTCGGGCGCTGCTGGAATGGGCGGAGGGTCGCTGATGAAGTCGGCAACGCCCATCACCCTGATCAACCTCACCCCGCACGAGGTGATCCTGCACCTGGAGGGCGGGCCGCTGCGGCTGCGGGCATCCGACGTCGTGCCCCGGCTGCTGCTATCCGACGGGCGGCAGGAGACGCTGAGCGTGTACGACCCCGAGCGTCCGGGTGAGGCGGCCGGTGTGCGGCAGGTGCCCATCGCCGTCGGCGCCACCTGGCTCGGGATCGACCCGCCCCTGCCCGAACCGCGGTCCGGCACGGTCTACGTCACCAGCCGGGTGGTGGCCGAGCACTTCCCGCAGCGCACCGACCTGGTCTGGCCCGACGATTGTGGGAGGTCCAGGTGCACCGTGGCTGGAACCAGGCCTTCGGGAACTGGGACGTCAAGGCCCTGAGCTATAGAGCCCGGGATCGCAGCGGCATCATGAGGCAGGCCTACCGGGGCATGCGGGCCGCATACTTCCACCCGGAGGTGGCCGAGCGGCTGCTGGGCGGCGGCAGGGACTGCCGCAACCGGCCACTGGGCGCGGACAACCGCCGCTCCCTGCTGCTCAAGGAACTGTTCGATCACTGCGATAAGGAAGACAAGCGGGTGCTGCGCATCGGTGCCCTGGAGGTGCTGCGCGTATCGACTGGAGACGGTCCGGGGACGGCGATCCTGGCGGTGCACGCCGTCGTCCCGCGGACGGAGACCGAGCTGCCGGCCGGCGAACCGGCGGATGACGAGCATGCCAATGGTGAGCGCTCGGACGGCGCACAGGCGGACGGCGCTCACGCGGATAAGGACTTACCGGAGCCATTCGATGCGCGGTCCTACGAGCGCTTTTACGACGCCGTCCGCCACCCGAGCCGGATGAGGGCCATCTGTGAGACGATCAACGAGCTGCTGGCGCGTCCTGACGTGTGCGGTCCGGCACGGGTGACGCTGGCGGCGGAGCACACCGAGCGGAAGTCCTGGTTCTCCGCCCCGCTGTTCACTCTGACCTGGGTGCCCCGGGAGCTGAGCCGGCGGTGGGTTCCGGAGTTCGGGGAGAGCCCCGCCACGCTCGGTAGTCGGGTGGAGGTACCGGTGGGCGCCGAGCCGCTCGACGATCTGCGCCGGGCCGGAACCTCGCCGAGTGCGAGGTTGCCGCTGCCGGTGCTCACGGCCGCGGGATGGCAGTGGGGGAGCCTGCCATCGCCTACGGGCTTCGAGCTGGGGGAGGAGCGCTACGGGCGGGCAAAGGAGAACATTCACGTGCTCTCCCAGAGCTGGGCGGCGAGTGTGTGGGAGCGTGGCGCCGCCTACCTGCCGCGCCAGGACGACGTCTTCCTGCTCGAGGCCATGCTCAAGATGTGCTCCACCGACCTGGACGTGTACCTGCTGGTGGTCCTGGACCGGCTGCGCGTGCGCACCCTGTCCCACAGTCTCGCGGCCACCGCTCAGGAGCTGAGGACGGCGACCGAGAAGATCGGTCAGGCGGGGGACCTGGACACTGTGACGGAGTACCTGGACCCTGTGATAGCCAAAGCGATCCGGCTAGATGGTGAGGCGGTCTCGTTCCTCGCCTCCGAATGGTGGATCGATGTCACCCGGCACCGACAGGCCGACATGGTGTTGGCCTGGATGCAGCAGGCAGGAGGCTTGGATCGGGCGGTGGAACAGACCGTCCAGCAGGCGCGCCTGCTGCAGGAGAGCGTGCAGACCTTGATCGAGCGGCAGGAGCACCTAGCCGACAAGGAACGGCAGGAGCGCGAGCGCCGTCGGGAGACGCTGGAGCGCGAGCGTCAGGAATCCGCTCGCGCTATGGAGCGGGCTGTGGGCATCCTCGCCTTCGTCGGTCTGCCGCTGTCGGTGGCGTTGGAGGTCTGGTCCAACTTGCACGACGGCGGGCCCCTCCTGAGCGGAGCGGCCTGGTGGGGTGCCGGTTTCGGGCTGCTCGTTGTGGCCTTGCTTGTCGCTTGGGTGCTGGCAAGGTGCTTTGGCGTCAGACTGTGGCCTCAGCGGGGGTGCAAGCGTTAGCCGGTATGGGGCCGCAGGCGCGGCCATCGGCGCCGTCGTGCGGGTGATCCTCCTGGGCACGGCCAACGGCTGCGAGGGAACCCAGACCGACGCCGTCGCCACGCTGCTGGAGCAGGCCTGCAACCGCCCGGACGTGAAGGCCGGGCTTGAGGAGCACGTCGGGCTGACGCTACAGGTCGAGGCCTACCTCCATGGCGACCTCTTCGAACTAAAGTGTGTCGCCGACCGGGCCGCTGAATGACTTGGCCAAGCGTACCGTTCACGATGGTGAGGCGCCCCACGCCGAGGACTGGGCGGTAGCCGCGGGGGAGCCTGATCTTGCTGAGGCGTTGCCGAAGTGGGTGACGCGGCCGAGTCCGCGTCCGGTCTTGTACGTCTTCAGTTGTGGCAGGACTTTCCTGCGGCCTACCATCCCGGAGCGGGTGCTGCGTGCCGAGCCCAAGCGCGAGCTGCGGCGGGCGGTTCCCGGCGCCTTGCTGGAGCGGGGCGCGGCCGCTGCGGGACCGGACGAACACCCCGCCCTGCCGGTCGAGTTCGTCATTCTGCACTCGGCGCATCCGGAGTCCAGGAAGACGGCCGGGCTCAACGCGCAGACCGTCGTCGCCGACGGCGTGCACCGGGAGTGGGAACTGCCCGAACCGGGCTGTAGCCTTCTGGACTACGGTGCGGGGGATTACGAGGCTCGGGCGGTGCCCGAGGCGATGTGGAGGGTTCGCGAGGGTGTGGGCGCGGTTCTGGCGCAGCGGATGCCGTCGCGGTAGTGGTCGTGGGAACCGGGGAGAAGTCTGCGGTCTACGGCGCGCTCGAGGGGGCGCAGGAGTAGTGCGCACTCAATGCCGTGCCGCTGTTCGTCCAGACCTTCGTCGACGCGGGCCGGGGCATCAAGGAACCGGCCTCCCAGTTTCACCGGATCGCCTTGCACAACGACGCCGAGGACGCGCTGCGGCGTGCCGCCGCGATCAGCCTGCGCAGTCTCAATTTGCTCAGCGCCGTGCGGGTGTTGGCCGCCGGTGATCGGGACATGGACGTCCTCGCCGGACGCTGTGAGGAGCTGCGCCAGGAATACGTGCAGGCGCGGCAGGCGGAAAGGCTCGACGACCATGCCGGCGTCATTGTGGATGTGCTGCGCACGGTGCATTTTCTGTTCAGTCGCGCCGATTGGCTGACGCAGGCGCGGCTGGTGGTGGTGGCGGCCGAGGCAGTGCATGCGCGGAAACCGGCCAAGAAGGGCATGAGTCTGCTGCATGAGCCCGATACGTGTCTGAAGAACAAACTGCATGAGCGCAGGAAGGCCGGTACGACGGTCGATCTGTCCGCGTTGAAACGCGGCGACCTGCTGCGCTTTCCCTGTGAGGTGCGCGACAGGCTCGTGATTACTCATGGGGAGTCCACCGTTCAGGAGGCGTTGGAGCGCGCTTTGGATGAGTTGTGGGTGGAAGTGCGTGATGAATTCACCTGCGTCGACTTGCTGGATAAGCTCATTGAGCGATTGGTGCGTGACGGATCCGCCGAGTCCGGGATCAAGGGGATCGACTTGAACGCGTCCTGGTTCTCCGGCTTCAACGAATTGCTGCAGGCCGTGGAGACGCAGACGGTCAAGGATGCGAAAGCGGCCAAGGAGACGCAGGAGGCCAAGGGCGCGGAGAAGTAGATGCGCCGGAGGCGGGGCGCCTCCCAGTGGGTGCGGCTGGGAGCGTTAGATTGGTGGTAGGCGCGGCGGTTGTCAGGTGGGTTCAGGTGGTGGTGCCGGGTGTCGTTGGTGGTGTTGGTGAGATGTCTGTGGCGGGTGGGGTGTTGTGGGTCATTGTGTTGAGATTGCGATTTGGTCTAAGGTGCAGAGATAGGTGCATTTTGACCCCGACTTTTCCGCATGACTTCGTTGAAAGTTGGTGGCTGGAGGGGCTTGTAGGGGTGTCGGTGGCGCTTGGCTTGTTTGCAACGAAAGGTGGTTGTTTCGGGGTGGTGCCAGTCGGTCCTGTGGGGTGCTTGCGGGGTCGGTGGCGATCTCGACTCTGAAAGTCGCGGAATGACGCGGTTTCCAGGGATAGGGGTCAGGAAGCGCCTCGCACCTCCAGGTGCATTAAGACGAGATGACAGCCTTGGCGCGGCAGACGGGCCTGTCTGCTCGGGACATTGACTGACGGTTGCGCCTCGGCCGGTATGTGCCTTCGCTCGACGGTTCGCGAGTACGGCGCGAAGTGTCCAAATTGATGACAAACGCCCCGTCAGCGCCCCGGAACCGGTTCGCGAATCGTTGGAATAGCAACGTTTCGCGCCGCACGGACAGCGGCTTGAGCGGCGTT
>NZ_JAUMUL010000103.1 GCF_030530635.1 Actinomyces sp.
TGGGGCGGGGCCGCCGCGTCGACGGGCATGAGGCCGACGGGGCTGACACTTCGAACCGTCCACCAACGATTCATACACTGGCCCGACGCTTCATCACCTACCACCGGCGGTTCGTCACTTGTTGCGAGGCTTCGGCACCTAGAGGCACGAACCGTCACCGCAAAGTACGAATCGTCGACCACAACGTACGAACCGTCACGCCAGCGCACGAACCGCCAGACGAACACCCGAACCGCCCCGCCCGATCCACCGCACCCGCCGAATCCAACTCTTCCTGTCGAAACATGTGGTGGCCGGAGGCTTATCACCCCAACGGCACCACCTCCACTCAGGCTCGCACCCGGATCTAGCGCCTGGCCGGAGGCTTATCACCCCACCGGCACCACCTCCACGCAATCACAACCCTTCCCCACAATCACACAGAAACACGGCAACTTCACAGCGGCGAACCACCCACATGAATAACCCTCCAGCATCTCACCAAGTCAACAGTCTGACCGGGCCGACGATCTCGACCAGTCAATTCCATCGAACTCAGCGCTGCGGACCCGCCGGCATGATCACCGAGGACCCCAATGCGAAGGGGAAGCCCGGGCGCAACAGACACTCCACTACCGGCCGCGCCATATCCGTAAGACGCTCAAGTTCCAGTCCCTGCGCCCCCTGAGCGCCCCCGCCCAGCAGACTCTGGTAAGGCACGTCCAAATCCAGCAGCGTCATGTTGTCGGAGTGCTTGGCACGCGCCCAAGCGCCATCACTCATATCCAACAGGGTGCCCAGATGGAAGTGCATCACCTGACGGGAGTCCACTTCGCTGGGCACAGACAACAAGTGATGCGCCTCCGGATCGCGCGGGGCGCGCAGCGTGAACAGCAGGATCGCCCCGTCGCGCGCCGCACGCAGCATCAACCGGCCGATATGAACAGAGAAGCCGACGAGATCCAGACCGGCTCCGGCGCCCATGGCCTCCTCCACCGGCAAGGCCTTGGACAGTCGGATGGGAGCGCCGCCACCGGGGTCGTTTATGGCGCGGCGGCCCGACGGCGTGACCGCGCGCAGGCGCAGCACCGGCCCCTCCTCGGCGTCCGGGTCAGCCGGCACCAGTGTGGCGACCTCAACAAGCTCCTGCCAGCCGCCGGGCGTGACCGACGGGCCGGGCTCGGTATGAACGTGCCCCAGGCCGAGGATGGAAGCGAAGTCGACGTCGTCGAGCGGACGATGCCAGGTGATTTCGGCACCTTCGTGCCACAGGGGCAGGATGCCGTTGAAAGGCACCCCGAAACGGACGCGTTCAGGGGGCGGTGGAGCCGCGTGGCGGCCCCGGGAGCGAGCGCGGGGCGCTGAAGAACGACCGGGAATTCGCGCGCCGGAGGCCGCCTGGGCCCCACCACCGTGGAAAGGCGTCCAGGGATTCGACTGCCCACCCGGAAGACCGCTGTGAGGCCCCTCGTCGCGCCGACCCGCGAAGTACTCGCTCATGGGGCCAGCCTAAAGGGCCGACACCGAAAAAGTGCCACCACAACGCGGCTGTTCCCCATTTTCCCATGCGGACGCGCCCGATGACACGATGACGGCAGCTCCACGACCAGCTCGTCGGCAACCCAACCAGGCCCTCACAGGTCCTTCCTGCCCACACGGGCCACAAATATCCTCAACGCCAGGCAGTGAAACACCGCCGTAATCACATGCACCCGGGCACCGCACAGGAGTGACTCAGTGACCCAACGAACCCGCATTATTGCGCTCATATGCGTCCTCGCCGTCGTCGCGGCCGGCGTAATCGGCTATGAGTTACTCTCCCGGCCCTCGGCCTCGTCGTCCTCCACCACCGCCTCCCGCTCCGCCACCCCCGCTGCCGCACCCTCGCAGCAAGCCGCCGACGCCGAGAACACGCCGGCGGGCAACAGCTCGGTACTGGTCGTCTACTTCTCCCGCACCGAGGGCGTCTACGGCGGCGACCTGACTGTCGGCAACACCGCCCGCATCGCCCAGATGATCCAGGAGCGCACCGGCGCCGACTCCTACGAGATCGTCCCCGCCGTGGACTACCCGAGCGACTACCAGGAGACCACCGAGGTCGCCCAAGACGAACTCGACGCCGACGCCCGGCCCGCGATCCGCGACCCGCTGCCGGACGTATCCGGCTATGACACAGTATTCGTCGGCGCCCCGATCTGGTGGGGCGAGTACCCGATGGTGATACGCACCTTCCTGGACGCCGTCGACCTGAACGGCAAGACCGTCATCCCCTTCACCACCCACGAGGGCTCGGGAATGGGCAACACCCGGCAGCAGCTAGAGGCCCAGTACCCGCGGGCGACCGTGCCAGTCGGCCTGGCGGTAAGGGGCAGTCGGGCAGCCGACGCCCGGCCGGAAGTGGACGCCTGGCTCGAGGGTCTGGGCCTGTGAGCCGTCGGCCCGCGCGCCAGCTTCCAAGATGACGACTCCAAGGCTGAGGAGACAGCCGGGGCCGCCGTCGGACCGCCGACGCCCGCACGCCCCGCCCGCCCGCCGCGCCGCTTGGCGCCCGCCGTCCTGGTATGCCGCCTGGGCGGTTAGCCTGGCCGCCCCGGCGCCGCTCATCGTCCTGCTCAACACGCAGCTGCTGGCCCCCACCCGAGACCTGATCCTGTACGACTTCGGTGTGACCGCCTACACGTGGTGGCTGGTCTCGATCGCCCTCAGCACACGGCCGACGGCACTGGACCGGCGCATCGGGCTGCCGGCGCTGTACCAGTTGCACGGGGTACTCGGCGTATTCGCCCTGGTGCTTGCCTCCGCCCACGTGCTCAACCTGTTCACCATGCACCCGATCATCTACTGGTCGGGGCGAGTCGCCTGGTATCTGGCGATCCTCGGCGTCGCCCACGCAGCCTTGCTCATGAGCGGCTGGCTAGTGGACCGGCTGCCCCACGCGGCCGCCGTGAAGAGGCGCCTCGAACGGGTCCTCACCCATGAGACCTCGGTGTGGGTCCACCGGCTCAACTTCGTGATGATCGGCCTGGTGGTGCTGCACATGCATGTGATTCCGCGGGTAAGCGCCGCAACCGGCTTCGTCATCGCCGTCGACCTATACACACTCGCCGCACTGGCCGTCTACCTGTGGGGCAAGCTGATCGCGCCGGCGTCACCGAACCGTCAGGGCACCGTGGTCGCCAACACCGCTCTGAATGACACCACCCGCCAGGTAGTGATCGCCCCGACGGCCGGCGCGCCAGCTTACGAGCCCGGCGACTTCTACTTCGTCTCCTTCCGAACCCCCGGGCTGCCCGCCCAGTACCACCCGTTCTCGGTGACCTTCGCCCCGGACTGGGCCCGGGCGACGGCGCCCGGAACCGACCCGGCGAGCACCACATTCACGGCCCCGTCCGGCGACGGCTCGGCCCCGCCCGACGAACGCCCGACATTCGCAGCCGAAGCCCCGCGCAATCATCCGAAGGATGCGGGACCCGCGCCTGTGGTCCTGACGATCCGTGCGGCGGGAGACTTCACCTCCCGGCTCTCCCAGGTGCCGGTCGGCGCCGCCGTCACCCTGCAGGGCCCCTTCGGCCGTTTCAACCGAGTCATCGCCGACGACGAGCGTCATCTGGTCCTGCTGGGAATGGGCGCCGGCATCGCGCCCCTGGTGGGAATCGCTCAGGCCTGGGCGCCATCACGGCCGGTTACGGTGCTGCACGCCGTCTCCCGCCCGGAGGACCTGTATTACGACGACGTGCTTCGCACCCTGGCCCGACACAGCCCTGCACTCAGCTACCACCACCGCATGCACCGCTACAGGCGCGGCGACCGGCAGGGCCGATTACGGAGACCGGAGTTCCGCAGCTCACTCGGGGGGTCATTAGGAAGTTCATTCGGAGGTTCATTCGGCCCGTGCCCGTAGTCGTTCGGCCTTGCGCGCCCGCTCCCAGCGGGGAATGGGTCTGGCCGTCATCGCCAGCAGCGCCAGCACTCCCAGTGCCGCCGCGGCGATCAGCCCCCAACCCGCCTGGCGAATCCCGACGCCGGAGATCTCGGTCATTACAGAGCCGATGCTCAGGCCCAACACCACCATCAGAGCGATGCGGGCACGGGGATGCCCGAGCCAGACCGCCGCCGCCAGCCCCAGGATCAGTGCTGTCATAACCGCGGTGGTTGCCGTCGCCGTCGCCACGACCAGTCGATGGGTGTCGGCGACGCCGGCCCCTTCCACTTCGCTAGCGAGCACGTCAATGGAGTCTCCGCCGAACAGCCTCAGCGTATTGGCACAAAGAAGCGACACCACCAGCACCATGGCCACGATCAGCTCCGAGGGTCGCCGACGGCGCACCTCGGCCTCCGTGCGGTGAGCCTGTTCCAGCGCCGCATCCTCACGTTTAGAAGTTGGTGCAGAGCCGACATACAGCACGTGCAGGTCACCGTCGGTGACGATCCGGTCGCCACCACCATTGCGGTGGTGGTAGGCGGTGAAGAAATCCGGCCATATCTCCAACGAGGCCGAGTCATTGGCCCAACGGACGTCGTCGACCACGTAGTCGCGTTCAACGTCGATATCGGCGTCGATCTTGTGTGTCACCTGGAAGGTGAGGGTGGACAGCCCCACGGAGCGGTCGTAGGTCGCGCCGGCCAACCAGTCCACCCGGCGTCCACCCGGCATGACCCAGCCCTCGGGTACGCGCCAGAAACGGATGTGGTGGCGTTGGGCCGGGTTCCCCTCGACCTCCTTCTGGTAGGCGAAATCCTGCTTGCGCCCGAACAGCAGCAGGTCGGAGACCGGCGCGGCCGGGTAGGAGCGGCGCAGCAGCGAGGAGACTACGATCCCCCACGACGAGCGCAGCGTGATGGGGTCGGCGCGCACCCAGCCGGCCTTCGTCATTGCGGTATGGATGTCCTCCTCGGCGCCGAGCACGGCGAGGTTGACCGGGTCGCCCAGCAGACCGTCGGCGGTACGGGTGCGGCCGATGAAGTAGTCGGGCACGTACAGCCAGGTGAGTATCTGATGCAGGCGGGGCAGCGCCAGATAGGACAGCACTGCCCAGAACAGCACGATGTTGACTATCGCCCCCGGGCTCAGGTGGGTGCCCGAACCGAGCAGCAGCCATGCCAGCCAGAGCGTGGCCAGCGCGGCGACGGCGAAGAAGACGGCGTCCAGGACGTCGTCGACGCCCCACTCACGAGCGCCGGCGGCCAGCACCTTGTCTGATCCCGCCGAGTAAACGGGCGGGGAATCAGGGCGGGGGCGAGTGCGCACCGTCGGCGCGGTATCTGCGCTGTGGTCGGCCGCAGTCGGTATTGCGGGAGTGTCCTGTTCACTGATCATCGCCCGCACAGTACACGACCTACGACGTCAGACAAGTCGGATCATTGCCGCGGCATCCACCTTACATACGTTGTATACGGTGTACTGGTTGTGTACGTCGCCCACGAAAAGTCATGCCGTCGACGCTCGGCAGCACGGGATTGCTGCGGGTGTGTGCTGTTGGGTGAGGCAACGTGCCGAGGTCGGTAGATGTTACGTGCCGAGGTCGGTAGATGTTACGTGCCGAGGTCGGCACTTGGTGCTTGATGGGGGTGTTGGCCTGGCGGTTCGTACGGTAGGGGTACTACGGCCGTTGAAAGTGCCGAACCGCTGGCGCCAAGTGCCGAACCATCACCCAAGGCACACGAGCGAACACGCCAACAGCCCACGCCGTCGTAGTGTCGTAGGCGCCCGCGGCAACCTCGGCACCGGGGGTCGGCATCGGAACTACTGGAAACTCTGGATCCAGTGGTCGGCACCGTTACAGGCCGCTGCGAGCCCGATCCGGTACCCTCATAATCCCGGCGATTCCAACGAATCGTCTCGGGCGCAACACCACCTACCCGAGTTCGTCCCCTCCCGCCCGACAACGTTCCCGCCTGCCCGAGGACGTCCTCATCGGCCCGAGAACGACCCAGGCCTGGCGAGAACGTCCTCTTGCGCCCCAAACCCTCCCGAACGTGGAGGGTTTGGGGATGAGAAGGTCGTCTTCGGCGCACCGGCACCCATCGAAGACGACCTCCACACCGCAGCGCCCGACCCGAATCACCACACCCACAAACAC
>NZ_JAUMUL010000104.1 GCF_030530635.1 Actinomyces sp.
GCGGCGGCGGGCGGTGCGGCGGCGGGCCTGGGCGTCGGGGTCGGGAACCGGCACGGCCGCAACCAGGCGGCGCGTGTATTCCTCACGCGGCTGCGTCAGCACCTGCCGGGTCGGGCCCGACTCCACCACCCGCCCGTTAGCGAGCACCACGGTCCGGGCAGCCACGGCGTCAATCACGGCCAGGTCGTGGGAGACGAACAGGCAGGCGAAGCCCAGCTCGGACTGCAGCTCGCGCAGCAGGTCCAGCACCACCGCCTGCACCGACACGTCCAGGGCGCTGGTCGGCTCGTCGGCGATCACCAGGCGCGGGTCCAGAGCCAGGGCGCGGGCGATGGCGACGCGCTGACGCTGCCCGCCGCTCATCTCATGCGGGTAGCGCTCGGCCATGCCCGCCGGCAGGCGCACCGCGTCCAGCATCTCGCGCACCCGCGCCCGCCGCACGGCGGAGCCGTAGCCGCCGTGCACGAGCATCGGCTCGGCGATGGCCGAGCCCGCCGTACGGCGCGGGTTCAGGGAGGAGGCCGGATTCTGGTAGACGACGCCGGTGGCCCGCCGCGCGGGCAGCAGGGCGCGGCGCCCCGCCCCGGCGACCTCCACCCCGCATACACGCACCGACCCGGCCGCAATGGGCACCAGCCCGGTCAGGGTGCCGGCGATCGTCGACTTCCCGGAGCCGGACTCACCCACCAGTCCGAGCACCTCCCCGGCGTCGATGCGCAACGACACATCGTGCACCGCATGCACCCGACGGCGGCGGTTGCGGTAGACGACGTCGAGGCCAGTGATCTCGACGACGGGAGCAGGCTGCGAGCCGCGATCGACGGCGCCCGCAATGGGCTCCACACCGGCGGCCCCGCCTCGGGGCGCCGCCGGGCCCGGCCCCTGCTCCTGCGGCGCCTGATCCGCCTCGCTCTCCTCTGCGTCCCCGCCGCGCAGCGACTCCAGCCGGGGCACGGCCGCCAGCAGGGCGCGGGTGTAGGGGTGGCGCGGTTGGGCGAACAGTTCCCGCGTGCGGCCCCGTTCCACGATGCGGCCGCGCCGCATGACGGCGACGTCGTCGGCCACGTCCGCAACCACCCCCATGTCGTGAGTGATCAACAGGACGGCGACGCCCGACTCGGTCAGCGAGCGCAGCAGGTCCAGGATGCCGGCCTGCACGGTGACGTCCAGGGCGGTGGTGGGCTCGTCGGCGATCAGGACCGGCGGGTCGGCGGCCATCGCCAGGGCGATGCAGACGCGCTGCAGTTGCCCGCCGGAGAGCTGATGCGGGTAGGAGCGGGCGATGCGCTCGGCCTGCTCCCCCTCCCCCAGGCCCACGCGCCGAAGCAGTTCCAGCACGCGGTCACGCACCCGGACGCGGCGCGGGCGGCCCGGCGCGTGGATGCGCACCGCCTCACCGATCTGGGAGGCCACGGTCTCCAGCGGGTCCAGGGCGGTGGTCGGCTCCTGGAAGACGGTGCCGACCAGGCGACCGCGCACGTCGTCGAGCACCTCCCGGGAGGCTCCGACCAGCTGCACGCCCGCCGGGGTGCCGGTTTCGCGAGCCGCCTCGCCCGCGCCCGCGCCCCCGGCGGCGGGGCGGTGGGTGGCGTCACCGGCGTCCAGGCGGGAGGCGGCGCCGGCGTCGGGGCGGGAGTTGGCCTCAGCGGCGCCCGGGCGGTTGGCGACGTCGGTCACGACGGCGGAGCCGGTCACCACCGCGGTGGGCGGGAGCAGGCCGAGCGCACCCATGGCGGTGACGGACTTGCCGGAGCCGGACTCGCCGACCAGGGCGAGCACGCGGCCCGGCACCAGGTCCAGGTCGATCTCTGCGCTGGCGTGCTCGACGGTGCCGGCGAAGGACACCCCGAAGCCGCGCAACGACAGTGCGGGCTCCGGCTCCCGGTCGCGCACTACTGGCTCACCCCCAGCAGCAGGTAGTTGGGGTAGGCGGGGAAGGGCGCCACGAAGAAGCCGGTCACCTTCGAGCCGTGCAGGAAGGAGTTGCGGCGGTTGACCAGCGGCACCCCGGGAACGTCCTCGGCGATGCGGCGGTCCAGGGCCGCCCACTTGGCTGCGGCCGCCTCAGCATCGGTCTCCTGCAGCGCCTCGGTGATCAGCCGGTCGACCTCCGGCTCGGAGTAGCGGGAGATGTTGTGCCCGCCCTGGCCGATCTCGGAGGAGGCGTACAGGGGCTGAATGTTGGCGTTGGCCGACGGGTAGTCGGGGTTCCAGGACACCACCGTGAGGTCGTAGGTGGAGCCGTCGCCCTGGGTGGCGCGCTCGGTGTAGGCGTCGGTGGTCTGCGGGTCGATGGTGACCTTCAGCCCCAGCTCGGTCAGCGACTGTTGCACGGCCTGGGAGATCGCCAGGCGCGCCTCATTGTTCTGGGACAGCAGGATGAGCTCCGGCACCTGTTTCCCCTCCAGCAGCGCCTTGGCCTTGTCCATGTCCGTGGGGTAGAGGTCGTAGGCCTCCTGGCCGGGGATGCCCGGGGTGATGTAGGTGGTGGCGATGCCGGCACCGAGTTCCCCGCCCAGGGTGCGCTGCACGGCGGTCTTGTCGACGGCGTAGGCGATCGCCTGGCGCACCTCGGGGTCGGTGATGCGCTCGGTGTTGATCGCCAGGTACAGCAGCGGGCCGGGGTCGGAGGTGGCCACCCGGGCGGAGGCCGCCTCGTCCGCACTGACCTGGGCCAGCTTGGAGGCGGTCAGCAGCTGGGCGGAGAAGGCGTACTGGTCGTCGCCGGAGTCGGCGATCAGGCGCTGGCTGACGGTGTCCTCGTCCTGCCCCAGGGAGAAGATGATCTTCTCCGGCAGGGCGGTGCGCACCTCGTCGGTGGCGGCCGACCAGTTCTCGTTGCGGGCCAGGGCCACGGAGCTGCCCTGACGGTAGTCGTCCACCCGGTAGGGGCCGGAGGCGACCGGCGCCTGAGCGTAGGTGGCGGGGTCGTCACTGTCCTCGGGAACGGGCGCGAAGGCGGGCAGGGACACGATCCACGGCCAGTCACCGTAGGCGTGGTCCAGGTGGAAGACGATGGTGGACTCGTCCGGCACCTCGATGGCGTCCAGGTGCGCCCCGTCGTAGGGGCCGGTGTAGCCCCCCGCCCCCGCCAGGAGGGTCTTGTGGTAGCCGAGCCCGCCGGACAGGGCGGGGGCGAAGGAGCGCTCCACGCCGTACTTGATGTGGGAGGCGGTGATCGGGGTGCCGTCCTCAAGGGTGATGCCCTCCTTGAGGGTGTAGGTCCACGTCAGGCCGTCCTCCGAGACGGTGCCCGTGTCGGTGGCCAGGTCGGGGACGACGGCGGGGGCGCCGTCGGCGGTGATGTCCCAGGTGGTCAGGCGCCGGTGCACCAGCGCCAGGGAGGTGATGGCCAGGGACTGGCTCTTGGCGGGATCCCAGTTGATGTCGGTGTCGGTGCTGAGCACGTACAGGGTGCCGCCGGCCGTACCCGTGGCGGCCGCGGCACTCTGCGCACCTGCGGAGCTGCGGGAGTTGGCGCCGCAGGCGGCCAGCGCCAGGGCCAGGCCGGAAATACCGGCGCCGGCCAACAGGCCGCGGCGGGAGAGGGTGCGGCCTCCCGGTGAGGCGGGCCGGTGCTCGGGGCGCCGCGCGGAGGCGGGCTGCGACGTCGTCGGGCGGGTGGAGGACATGGGTGTTCCTTTCGGGTGGATGAGGGCAGAAGTGGATTCGGGCGGGTCAGACCCGCGGGTCGATGACGGCGGCGAAGGCGTCCACCAGGAGGTTCGCCACGATCACGAAGGCCGCGGCGACCAGCGTGACGCCGGTGATAACCGGCAGGTCGGTGGAGCCGACGGCGTCCATGAGCAGGGCGCCGAGCCCGGGCATGGAGAAGACGCGCTCGGTTATGACGGCGCCACCGAGCATGCCGCCCAGATCGAGGGCGAAGTAGGTCAGCACCGGCAGAGACACGTTGTGCATGACGTGCCGGCCGATCACCCGGCGCTCGGGCAGACCGACGGCGCGGGCGGTGCGCACGTAGTCCTCACCCAGGTTCTCCAGCATCTCCCCGCGCACCATGCGGGCGTAGACGGCGGCGGAGATCAGGGCCAGCACGCACCAGGGCAGGATCAGGTGCCAGGCCCAGTCGACGGGGCTGTCGCTCAGCGGCACGTAGCCGGAGACGGGCACCATGTCCAGGGTGAAGCCGAACAGGAGGATGCCGAGCAGACCCAGCAGGTACGACGGCGTCGACACGCCCACGACCGTGCCGGTCATGATCGCCCGGTCCAGGCGGCTGCCGCGGCGCAGCGCGGAGACGGCGCCCGCGCCCACGCCGATCACCAGCCACAGGACGGCGGCGCCGATGGCGATGGAGGCGGTCACCGGCAACCGGGAGGCGATCAGCTCCGTGACCGGCGTCGACAGGCGGAAGGAGTAGCCCAGGCAGGGGGCGGCGCAGGTGATGGCGGAGGCGCCCGAGCCGAAGGTGCGGCCGGTGAAGATCCCGGCCAGGTAGTTCCAGAACTGGGTGTACCAGGGCTGGTCGTAGCCCATGAAGCCGCGGGCGCGCTCCAGGTTCTCCGGCGTGCAGGGCTTGCCGCAGGCCATGGTGGCGGGGTCTGAGGGCCACAGGGAGAAGACCGCGAAGGTCACGAAGGCGATGAGCACCAATACCAGCAGGGTCTGGGCGGTGCGGGAGGCGAGGAAGCGCAGGCGGTTCATCGGGTCGCTCCCGTCCTGGGGTCAAGGGCGTCGCGCAGGGCGTCGCCGAACAGGTTGAAGGCGAGGGTCACCGTCAGCAGGGCGGCGCCGGGAAACATCAGGTACCAGGGGTCGGTGCTCACCCAGGTGACGGCGCTGCCGATGGCCCGCCCCCAGGAGGGGGTGGGCGGGGCCACGCCGACGCCGAGGAATGACAGTGCCGCCTCGGAGGTGATCTTGCCGGGGATGGACAGGGTGGTGAACACGATGATGGTGGCCACCAGGCCGGGGAGGATCTGGGTGGTGATCACATGCCATTGGGAGGCGCCCATCGCCCGGGAGGCGCCCACGTAGGTGCGCGTGCGCAGAGACAGGGTGCGGGCGCGCAGCACCCGGGCGGTGGAGGGCCAGCCGAGGATACCGATGATGGCGATCATCACCGGCACGCGCGGGGCGGTGGCGGGCACGATCGCGGAGACGGCGATCATGAACACCAGGTGGGGGAAACCGAGGGTGATGTCGGTCAGGCGGGACACCAGGGCGTCCCACCAGCCGCCGAAGTATCCGGCGGACACTCCCAGGGCGATGGCGATGATCATGGACACCGCGGTGGCGCCCATGCCGATGGCGAAGGAGGTGCGGGTGCCCTCGACGACGATGGCCAGCAGGTCGCGCCCGGTCTGGGGCTCCACGCCGAAGGGGTGGGTGGCGCTGACGCCGCCGAAGCGGCCGAGCGGCAGCCCGGCCGGGTCGAGGGCGTCGAGGTCGTAGGTGTAGGGGTCCACGCCGAGAGCGCGCGTGATCAGCGGGGCGAACAGGGCCACCAGGGTGGTCAGGGCGACGATGCCGGCGCCGACCAGGGCCGCCCGGTCCGAGCGCAGCCGACGCAGGCGGGTGCGCACGGCGGGCGCAGGTTGGACGACGTCCGCGGACGGCGTGTCGGCAGGCGCTTCAGCCGGCGGGTCGGCCGGGAGAACGGTCGATTCCGCGGCGGCGGGTGAGGCGGAGTCGGGGGTATCCGGGGTGGACGTGTGCACTAAGGCACCTCACATGGGCTCGGGAGCGCGGCGCGCTCGGGTGGTCGGCGAACGGATATGCGGCTGTCGTCAGCGACAGCAACAACACATTCGTTCGGCCAGCATGTGGGTGGTTCCTCCGGGGTGCAGATTCTGGTTGGCGGTCGGCGCGCTCACGGGAGCCGGTTGTCGACCGCTGACGCCGGGCGGCGTCGAGCCGAGACGGTAGCAGTGGTCGGAACACTCCGACGAGTCGCCACGGCATTGTGAGACCAGCCTCTCACCCGCTCCATCCGCCCGCCCCTCTCACCGAGATCGGTAGAACTTACGTGCCGAGGTCGGTAGAACTT
>NZ_JAUMUL010000105.1:0-2306 GCF_030530635.1 Actinomyces sp.
ACGTGCCGAGGTCGGTAGAAGTTACGTGCCGAGGTCGGTAGATACAACCGTCGAGGTCGGTCGCCCTGGCCGGCCTCGACGCGTTGTTGGCGCGCCGCGGCCACGGGGGTTGCCTGGGTTGTCCGGTTGCCGATTATGTGGCTCCTGAGTGCATTTGGAGTCGCACAACCGATTCCAGTAGCGATGTGAAGTGGCATACACTGGGCGGGTCCTCCGCCCCACTGACCTCCCGGATCGCTCATGCCACACCTATACCGCCGCCTCGCCGCCTTCACGGCGGCCCTCGCCCTGGGCACCCTCACGCCGGTGCTCACCGCCCCGACCACGGCCGCCGCAGCGCCCGCAGATGACACCACCACGCTGAACATCCTCGGCATCACCGACCTGCACGGCCACATCGAGACCACCAGTGAGGAGCCCGGCGCCGTCACCCTGGCCTGCGAGGTCGCCGCCGCCCGCGCACGCAACCCCAGCACGCTGTTCGTCTCCAACGGTGACAACGTCGGCGGCAGCGCCTACATCTCCTCCGTCCTCGACGACCAGCCCACCATCGACGTCCTCAACGCCATCGGTCTGGATGTCACCAGCGCCGGCAACCACGAGTTCGACAAGGGCATCACGGACCTCGCCGATCGCCTCCTGCCCGCCTTCAACGCCCCGGTCCTGTCCGCCAACGTCACCGGCAATGCCGCCCTGGACGCTGAGGGTTCGGGCAACGGCACCTGGATCACCGAGGTCGACGGCGTCAGGGTCGGCTTCGTCGGTGTCGTCACCGAAGATCTGCCCAGCCTGGTGTCCAAGTCTGCGCTTGAGGGCCTCACGGTCGCCGACGCGACCGCCACCGCCAACGCGCGCGCCCGAACCCTCAAGGACGGGGACGCCGCCAACGGGGAGGCTGACGTGGTCGTCGTGCTGGCCCACGAGGACGCCGCCATCTACGGCAACCAGTTCAACGGTGCCGTCGATGCCGTCGTCGCCGGCCACACCCACGTGCCCTTCGCCGACGTCGTCAAGTCAACGGACGGCACGGACATCGCCGTCGTCCAACCCGATCACTACGGCCTCAAACTCGGCGAGATCGCGCTGACAGTTACCACGGCCGCCGACGGCACCAAGGACGTCACCGCCGCCACCGTCCGGAACCTCGACCTGACGGACTCCGACTGCACCACCGACGCCTACGGCGTGGCCGGGATCGTCGCGCAGGCCAAGACGGACTCCGAGGCCGCGGGCAACACGGTCGTGACCACCCTCGGTTCGAACTTCTACCGCGGCACCGACACCGGCTCGGACTACGGTGCCAACCGCTCCACCGAGTCCACCGCCTCCAACCTGATCGCCACCTCCTTCGCCTCCTGGCTCTCCGCAGATATCCAGCCGGACACCGACCACGCGATCGGGCTGATGAATCCCGGCGGTGTACGCGCCGATTACCGGGTCGGCGAACTCACCGCGGGTCAGGCCTACACGGTGCAGCCCTTCGGCAATGAGATGGCCTACGCGACCTACACGGGCGCCCAGGTCAAGCAGGTGCTGGCCGAGCAGTTCCAGCCGACGACGACGCGCGCCGCCCTCATGCTCGGAACTTCGGACAACGTCGAGGTCTACCTGGACCAGGACGCCGCCGACCAACTCGAGGACTACTTCACGCGGATCTCCACCGCTCCCTCCGAGGAGGAGAGGAACGCACTCCTGACCAGCCTCGCCGATGATATCGCTGACGCCCGCTCGCGAGTCATTGACGCCGTCTACATCGACGGCGAGTTGCTCGACGACGCGGCGAGCGTCACCGTCGCCTCCAACACCTTCCTGCTCGCAGGCGGCGACAACTTCGACACCCTCGGCGAGCGGACGATGGTCAACACCGGCATCCTCGACCGCACTGTCACCTCCGAGTACCTGGCGCGGGTCTCCCCGGCCACCGCCTCCTACCGCAAGCACCAGGTCGGCACCGCCCTCACGACCGACGGCGACACCGCGACGGCCCGCTTCACCGGCCTGAGCTATTCGGCCACCGCCGAACAGGGAGTGGGCGCCGCGGCCGTGTCCATCGGCGCCGCCGTCCCCATGACAGACGGCTCCACCCGCACCCTGGCGACGAGCGACGTCGATCAGACGGTCACTCCGGGCCTGCCCGAGACCGGTCGGGCGACACTCACCTTCTCGCTCCCCGACGGCGTCGCCACCCAGGACTGCACGGTGGGCGGCGTGAATACGAGGTGTGCGGTCGTCTCCTTCACCGTCACCGGCGCCGACGGCTCCACCCGTACCCTCGCCGTCACCGCCCGGGTCCCCCGCCCGGTCTC
>NZ_JAUMUL010000105.1:2316-5951 GCF_030530635.1 Actinomyces sp.
GGGAACGCCGACGCCGGGAACGCCGGTGGGCCCGACTCCCGGCGGACAGACCGCCGGAACACCGAAGGCAGGCCCAACTCCGACGTCCGGCACGGGGCGTGGTAAGAGAGGCCCGCTGGCCCGCACCGGCGCACCGATCGCCCTCGGCGTGCTTGCTCTTGGCCTCACAGGTGGCGGCGCGCTGCTGCGCGTTCGCCGGGCCGGTCGGGTCTGACCAACGCCTAGGTCGGCGAACAGCGTGTCGAGGTCGGTAGATACGGCCGACTTCGACACGCTGGTGCCGGTCTCGGTGTGTTACAAGTTCCGGTTTCGGCGGGGGCGGTGGCTTTGTGAAAGAATACCGGCGTGAGCTTTGGCGACTCCGGCCTGACCACCCCGCCCCTAAACGACGCGCTCGCCCATCCGCATCCCGAACCACTGCTCGCCCCTGGCGCAGAGGTGAACGAGGAGTGCGGCGTCTTCGGCGTCTGGGCGTCGGGGGAGGACGCCTCCCGCCTGACCTACTTCGGCCTGTACGCCCTGCAGCACCGCGGCCAGGAGGCCGCCGGCATCGCCTCCACCGACGGCACCAACATCCTCGTCTACAAGGATCTCGGCCTGGTCTCCCAGGTGTTCGACGACGGAACCCTGTCCAGCCTCACCGGGCACCTCGCCGTCGGCCACGTCCGCTACGCCACTCAGGGAGCCGGTACCTGGGAGAACGCCCAGCCGATGCTCGGACCGGTGGCCGGCTCTACCCTGGCCCTGACCCACAACGGCAATCTCACCAACACCCGCGAACTCATGGAGGCGGTACACCGCACCAGCGGGGAGGACCTCACCGGTGAACTCGGCCGCGGATCCTCCACGGACACCGCCGTCATCGCCGCCCTCATGGAACTGGTCTCCAAGCGTGGCCGCCTGGACGCCTGGGACTACGGCGCCGTCGACGCCGACACCCCCCTCTATCTGCCTGTCGCGGATGCCGACGCCGCCCCGCCGCTGAGTATCTCCGCCACGGCCCGGCGGGTGTTGCCCCTGCTGCGCGGCGCCTTCTCGCTGGTGTTCATGGACGAGCACACCCTGTATGCCGCCCGCGACCCCCACGGTGTGCGCCCCCTGGTGCTCGGCCGCCTGCAGCGCGGCTGGGTGGTCGCCTCCGAGACCGCCGCCCTGGATATTCTCGGGGCCGCCGTCGTTCGCGAGATCGAACCGGGAGAACTCATTGAGATCGACGCCAACGGCGTGCGCTCCGCCCATTTCGCCTCCCCCCGGCGGGCCGGCTGCGTCTTCGAGTACGTCTACCTGGCCCGCCCCGACACACGCATCGCCGGCCGCTCCGTAATCGCCGCCCGCAACGCCATGGGGGCGGCCCTGGCCCGCGAACACCCGGTGGAGGCCGACCTGGTCATCGCCACCCCCGAGTCCGGTACCCCCGCCGCCATCGGCTACGCCCAGGCCTCCGGCATTCCCTACGGGCAGGGGCTGGTTAAGAACACCTATGTGGGGCGCACTTTCATCCAGCCCACCCAGGCCCTGCGTCAGCTCGGCATCCGCCTCAAGCTCAACCCGGTGCGGGAGGTGATCGCCGGCAAGCGCCTGGTCGTCGTCGACGACTCGATCGTGCGGGGCAACACCCAGCGGGCCCTGGTGCGCATGTTGCGGGAGGCCGGCGCCGCGCAGGTGCATGTGCGCATATCCTCCCCGCCGGTGCTGTGGCCCTGCTACTACGGCATTGACTTCGCCACGCGCGCCGAACTGATCGCCAACGGCATGAGCGTGGAGGAGATCCGCGACTCCATCGGCGCCGACTCCCTCGGCTATCTCTCCGTGGACGGCATGGTGGCCGCCTCCGGCCAGCGCGCTGACGCGCTGTGCACCGCCTGCTTCACCGGTGACTATCCCATCGCCCCGCCCGGCACTGGTGCCCTGCCCGGTGCCCTGGCGTCGGTCCGCGTCCCCGGCGTCTACCGGCGTCGCAACGGTGCGGGAGCCGACGGTGGTCCGGCCACGCGCCGAGTCACCCGCCCGGATCTGAGCGCCGGCAGCCCCCGCCTCACACCCGTTGACGCCCCAGGCGAATCCGTCCCCGTTCCCGCAACCGCACCGGAAGGAACCTCCCGATGAGCCAGAGCGCACCCGCCGCAGATGCCCCCGCGCCCATCACCTACGCCGCCGCCGGTGTGGATACGGCTGCCGGGGACCGGGCCGTGGAACTGATGAAGGCCTCCGTGGCCGCCACTATGACGCCCGCCGTCGTCGGGGGAGTGGGTGGATTCGCCGGAATGGTCGACGTCTCCGAGCTGCGCGCCTATCGCCGGCCGCTGCTGGCCACCTCCACCGACGGGGTGGGCACCAAGGTCGCCATCGCCCAGGCGCTCGACCTGCACGACACCATCGGTCAGGACCTGGTCGGCATGGTTGTCGATGACATCGTGGTGGTCGGGGCTCGTCCTCTGCTGATGACCGACTACATCGCCTGCGGCAAGGTGGTGCCGCAGCGCATCGCCGATATTGTGCGTGGCATCGCCCGGGCCTGTGCCGCCGTCGATACCCCCCTGCTGGGCGGGGAGACGGCCGAGCACCCCGGTCTCATGGGCCCGGCCGAGTACGACGTCGCCGGGGCGGCCACCGGCGTGGTGGAGGCCGACCGGGCACTCGGCGCCCAGCGGGTGCGGCCCGGCGACGTGCTCGTGGCTCTGGCCGCCTCCGGCCTGCACTCCAACGGCTACTCGCTGGTGCGGCGCGTAGTGGAACAGGCAGGCTGGCGACTGGACCGGGAGGTGCCCGAGTTCGGCCGTGCCCTCGGGCAGGAGCTGCTTGAGCCCACGCGCCTGTACACGCGGGTGCTGCTGGACCTGATCACTCAGGTCGACCCCGCCGACGCCGATCCGGACCGGCTGCGCATCCGCGCCCTGTCCCACGTCACCGGAGGCGGGTTGGGGGCGAATCTGGCGCGTGTGCTGCCCGCCGGGACCGTCGCCGAAGTTGACCGCGGCTCCTGGACGGTGCCCGCAGTGTTCGACGTCGTGCGCAGGCTAGGCGCCGTTCCCTGGGACGACCTGGAGAGCACACTCAACCTGGGGGTGGGCATGGTGGCCGTGGTGGCCGCCGATGCCGTCGACGCCGTAGTGCACGGAGCCGAGGGCACGGGCCTGCCCGCCTGGGTGCTGGGCGCCGTCCACGACGCCGTCGACTATGAGCCCCGGGGCCGGTTGGTCGCCGGCACCAAGGGGGTCGACGGCGGCGCCGTGGACCTGCGGGGGACCTACCGCACCGCTTAGCGGGAACGTACGGCGTCGAGCTGAGCCCGGCCGTGGGCACGCAAGCGCGCCGTCGGCGGCGTCTACGCAGCCACGGACCCATGCTCGAGCCCGCCGCGTCCCGTGCCGGAAGTCGACAGTGCGCTCGGCACCGTCGCATCCGGGCTCAGGCGCTGTCGTCCTCGTCGTCCCAGTCGTCGACGCCGTACTTGGCGGCTAACTCCTCGTACATGTCTTCGTCGCTTCGGGTGTCGGGGGATGCCGCGGAGGACGCTGTGGCGAGCTCCCGTTCGAGCGCCGCGTAGTCCGTCTCCGGGCTGAAGTACTTGAGCTTGCGAGCGACCTTGGTCGCCTTGGCCTTCTGACGGCCGCGCCCCATAGGCTCGACCCCCT
>NZ_JAUMUL010000027.1 GCF_030530635.1 Actinomyces sp.
TGAGGTCGGTAGTAGTTACGTGCCGAGGTCGGTAGAAGTGGCGGCGTCGTCCTCCCGGAGGTGAGTACGGTTCTCGGCAAGTTCACAATGCGGGTTCGCCTCCGGTGAAGGGGCTGACGGGAGGCCGGTGCAGGGGTCACCATTGGACTGAGCCCACATGACGTTCGTTTCCATGCTCCGGGAGGCACCCATGGCCATCGCCCACTCGCACCGTTTCACTGAAGGGGACCTGCCGGTCGAGGCCGGCCGCTATCGCCTTGTCGCCTCCGGGTCCTGCCCCTGGTGCCGTCGTGTACTCATCGCCCGTCGGCTGCTGGGACTGACGGAGGCGATCCCTGTCTCCTGGTGCTATGGGCGTGGGGCCGACGGCTTCTGGGAGCTGACCGGTCCCGACGGCGAGCCGGGGTCAGACCCCGCCCTGGGGGGCGCCACCTCTATCGCAGAGGTCTACGCCGACACCCCCGGATACACCCAGCCCCCCACTATTCCCGCGCTTGTGGACACCACTACCGGGCACGTCGTCGTCGACGACTCCGGAGACCTACTGTTCGATCTGGCGACCGCCTGGAAGCCGCTGCATCGCGCCGGCGCCCCCGACCTGTACCCCATGGACCGGCGCAACTCCACCGACGCCTGGGACAAGTGGATCGGCGAGCACATCAACCAGGGACATGGCACCGCCACTCACTCCAAGAAGGCCGAGGAGGCAGCGGCGGCCGCTAATGGCGTGTTGGTCGCCTTCGACGTCGTCGACACGCTGCTGGCCCGAGCCACCAAGATGGAGGCCTCCCGTGAGGCGGCCCTGACCGTGCAGGACGTGCCGCCGCTGTCCGCCGTGGTGTCCGTGGAGCAGTTCCTGTGTGGTGCCGCCCCCACCGGCAGCGATATCCGCCTGTTCACCACCGTGCAGGCATACGAGTACGGCTGCCGCGCCTACTACCCCGGCGGTGAGGCGCCGTCGATCGCCTTCTGGCCGGCGCTGGCCCGCTGGTTCCGCGCCCTGGAGGGACGCGTCGGCTGGGTCGGTACCGAGGAGCGCAGCGCGCTGGGGCTGTAAAACGGGCGTTCCTGTAGTCATCTGTGCCGAGGCTTGGGCTTCAGAGGGAAGAATTACTAATCGGCTCGCAGACCTGTGATGGCTTTCATGGATAGCAGCAACTGCATGTCATCAACCGGTGAGACTATGAAGTCGCCATTGGCCAGGTAGAAGGACTTGGCTGTCTTGTCCCGGCAATGGATGAGCAAGGCACGAACTCCCGCGATCTCGCTGACCTCGAGGGTTCTCAGCATGGCGTCCTTCAGAAGTGCGGCGCCGATGCCCAGGCCTTGCGCGCGTCGGTCGACGGCGAGTCGCGCGAGCAGGACGCAGGGAATCTCGTGCGGCGCATGCTTGGCGATGCTCACCGGAGCGGCTGTCTTTACGATGCAGGCCGTGGCAAGCGCGTAATATCCGAGCACGTGACCGTCCTGGACGGTCACGTACGTGACCGCGTTATCCGCCTTCTGGTTCTGCCATGCGAAACGATGCAGCCAGTCATCCAGCTCCTCGGCGCCGCTGCGGAAGCTGTTGCGAATGTCGCTGCGGGCCAGGCGCCGAGGAGCCTCCAGGATGCCAGTGTCCATCCCTATTCCGGATCCTCTGAAAGTACGATGCGGGTTCCGAAGGGAGACGGGCGGTTCCAGAGCCGTTCGAAGCGTGAGGTGTCGGTCAGCGGCGCGTCGAGCACCTGCATGACTCGCTCGAATGTGGCGTTATCAACGGTGAACCAACGACGGTTCGTCATGACTCGCTCGGCTTCCATGGTTGCGGACGAGAGTATGAACTCGCTGACGGTGCGGTCCGTTTGGGCCGCGGCTTGTTGGATCAGGGCCTCTTGGCGCGGCGTGGCGCGCAGATCGATCCGCCGGGTCTTGACGGGTGACATGGTGGTTCCTCCTCGTACGGATAATGTACGTACGACGTCGCCGGAACGCAAGTGCCGTGCCTCACCGCCCCAGCACCGGGTTGTACAGCAGCCGGTTCGGCGTCGTCGGGCACTCCTCGCCCACCGCCATGGGCGCGATCAGCCGGTCCGCCCGCAGATCCTCCAGGCGCGCCACCACCCGGTCGCGCAGCGTCCACGGGTCGATGGTGTTGAGGTAGATCTTGGTGCCGCCCTCAAAGCCCGCCAGGGTGGACACCCGCCACTTCAGGGTGATGTGCCAGGGCATCGGCTGATCGACGTCGAGCGGCTTGTGGTGCCACTCCTCATTGCTGGGCACATCCGCGCCCGTGGCCGCATGCAGGGCATGCACCAGGTCGGAGACGGCGTCCACCTCAACCCGACTCATCAGCCACGGCTCGCAGATGGCCGACGTCGAGTACACCTCCAGCGTGGGGTAGCGGTGCCCGAAGCCGGCGAAGGCGACCGCGTGCTCATTGGAGGCCACCAGCAGACCCCGGTAGGCGGCGTAGTCCACGCCCATCTCGTTGTACAGGTTCGGATTGGCGCGCACCCGCTGCAGCTCCAGCTCTGAGGACACGCCCCGCTCATCAATCCCCACCAGCTGCTTGTGCAGGTGGTCGAAGGAGGCTCCGGCTGGGCGCAACCAGTTCTGGAAGACCGCCACATAACGCACCCAGCGGTTGGCCTGATAGAGGTCATGCGCGGACTGCACCGCCAGGCGGATGTAGGCGCGGTGCTCGGCCGGAGTGAGCGTGCCCGAACCGGCCAGGCCGGAGGAGTCGACGGCGTCGTCGGTGTAATGCCGCCGCGCCACGATCACATCGTGACCGCCGGCGAAGAATGCGGCCAGGTAATCGCGGCGGGCGTCGGCGTCCCAAGCCTCCCATGCCTGCGGATTCTGGCCGGAGGCGCGCAGCTTGGTGCGAGCCACCCGGGCCACGTGGGCGGCGCCGGCCGGATCGGCCAGGTAGGCCTCCATGCGCTCCCGGGCGGCGTCGGGCACCTCATAGCCGTGGTTGGCGTGCCAGTAGTCGTAGGAGAGGATCTCGAACAGATTCGGGATGCGACGGAATTCGGCGACCGTATCGAACAGCTCGGCGGCGGGCAGGGCGTCGATCCGCTCGAAGCCGCCGTCGGACGTGGCCACTACCCGGGACTTCTCCGGCGGAGTCTCGGTGTAATGCGCCGGACAGAAGGTGCAGGCACGGATACGTTCGGCTGAGGTGAGTTCATGCACCTCGGCTACGGGGTGGGAGATGGGGCGGTTGCCGCGCCCGGGCACGGTCCACACCTCGGTGCCGGTGAAGGGACTGATCTGCTTGACGGTCCCGTCCGCCATGCGGGTCAGCGGCTCGGCGGAGGGGGAGTATGGCTGCAGCATGCCTTTAAGTATTGCGCCGACAGGGCCCGACCGGGCCGATATCGACCGCGCGGGCCGACGACGTGGGTTTCGTGATGGGCGGTCCGTGGGCGTGGGCCGGGGCCGCAGCGGCCGCCCGAACCGCTGTCCGGTGCGACCAGTACGGTCACTGTGCCCGGGTGATCGACGCCGGCAGGTCGGCCTGCCTGGCGAGGAGCACGACGTCGTAGTCGGTGTGCCCGATCACGTACAGGCCCGGCCAGGAGCCGACGGCCGTGTAGTACAGGACGAGCACCTTGCCGGGCTCGTACCAGCCGATGTCACCCGGCTGCGGGGCGGCGGCGGTCATGCCGGTGGTGTCCAGGTCTTGCGGCAGGGAGGCGGTCAGTTCCTGCCCGCCGTAGTCGGAGAAGCTGACATCCAGGGGCAGCTGAGCGAGTAGGGAGCGGGCGGCGGCGCTGTCGTCGAGTGTCGCCTCTATGACGGTGTCGTCGAAGGCGTTGCCGAGGCTGATGTGGATCGGGGTTGTTCCTGCTTGGGACACGGTGGCCTCCGGGGCGGGTTGGGGATTGCTGGTGGAGGTGCCCTGGGGCGACGCCGTCTCAAGGCTGGTTGGTGGCGACGACGCCGTTACTCCGGTCTGGGAGGTGCACGCCGCCAGAGCCAGACCGGTCAGGGCGACGGGCAGAGCTTGTAGCAGGCGGCGCCGGGACGCCTTGTGGGCGGACAATGCCACGGTGATCCTTCCTGTTGCGTGCGGGGCCAGACGGTGGAGGAAGCCTGGCCGGAGCGCTAAACCAGTATGAGTCCGACGGCGCCGCCTCTGGAAGGCACGGACAGTGCCACTCGGGGAGAGATGACGCGCGGGCGCTGCACCGTCGGAGCCCTGCCTCTTCATGTTTGGGAGTGTGGCGGCTGGCGTGTTGCGGAATTAGGGACGTGGTGAGCCGTGCCGGTTCGCCGTGCCGGAATTGTCTGCACTTGGCCGTCGGCAGCCCCGGTGCCTGGAAGCGGGACCCTCTACTACGCCACTTCGGGGTTAACAACGCCGGTTAACCGTCTGCCGAAGGCCCCCGAGGTATACAGCAGAACGTTAAGTGGCGTTGTTAACGCCCAACCGGCGCAGCAGACACCCCGACCCAGAGTCCTGACCGGCCTCATGCACACCCGAACGGCATTCCATTGCCCTGGCCCGTGAGCGCCACACCGCTCGAACCGAAAAGGGCAGTGCGGTCGGTCCGACCGCTCCGCTACTCGCAGGCAATTCCGTCATTGTCGCGGTCAAGTGCACTGCGGTATCCGGGTTCGCCCTCATATATGGGTGCGGCGCCCGCAGCTCGGGCCTCGCTGCAGTTCTTGTAGTACACCGACCTGTCCTGCTGAGGCATCAGCGGTACCGGTGCGGGGGCGGCCTGCTCTGCCTGTCTGGCGGCCTCCTCCTGTGCCGCCCGCTCCGCCTGCCGCGCGGCTTCTTCCTGTGCCGCTCGCTCGGCCGCTGCGGCGGCTTCTTCCTGTGCCGCCCGCTCGGCCGCTGCGGCAGCCGACGCCGATGCCGCGGCCGACGCGGATGCCTCGACTCGTGCCGCTGCCGCCGATGCGGAAGCAGCCGCGGAGGCGGCCGCGTCAGCCGCATCATGGTTGACCGTGAGGGTGATGACCCGGTCTGCCGGTGCCGTCGTCCCGGCGGCCGGATCCTGCCTCCTCACTGACCAGTTCGCGGGGATGATCACGGTCTCTTCACCGTCAATATCGGTGAAGGCGGGACGGGCGGTGAATCCGGCCTGCTCGATGGCCTCCGTCGCTGCTTCACCGTCCATTCCGACCAGATCCGGGACGGTCAGGGCGGCCGCCGTGGTCGGTGTCGACTGCACCTCGGAATCGGAGGAGACGCCGCACCCCACCAGTGCCTGACAGGCGATGTTCAAGACGGCAATGGCGGCGAAGAAAGCGGATCTGCTGTGCGGGCGAAGAGGGAGACGCGGGAAAAGGGTGGCTGGGGAGTGGGCGGACGCTGTCGACATAGAGACTTCCTGGAGATGGGATCCACGGGGAACTGAGGCGATCTCAGACAGTCGGCACCGTAACGCTCTGTGCGACGGCCGCTGCGGGAAGCTACGTAAACGCAATCACTCATCAACCCGACCTTGAGAATCGTGATCGATACGCAGTGTCGTGTGGTGGAGGCTGGTGCCGCTTGGGTGGTGCTTGGTAGTGCCACCACCATCCACAGGCATGGTTCGTGCACCCCTAATCCACAGAGCTCGAAGGGCCCGGATGCGCGGGCGAGGCGGTTGTCCGACGCTGGTGGTGCGGACACGGCGTTCGCGGGGTGCGGCCAAAGCCGGCCGCACCCAGACTCTTCAAGGAGGAGATCATGAAGCACACCTTGCTGACCTTGCACAATGCGTGGGCCCTCGCTCACGGAACCCCGCCCGTCCTGCGCGGGCCGGATGGCGTGCCCGACCGGGACGGAGAGGCCGGCATGGCCACCGCCGAGTACGCCATCGGTACGCTCGCGGCCGCGGCCTTCGCCGGCCTGCTGCTGGCCATCATGCGCTCGGGCAGTCTGAGCAACGCTCTGCGGGGCATCATCGAGTCCGCGCTGTCGGTGGGCTGAGGCGGTCATGTGGACACCACCAAACCGCCGGGAGGTCGCGCCCGCGAACCGCCGGGCCGATCCGACCGCCCCTGCCCCGCGGCCCCGGTCGTATCCGAACCGGAGTGGGAGGCAGGCCCCGGTGGACGGGGACACGCGATCATGCCTGCGTTGTGGCTTCGACGGCGGCGAATGCGGCATGGTGACGGCGGAACTCGCCGTCACCATGCCCGCCGTCGTCCTGGTTCTACTGCTGGTGCTGGCCACCATCAGTGCCGGTGTCACCCAGCTGCGGGTCACCGACGCCGCCCGCGTCGCCGCCCGCCAGGCCGCGATCGGTTCCAACGACGTCTCCGGCGCCGCCCAGCGCGCGGGCGGGCCGGTGACGGTAAGTGTCGAGACCGGCGACCTCACCTGCGTGACGGCCAGCCGTCGGGTCCCAGGACCGCTGGGCGGCCTGGGACTCACGGCCCGGTCCCGCGCCTGCGCTTACACCGAGCCCACCTGGGACGAGGCGGGTGCGCCGTGAGCCGGCCGCCAACCCCGCCGCCCCGGCCGGACGCGCCGGACCTAGGCGCCGGGGCGGGTGGCGCCGTCCATGAGGGCCCGCCGCCGGGCACCGAGCGCGGCTCCGGTACGGTCATGGTCCTGGGCATCATCGCCGTCGTCCTATCCCTGGCCCTCGGGGCTACCGGGCTGATCCAGGCCCAGGCCGCCGCCGGGCGGGCCCGCTCGGCCGCCGACCTGGCCGCGCTCGCCGGGGCGACGGCGTTGACCTCCGTATTCGCCCCGGCAGACCCGTGCGCCACCGCCCAGCAGGTGGCCCGGGCCAACGGCGCCGAGTTGGCGGACTGCACCGTCGACGGCGAGGACGTCACGGTGACGGTTGCGGTGCCCACCCGGATCCTCGGGATTCCGCGTCGGGCCGGCGCCGCCGCCCGCGCCGGACCGGTCAACCCGCTGTGACCGGCGGACCTGCCCCGCCTCACCGTCGCGTCGGTGGTGGCGTACCGCGGATGCCGCCACCGACGCGCCTGCGGCCTCGGGGCGAATGCCCCAGGTGATTGGGGCGCCGCAGGGCAGGGCCGGGGTGTCGCGATATGAGAAGGTGAGATCGTGAACGTGATAACCGTGTTCCTCGTGCTGGTGGTCTTGGCCGCAGCCGTCGGCGCCGTCGCCCTGGCCGCCGGTCCTGCCTCCGGTTTCGCCCGCGGCTACGTCGACCGCCTGGAACAGGCCACAAAAGAGGACCCCGGTGCGGCCGGGGCGACGGCTGCGACCACCGCCGTGCGAGTTCGCTCCCGGGGTCTGCTGGAACGCCGCCCCCAGGGGGTGCTGGCGGCGCTCCTGTGTGCGGCGACCTTGGCGTGGGGGCTGAGCCGGGGCGTGCCGGCGGACACGGTGATCGCGTTGCCGGTGGTGGCGCTGCTGGGTGTGGCGGGCAGCGTCGACGCCGTCTGTCACCGCCTGCCCGACCGCCTGCTCGGCTCCGCCGCCCTCTGGCTGATCGTGGCCCTGGCGGGCCGCAGCCTGGTGCGCCTGGTGACCATGGAATCGGCGCAGGCGGCATTGTGGCCCGCGGGCCGGGCCGTACTTTGCGCACTGGGCGCCGGGGCGGTGGTCTTCGTGATGTGGCTCATTCCCTTTTCCGGCATGGGGTTGGGAGACGTGAAACTGTGCGCCCTGCTGGGTCTGTGGCTGGGTTACACCGCGGTGGAGTACGTGGTCACCGGTCTGTTCCTGGGCTTCATGCTGGCCGGATTCGCGGCGATCGGATTGTTGATCACCCGTCGGGCCGGTCGCAAGGACATGATCGCCTTCGGCCCCTACCTGGCGGTGGGCGGCTGGTTGACCTGGCTGTTGGCTGTGGCCTGAGGCCGCACCGGGCGCGGGAACTGGCCGAGGCGGCCGCGCCGTCGTCCGCATTCGCAGGTGCGTCGTGCCCGGCGACGGAGGCGGGCCACCAGGCCGGGTCGCCATTGCAGCGGCCTGTCAGGCAGCAAGCGGTTACGCCACCGGCATCACCGAGTCGCAACGCCGTCGGGGATCGCATCCAGCAGCAGGCGCAGCACTGCGATCGCGCCCGCCTTGTCCAGCGGCTCGTTGTTGTTGCCGCACTTGGGCGACTGCACGCAGCTCGGGCAACCGGCGGCACACGCGCACTCGGAGACCACCGTGAGTGTCGCCGCCAGCCATTCCCGCCCGGCCCTGAAGCCGCGCTCGGCGAAGCCGGCGCCGCCGGCCTGAGCGTCGTGCACGAACACCGTGGGAGTCAGCGTCTGTGGGTGCAGCGCCGTCGACAATCCGCCGATGTCCCACCGGTCGCAGGTAGCCAGCAGCGGCAGCATTCCGATCAGGGCGTGCTCGGCCGCATGCAGGGCTCCCGGCAGCTGCGCGGCCTCCAGGCCCGCCCGGGCCGTTACCTCAATCGGCACCGTCCACCACACCGCGGCGGTCGGCAGCACATGCTCGGGCATGGACAGCGGATGCTGGGAGACAACCTCCATGCCCGGCATGGCGAGCCGGTGGTAGCCGACCACCTGGCTGGTGACCTCCACCGAGCCGAAGGCCCACACCACGCCGTCGGCCCACTGCTGCCGCTCCCGCTCGGCGACGACGCGCACCGAACTCTGCTCGCGTGCCCGCGTGCGGTAGCCGACCGCCGCCCTCCGGCTGACGACGGCCGCCTCCTGGGTCAGCTCCTCCACCAGGTAGGTCCGCCCCTGATGGATGTAGACCGCTCCCGGGTGGACGGTGGAATCCGCGGAGGCCCCGGACACGGTGCCGACGACGGCGCCCGTGGCCGTCTCAACCACCGGCACATCCGGTGGGCCATCCCCGCGCAGGGAGGTCAGATCCTGCGCCCGCCCCGGAAGACTGGTGTTCCAGAACCAGCCGGACGGGCGGCGACGCAGCGCCCCGCGGGAGACCAGCTGGGCCAGTAGGGACTCGTCCGGCAGGCCGAACAGCGGCAGGTCCTCCTGGCGCAGCGGCGACTCGGACGCGGCCGCGCACAGGTGCGGGGCCAGCACGTAGGGGTTGGCCGGGTCGAATACGGTGGCCTCCGGGGCGGCGAATACGGCCTCGGGGTGATGCACCAGGTAGGCGTCCAGTGGATTGTCGGAGGCGATCAGCACCGCCACTCCCCGCCCGCCCGCACGCCCGGCCCGACCCGCCTGCTGCCACAGGCTCACCCGGGTGCCCGGCCAGCCGGCGATGATGACGGCGTCCAGGCCGGTGACGTCGATGCCCAGTTCGAGGGCGTTGGTGGTGGCCAGTGCCCGCAGGCGGCCGCGGCGCAGTTCCCGCTCCAGGGTGCGCCGCTCCTCGGGCAGGTAGCCGCCCCGGTAGGCGGCTACCGTGTCGGCCAGTTCCGGCTGGGACATGCCGAGGGTGTGCCGGGCCCGTTCGGCCACGATCTCCGCACTGCGACGTGAGCGCACGAACACCAGGGCGTGGGCGCCCACGGAGATCAGGTCGACGAGCAGCTCGGCGGCCTCAACCACGGCGCTGCGGCGTGCCGCCGGATCCTCCGTCGGATCGGCCGTGTCCGGGACGGCCGGTTCCGGCCGGTTCAAATGCGGGTCGGCGGCGGGGAATTCGCGCGCCTGCGCCAGGGCCGCCACCGAGTTCTCCCATACCGCCCAGGGGTCCAGCAGGGCAGGCTGCCACAGGGCGAGCGTGTGCTCCCCGGTGGGGGCGGCATCGTCGGTGACGGCGGTGACGGCGTCGGGGGAGACCCCGATCAGGCGGGCTGCCGTGAGGGCCGGTTCGGCCGCCGTCGCCGACGCGCACAACACCACCGGTTCGGGGCCGTTCGGCCGCAGGCGACGCACCAGTCGCAGCAGGCGACGGATCACCAGGGCCACATGGGCGCCCAGGATGCCGCGGTAGGCGTGGCACTCGTCAACCACCACATAACGCAGCGAACGCAGAAAACGGGTCCAGCGCTCATGCCCGGGCAGGAGCGAGAAGTGCAGGAAGTCGGGGTTGGTCAGCACCACGTCGGCGTGGGCGCGGGCCCAGTCGCGCTCGGGCAGGGGCGTGTCGCCGTCGCAGGCGGCCGGGTGCACGGTGCGCAGTGATCCGCCCGGAATACCCGCCTCGCGTTGAACGGACTCCAGCTCGGCGACCAGCCGGTCCAGGGTGGCGGCCTGATCAGCGGTCAGGGCCTTGGTGGGGGACAGGTACAGGGCGGTGGGGCGGCGGCCATAGGCGGAGATACGGGTGTCGGTGCCGGTGCGCTGGGCAGCCAGTACCGCCGACAGGGCGGGAAGCCAGGCGGCCAGGGACTTGCCCGAGCCGGTGCCGGTGGCCAGCACCGTGTGACGGCCCGCATGGGCGGCCGCGGCCGCCGCGACCTGATGCGCCCAAGGCCGTCTCACTCCCAGGCGGCCGTAGGCGGCCACCAGGTCGGGGTCGGCCCAGGCGGGCCACTCGCCGTGCCGGGCCGGGCGCGCCGGGGTGCGGCGGAGGTGGATCAATCGGCCGTCGTGCGCACCGATGCCCTCAAGCACCTCGTTGAGGTCGCGGGTGGGCGCGTGCGGTCGGGTGGTCACGGGCCAAGTGTGCCGCAGGAGGATGGCGGGAACCGACAGCCGGGTGGAGGTGCGGTGAGGTGGACGGAGCCGGGCTTGGTGGAGATGCGGGGAGTTGAGCGAGACCGGGGCGCGACACGCTCGCCAACTTCCTCCATAAGGGGCGGACTCGGGGTATGGCGAGATTCTGGCCGACTAGCGTGTGCCGATCCTCCAGTATTGGTGGATGCTGGAGATGTTCGCTCCCCAACCGGTCCCCAAACTAACCGGGCGCTCGCAGCGCCCACCGAAACGTCAGGTCATCGAATGGCACCCCGGTGACCCGCTGCCCTGGCAGACGCTGCCCACACCGGCGCCGCGGTGCAGGTCGACGAGCACGGGAGACTGGTTCAGGGCTCGGCGGTCCTCTCCTCGGCGCTGTGGGCGGTTGCCCGGATCAGCGGCACTGGCGCCGCGCCGAGCGTGCAGTGGGCGGACAGCTTCGCCAGCGCCAACAAAGCCTTCGGCGAACAGGTGGACGTGGCCGAGGGGCTTCGTCGTGACAAGATCGGAGCGGATACGCCACTGCCTCAGGACGCCGAGTCCCTGCAGAGGTTGCTGGGAATCGCTTATGGCGCCGCAGAGATCAGTGGAGATAATCCGCTTTCCAGCAACCGAATCATGATTTCATCAACGCTTGCCCCTGAAGGACGTGAGGACGCCGCTGCGGATACCGACTTCCTCAACAGCTTCTTCCTCACGGAACTGGCGACGGTGCAGAGGGAAGTGGACGAGGACTACTGTCCCCTGACACTGGCCGTTTACCTGAAGTCGGACAAGTCGCTCCCGATTGCGGAACGGATCGACGTCATGCAGCAGGACAGGGTGGTTGACGCGGCCGTGGGCATCAATCGCTTGCTGCCGGGGCGTTGGCCCTCGGAGCCCGCGCATCCACTGTCTCTGCGCCAGCAGTTCGCAGTCAATCGGGCTCTGAACGATCTGGCGGCCAATGACGGCGTCATGGGGTTCAACGGCCCTCCCGGCACCGGGAAGACCACGATGCTGCGCGACATCCTGGCGGGGAACGTGGTTGAACGTGCGCGCCGACTGGCCTCACTGGAGCGGCCCAAGCAGGCATTCACCGACATCGTTCACCGTTGGAACTCCTCAGACGGGTATCCGCGCAGAGTCCGCCAACTGCGGTCGGAACTGACCGGGTTCGAGATGATCGTCGTCTCCGCCAACAATGCAGCCGTTGAGAACATCAGCGTTGAGATCCCCGCACGGGAGGCGATCGCGCCCAGATGGCGGGAAGAGGCCGATTACTTCGCGGACATCGCCACAGCGGTAATGGCTGACGGCGGCGAGGTGGATGCGCAGCGGCAGGAGGCCTGGGGGCTGGTGGCCGCACGGCTGGGGAACAAACGCAACCGGGCGGCCTTCCGCAGTGCCTTCTGGTTCGAGCAACAGGCCTGGATTCCGCCGGAGACCTCCGTGCAGACTCTTGTCGATCGGGCGGCGTGGTACGGCACCATGGTGGGGCGGGATGAGGGCCGGGTCTGGGTCAGTGCACCGCTCACGGTGCATAGGCGCTGCGATGATCCGATGTTCAGCCTGTGCAATCGCATCGCCTACGACGGCATCATGATCAGCGGGGTGCAGCGCCGTCTGGATGATCCCGAACATCAGGACCTGTTCGACGTCCCGGAAGGTCCGCGGATCGCCTCCAGTCGCTGGTTCGACGTGCCGGCCACGCAGCGGGGGACCCACTTGCAGGAACAGCAGATCGATTGCCTTGATGAACAGCTCGATGCGCTCATCGGCCGGGGCGTTGATCCGGCGCAGATCATTGCGCTCTCCCCGTTCCGTGAGGTCGCCGACCGGCTAAGCGAACTGGCGGTGCGGCGAGGACTCATGTCGGGCGGCACGATCCACACTGCGCAGGGGCGTGAGGCGGACGTGGTGTTCCTGGTTCTGGGCGGCGATCCGGGCTCACCCGGGGCCAAGGCGTGGGCGGCATCGTCCGTTAACCTCGTCAACGTCGCCACGAGCCGGGCTAAACGTCGCTTGTATGTGATAGGTGACCGTCAGGCGTGGATTCGGTACCCCTACTTCAGCGACCTCGGTGCCGCCCTCGAGTCCCAGCCGGGCGCGGGCCCAAACTCGTGAGCGCGCCGCCCACACCCCTGACACCGCGAACTCGGGGAAACCGCTCACTTGCTACGGTCGCCCGCTAATGCTGCACGCCTGCTTCACTCTTTACCACACGCCGATCAGGTTCCACCACAGCGGCCCAGCCACCAGCCAGATGAGCAGGTGGACCACGCCCACCACGAGCCCGGTGCGCCACCAGGCGCCCAGTTCCACGAAGCCGCTGCTCCCAGGTCAGCGCCCCGCTCAACAACAGCGCCCCCAGCCCCAGCAGCGCCACCGTCGTCGCACTCATGAAGGAGTCGCCGATCACCCACAGGACGATCATCCCGATGAACACCCCGAGCGTCACCCACTCGTGGCGGGTAACCGGCCCGAGCCGACGTAGCTCGCGCGCGGTCATCTCGGCGGCGTCCGGGGTGCGGCGGATCTCCGGCCGGTTGAGCGCGTAGATCACCAACGGCACCGCGATCACGCCGATCAGGCCGGGCACCACTGCCGCCGTGAACCAGCCCGGCCAGTTCACGGTAACGCCCGCGGACTCAGCCAGCCGGGAGGACATGGCGTTGGGCGCGGCGCCGGTGAAGAAGATCACCGAGACGGCCAGGTTCAGGTTGTAGGTGGTCAGCGCCAGGTAGGAGCCCAGCCGCCGGTGTGTGGTCTTGTCATCTGGATCCGATCCGAAGTCCCGCACCACACTCATCATCACCGGGTACACGTACCCAGACCGGGCCGTGTTGGAGGGAATGGCGGGTGAGGTCACCAGATCGGCCAGCCCCAGCCCATAGGTCAAACCCATTGTGGAGCGCCCGAAAACCCGCACGAACAGGTACGCCAGGCGCTCGCCCGGGCCCGGGGCGATCGCTGCGCGGGCGGCGGGCGGCCGACGTCGTCGGGGGCGCTCATTTGATGTACCGCACCTTCTGACAAAGCTCGGCCAAGGCCTGCTCCTTGCGGTCGTTGTAGGTGAGCTTCTGCTGCTCGAACAGGTTGTTGCCGTGGGCGTCTATGGAGACGATCAGCGGGCCGAAGTGCTTGACGCGGAAGGTCCACAGGGTCTCGGGCATACCCAGATCCCGCCATTGCGCGTCCTCGACCTCCTCCATGGAGGTGGCCGCAATGACCGCGTTGCCGGCGGGGAAGACGCAGTGCAGGGCCCCGTGCCTCCGGCAGCCCGCCTCGGTGCCCGGCCCCATGCAGCCCTTGCCGACGATCAGACGCACCCCGGTTCGCCTGATGAACTCCTCCTCGAACTTCTCCATGCGCATGGAGGTGGTGGGGCCGACGGAGACCACCTCGAACTCCTCGCGCTCCTCGTTGACGACTCGAATGATTGGACCGGCTTGAAGGATGGCGCCATCACGGATATCGAGCGGCAACTCGCGCCCGTACTCGATCAGGCGACGGTGCGCCACATCCCGGCAGGTGGTGATGTGGCCGTCGAGGAAGACGACATCGCCGACGCGAATGCCCTCAATGCCCACGCCCAAAAGCAGCGGCGGGCAGGCGTTGACGCCATATGAGGTCATCACGTCCAGAACGAACTTCATCGCCGCCTCGTAACCCTCGCCGGGCATCAGCGTCCTGCCCTGGCCGGGAAGCTAGCAGCCATCGCCTGCCAGGTAGACGTGCAGGGTCAAGTCATCGCGTCCCTCGGCGATCTGCCAGTAGATCCACGGCCACTGGCTGCCGACGTCCGTGCCGGTGTTGTACTCGTCGAAGGTCTCCACCGTGTTGTGGCACAGCGGGGTGATCCGGGTGGCCTTGGCGATGGCGGTCTTGAGCGTCTCGGACAGGCCGTCGACGTAGGGGAAGTGGCTGCCGACACTGGCGAAGATCTGCACCAGGCCCGTGTCCTGGCAGGAGGGGCGTTTGAGTTCCTCCGCCAGCGCCTGATTGCGCTCCATGGTCTGATAGATCATCGTCGCCATCGGGTTGGTCTCCTCCTGCGCCAGCCGTTTGAGTGCGGCCGTGACGTCATCGGGCAGGCGCCGGGAGACGACGGCGGTGAAGCGGGCGACGACGTCGGCCAGCTCGGCCAGACGATCCGCGCTCCCGCCGGGCGGGGTATCGGGTTCCGGTGGGGTGGTGGCGTCGGTATGAATGCCGACGATGTCAAGGGTGGTCACGGTGACTCCTTCGTCAGTCCGAGTTGGTGCCGTATACAAGGATTCGCCACGGGAAGCCGGCATTCCTTCCGATCCCTCAGGGATTCGACTAGGTCCCAAGTCCCGCGGCGGCTTGTGCCGGTGGCGCGGAGCGGGCCTATGGGCCTGAAGAAACACCCTGGCGCCTGAGCAGTCGAAATCGTTGTCACGGCGCGGGTTCGGGGAGTGGAGGCGGGTCGGGGAGCGCCGTGGTGGTGCCAGACGAACCTGAAGATTCACCCGACTCGGGTGGTGCGGGGCCTTAACTCACAGTGACCGATCGCGGGTGGCAGATCAGGGCGTGGCCCGCTCACCGCTCCGCGCCGTCGGCGAGCTGTTGGAGTCGTGCCGTCAAGGCGCGGCTGAGCTCGAGGGCCTCATCAACCGGGGATGAGCGCGCCAGCCGAGCCACCGTCTGGCAGGGGGCGTCGTCGTCGACGAGCTCCTGGGTGGATACCGACCAGCCGCGCAGCACCCGCATGACCGCCTCATTGGTGCGGGGCACGCAGGTCCTGTGGAAGACGGAGTCCGCCGCCGTGTCTGCGGTGAGCAGCTGTCGGTAGGCCGAGGGTGTGCGCTCGAAGGTGCGGCGGAAGGCGGTGTTGAAGGCCTTGACGTCGGGGAAGCCGACGTCGGCGGCCACGTGTGCGATCAGGTGCTCCGTTTCGCTGAGGTCGCGGACGGCCTGCCGCAGGCGCACCCAGGTCAGGTACTCGCTGAAGGTCATGCCCACCTGCTGGGGGAAGACCTGGGAAAGATATCCGGGGGAGTAACCGACGTGCCGTGCCAGCCGGGCCAGGGTGATGCGCTCGCGGAAGGAGCCGTCGATGTAGTCCACCGCCCGCTTGAGGGCATGGCGGTCCGTACTGGCGGGGTCGGGGGTGTTCGGTTCGCTGCGAGTGGGAGGGAAGTGGTTGAACAGGACTGCGATCACGTCCAGCAGGCGTGACTCCCAGGCCGCCTCGGCGCCCGGACCGGTTCTATGGGCGTCGAGCATCATGCGGGCCAGCAGGGTGCGTAGCCGGGCGAAGCCGGGCCGGTCGCGCGTGGCCGGGGTGGAGCGGCAGTCGAAGTGGGGTACGGCGCCGTCTGCGGTGAAGGAGGACAGATAGTCGGACTCCACGTGCAGACACAGGACCGTGGAATGCGGCTGCGTGGCGAGGGTGGCATGACCCGCGTTGACGTTGATGACTACGACATCTCCGGGCTCGTAGTTCTCCACGCCGCCCGCCACGCACACTTCTATGCGGCCGGTGACTACAACCAGTATCTGCAGGGCGGTGTGCCAGTTGTAGTGGTAGGAGCCGATGCTGTAGACGTACTGCTCGGCGCTCACGCCGTGGACGGGCGAGACGTGCTCGTGGCGCAGCTCGCCCCGCAGCCCGGGGGCGGGGTCGACGGTGACCATGACACCATCGTAGGTGGGGCGAAGAGTGTCCATCGGTGACCACATTGAGCGATGGCCTACGTGTCGCGCCGTGAGCAGATGGTGTCAGGACGGGGAAAACTCGATGCGGCCGAGCAGCTTCTGGGCGCTCGCTGGATGAAAGTGGTCACGGATGGACACTTTTGGGCTCGGTGGGTGACTTCGGCGCCGGTTCGGTTGGCGGCCAGGGCCTGATGGACGCGGTCGGCGAACTCAGGATCGCCGACCGCGAGGCCACCGCCACGGTGAGCGGCACCTTCCCCTATTCGGCTCGGCTGACTTGGCAGCAGGATGAGGATGCTGCTGGAGCTTGCCGATTACGACGGCGACGTCGAGCGGGCCTGGGCCGCCGCCGACCGCTGGGGCGTCGGCTACGCCTGGTGGCAACTCGCCGACGTCAGCCCGCAGCCGCGTCCGGACGACGCCATCGTCCTGTACCGCCAGGCCATTGAGGAGACGCTTATTCCGGTCGAGCGGAAGGCGGCCCGTGAGGCGGCGGTGCTCGCCACCGGCATGATGGCGCCGCCACACCGTCCGCGAGGAACTCGACCGGGTCGGGCTGTGAGGGTGGGGCGTTAAGACGCAGTGTGTGGGCGATCGTTAGCGGGTCGGGTCGCGTTCCTGGCAGCATCAGATCTTCTGATGCCTGCCGGGCGAGTTCGTCCTGCTTGTGTCCCGGAGAGCCAATCCCTGAGAGGAAGAACGTGCCACACATCGTCACGCAAGACGGAACTCGCCTCTACTACGAGGACTTGCCAGCTAAGGAATCAGATGCGGTGGAGGAGACACTCCTGGTGATCCACGGCCTGGGCTCCTCCCATTACGACCTGGCCGAGTTCATCGACGACCTGAATCGGGACTACCGCGTGGTCTTCTACGACCAGCGCGGGCACGCCGATTCCGATTGCGCCCGCATGCACTTGAACGTGCGTACCCTCGGGCAGGACCTGAATGACGTTGTCGAGCAGCTCGGTCTGGACGGTGTAACGGCGATCGGTCACTCAATGGGGGCGGCGGCCATATTCAGTTACGTGGGCCAGTACGGGACCCGCCGCCTGCGGCGCATCGTAACGGCAGACATGTCGCCGTACCTGCGCAACGACGGCTGGAGTGGCGGCATCGGCAAGGGGGAGTGGACCGATGAGGACTTCCATCGCGATCTGGACCGTCTGTTCGACGACGGCGGATACGGCTCTTGGTACATCGCCAAGATGCTCATGAACCCGAAGCTGCAGAACCTGCCGGCCGACCAGGAGGCTGCCGCCATCGAGGCAATGCGCGAGGCGGTCGACCCGCTGGCTTTTGCCGCCCTGTGGTACTCGCTGTTCCGCACCGATCAGCGCCCCGTGATGGACCGGATTGATGTGCCCTTCTTGTATCTGATGCCCGAGATTCCGCTGTACTCGACGGTGAACACCGACTACATACGTGCGCACGTCACTGGCGGCTTCACACTGGCTGATGACTTCCCCGACACCACGCACCTGATCCTGTCGGAGGCGCCTCACGAGGCGGCCGGTCGCGTGCGGGCCTTCGTGGCGGGCGACTAGCAGGCGCTACAGGGAAGGCCCCAGCCAGGCGGCTTGGAACGTTGCGTGCAGCTGGCCGCGCCGACGTTGCTCGGCCGAAGCGAGCTGGTAGACGTTCGCCTTGCCGGGACTATGCCGCGGTGGAGATGGTGATGCGACCGCCCAGGGCGCGTACCACTCTGACGACCGTTTGGAAGGACGGGTTGCCTGCGCCCGACAGGGATTTGTACAGGGACTCGCGTCCGACGCCGACCTGCTCCGCTATGCCGCTCATTCCTTTAGCGCGGGCGATATCGCCGAGGGCTACTTGAAGCAGCTTGGGATCGTCCTGCGCGGCGGCCTCGTTCAGGTAGGCGATGATCGCGGCGTCATCGTCCAGGTAGTCGGCCGCGTCCCAGCGTATGAGGCTCATGTCCAGCCTCTGGGAAACGGTCTGTCGTGTGGTCGCCTCCTTGCGATTCGCATCGCGGCCACAGTAGGCCTCGCCTCTGACATGAACTAGACCGGGATCGCCGTTGCGCTCGTGCCGAGCCGCCGGGAGGGCGCATTCGTCGGCGTGGCTCTGAGGGACCAGAGGCCTGGCTGGGCGATCGACGGCGATGGAAACGTTGGCGCCTGGTATTCAGGCCACTGACCAGAGGGACGCGCTAGTTATTTCGTTTTTTTCGAACTGCTGCCATGATTGCTGCATGGCTGCCACAGCTGCGCAGATGCAAACGACCCTGCCGCCCGAGGACCATGAGGCGATGCTGGATCTGTCCCGCTTTCTGGGGCAGGTTGCGGAGCCGGCTGCGCTCGTCGGGCCGGACGGCCAGACCGTGGGTCTCCCTGCGGAGGTACATCGAGTGCTTATGGACGTCGTGCGCGCCATGTCGCAGGGCAGGGCGATCACGGTGGCGCCGGTGGATCAGGTACTGACGACCCAGGAGGCTGCGGACTTCCTCGGTATCAGTCGCCCCACCTTGGTCAAGCTTCTGGAGTCCGGCCGGATCCCTTACGAGCGTCCCGCGGCGGGTAGGCACCGCCGGGTCCGGCTCGCAGACATCGTCGCGTACCAGCAGCAGTCCGCTCAGGAACGCAGCGGCACTCTGGATGCCATGACTCGTGAGGCCGTCGACCTCGGCCTGTACGAGGACACCGCCGCTGACTACACGGCTGCTCTGCGTCGCGCGCGCAAAGGATGAAGCTGCCGTGACGCCCGGAGGGCGTCCTCTCACCGGGACTGAAGTGTCCTGACATGGTGTACTCGGGGTGTTTCGGATGTTGAACGTGCGTGCTAGGTGACAGTCAAGTCCATCTGCCCGTACTTGCTTGGTGCCAGGAGTCCTCTGGCGGTAAGTGGGTTGTTTTCAAGGTGGGGCCAGATGTCTCCGCTCAGCCATGTGGCGGAGATTCCGGATGCGGTGAGAAGTTTATCCAGTATTACGAGAATGGTGAATATCGAGCGCGGCTCGAAATTGCCGTAGTTTTGCTTGGCCCTCCGCTTAATGTTCATGGGAAGCGGTGGCGCGTCGAGAACTGAGTGATTCCAGATGCGCGCGTGGTGCGCGATGCGGTTGCGCAGGTATACTAGAGAGCGTATTTGGCTTGCGAGTGGGGCTCGCGCAACTCCTAGGGAAGAGGCGATACTGCCAAGAATCGGTGTTCCGCTGCATGCCTGAATGCATCGCGAGAGCGTTCCGAATGATAGTGTTTCGGATATTGCCCACGCGGGCATGTGGTCGTATGCGTCCGCCAGGTACTCGCCTTGCGGGCCCTTCTTCGATTCGTCGCGGTAGTGAGATACGTAGGCTTCCTTACTTCGGTCAAGATCGCGAAGTACGTGCTCTTCGATCGGCTCCTCGTTTGGCCTGTGGGATTGGGTGAGTCCCTTGCCGTGAGTCAGGGCGCCCTGTGGTGAAGCGTGCTGGGCGTAGTGATGTGCGAATGTTGTTCGTAGCAGTATCTCAAGTCTTTGCAGAGCCTCGAAGGTGAGCGCGGCTATAGTCTGCTCGGTGTCGTAGACCTCGCGGATTGTGGAGAAGCTGGCGCCTTCTATGAATCGGTTATCGTCGCAATCGGGAGACCTCTGCCAGTAGCGGAAGTAGCCGGAGAAGCGGTAGTAGCTAACTTGCGATAAGAACCTGAGGCAAGCGTCGTCGTCATCAATGATGAGGCCGCGGCGGCGAAGCCGTGCCACCTGGTCTTCTAAGCTGAGCCAGGTCTTCGACATTGAACCTGCTCCGTCCAGAGTAGAAAAGGCCCCAGCCATTTGGGCGTGGCTGCGACGAGTCATAGGCCTGGCTGGGGGGCGATTGACTCTAGTGTAGGCACCAACGTGCCGGCGGCGCACGCGTTTGCGGGTGTGAGTTGTGTACCTTCACGCCCACGGTCTCGCCTGGCGCACGGTCGCCGAGCAGGTGGTTCCCGCTGGCGGCGCGAACCACCCGGAACCAGGATTCGCTCACGCCGCCCCGCGCACGCCTTCCAGCAGGGGGCTGGCCTGGCCGGACCAGGAGATGGCCAGTTGGTCGCGGGCGCGCGTGGCGGCCACGTACAGCAGCGAGCGCTCGCGCAGCAGGGCGTCGTCGTGATCGGCCTCGGAGTACTCCTGCTCCCGCAGGGACCGGGGGATCGCCTCCACGGACACGTCGAAGAGCAGTACCTTGCGGAACTCAAGCCCCTTGGCGCGGTGCATGGTCATGACCACCGGCCGGCCCCGGCCGACCGCCTCCCGTCCCACCGGGCGCACCTCCACGCCCCGGTGTGCCAGGCCGGTGACCACGTTGTCCCGCTGGTAGCGGTCGCGCACCAGGATGGCGATGGACTCGGGGGCGCCCGCCCCCGCGGCATGGTCCTCCTCAAGCCACAGGTTCAGCAGCTCCGCGGCGTCGTCGAGTTCGGCGGCGTGGTCCTTGGCGTGCAGCAGCAGCGGCTCGGGACCGGAGCGTGGAGACACGTAGTGGTGCTGTTCCGCCTGGCCCTCCAGGTCCTCGAAGGTGCCGCGCTCCAGGATCTCGAAGGCCAGGTTGAGGTTCTGCCGGGTGGTGCGGTAGTTGCGCGTCAGTCGCCGCGAACGCCCCCGCACCTGAATGCCGTAGTGGCTCAGCGTGATCTTCTTACCGTAGATCCGCTGGTGGGAGTCCTCCGCCAGGAACAGGTCGTCGGGCCCGGGCTCTACCAGTGCGCGCAGCAGTTGCAGGTGCGCGGGCGTGAGGTCCTGGGCCTCATCCACCAGCACATGCCGGTACGGCCGCGGCACTCCGTGCGCCGCCTGCGTATCCAGCCAGGCGGCGGCCAGCGCCAGCATCTCTGCGAAGGAGGCGACGCCGAGTTCGGCACTGCGGTCCCGGTACTTCTCGATCACGTTCCACACGGACGCCCGCTTGTGCCGGTCCAGCGCCACACCACGGCCCGGTCGCCGGATGCGCAGGTACTGCTGGAGCGTGGTCACGCGGTGCGGCAGCACCACCAGTTCGTACTCCGACTCCAGGAAGTCCGTGGAGCGCAGGTTCTCCGGCAGGTCATCACCGGTGAGGGTCAGGGCGTCGTCCCAGAGGTTCTTCCGGGTCACGGTCAGCACATTCGTGCGCCGCCTGCCGAGCACCTGCGCGGCGGTGTCGGCAATGGCGTCCCCTGCCCGCTGAAGAATCGCCCGGGCCACCTTGTCCAGGCCACTGACCATCAGGCCGGGCTGCCCGACCCGTTCGGTGAAGTTGAGTGACGGATCGAGTTCCGCCACCTGCCGGCGCAGGTCGTCGGCCAGGTTGCGCGTGTAGGTGGTCAGCAGGATGCGCGGCTCCTGCCCGGCTGCGGCGTCACGCCTGGCCAGCTCGACGGTACGGTGCACGGCGACGACGGTCTTGCCCGTCCCGGCACCGCCGGAGATACGCATCGGTCCGTTCGGGCGACTGTCCACCAGCGCCCGCTGCTGGGGGTGGAGGAACACCTGCCACTGGGCGAAGGTGAGGCCGTCGATGGCGCGGCGCAGGTCCTCATCGTTCTCGATCCAGGTGAAGGAGGAGCGGGCGGCGCGCGTGCGCAGTCCCTTAATGAGCTCCGAGTCGGAGGAGCCGGCGGCCACCTGCTCCGGGCGGCGCAACTGGAAGTCGTCGCGGACGTCCTCGATTGTGGAGCCCGTGGCCAGGGCGAGCATCGCCTCCCCCTGCCAGGGCACCTCCGCGGTGGTGGCCAGGTCCAGCAGCTGGGATTCGCGGGTGGCGGCCAGCGCCGCGGCGGCGAGTGTGACGTCGATGCCGAGCTCGTCACGCAGCACCTCGATGCTGAGGCCGTCCGGCCAGGTGGGGGCGGCATCTCGGCTGGCGACGACGACGGCGTCCGGCAGGGGCTTCGGTGCGACATCCGGGGCGAGCGCAGTGGTGCCCCCCGTTCCGGTGGCGGCCCCGGCCCCCGTTTCCTGACCGCCCTGCACCGCCCCCGCGGTCGGCTGCACTGGCGATCCCGACGTCGCGGCGGAAGCGGCTTCCTGACGCGCCTGCGCGTTGGCGGCCTGGAGGCGGGCGGCCTCACGCGCGATCTCGGCCGCCTCACGCTGAGCTGCATCCAGCTTGGCCTGGGCCTCCCGCCGGGCCTGCTCGACGGCGTCGGCGCCCTGTGCGATGGCGTCCTGAATCCGGGTCACCTCGGTGGTGCCATTGGCGGGGTTGATGCGGACGGTGACGGACTCGGCGATCTTGATCGCGTCGTCGTGCGGCCAGATGCCGTGGAATACGTATACGGGCTCGGCGTCCGCATTCAGCTCGAACAGCACCGCCCGGTAGAAGCCGGTCACCCGGGCGGTGCGTACGCGCTTGTCTCGGGCGTTCCGGATCGGCTCCACATGCAGCCCGGAACTGGTGGCGTCACTGGCGAGCTTGTTCAAGAACGAGCCGACCTTCGCCTGCAGGGACGGATCTTTCGCGGTCGCGTCCTTGACCTTGCTGCTGGGCCAGACGATTGCGGGCATATCAGTGTCCCTTCAGGAGCGCGGAGACCTCTGCGGCGGTGGCTGCGGAGTCATCCCTGGCGACGACGACCCTCCAGCCGGCCGCCTGCAATACTGCCACGTCGCCTTCGAGCGGCTGGTAGACGACGGCGACCCGCTGCGCCTTCCATGACAGCTCGGTCATGACGCCGTCGGCGGCCTCCTGTCCCTCGCCGTCGCGGGCAATGCCGGCCCGGGCCAGGTGGGGTACCAGGGCCAGGACCTCCTCGGGCATGAGCGTGGTGTCGACGGCGTCCCAGCCGAGCTCATGCATGGCTTCGGCGGAGACGCCGCTGCCGCTGACGGCGGCCTCGGCGGCGGCCCGCTCCTGCAGTTCGGTCAGGGCCAAGGAGGTGGTGGTGATGGTGACGGGTGCCTGCGCCAGGGCGAGCACATTGCTCAGTCGCAGCCAGGTGCGCCAGGAGTCGGCGTGCGCGGGGGAGGCCAGCGCGTCGGCGGAGTCGTCGAGGACGAGCGCCATGCCGGTGGTGGCGGTGCCGGTGAGCTGTATTGCCAGGGACAGGTGATCGGCCACGAACACCGAGCAGGAGGTCTGGGCGGAGGTGGTGGTCGGCTCGGGGAGCCTGCTGCCGGGGCGCAGCCCCCGCAGCGCCTCCCACAGGGGGTCGTTGGTCGGACTGGTGGCGGGCGCGTACCGCATGGCGGCGCTCCCGGCCAGGGGCAGGCGCCGGGTGGCGCCGAGGATGAGCGGGCTCCAGATGGAGTCGGCCAGGGCGCTGAGGGCCGTGCCGGTGGGGCCCTGGCCGTCGGCGTCGTCCAGCAGCATGGTCACCAGCAGCTCCATGGGGCCGCCCCGCCAGGCGGTCAGGGCCTGCTCGGTGACAGCGCCCGCGCGGGCGGGGCGATGCTTCCCGGTGCGCAACTGGGCGACGGCGGGATCGTCGAGCCAGGCGGGCTCCCACGTGCCCGTCAGGTCCTCAAAGCCCAGGGAGATGACCCGGTAGCCGTGTGCGCGCAGACGGGCTCGCTTGGCGGCGTCGTCGGCGAGCCGGTTGTGGGACAGGCTGGCGTGGTAGCCGCGGCCGTCGGTGTAGACGGCGATGGGGGAGCGGCGATTCGGACGCCGGCAGGTGAAGTCGGGGCGGGTGCCGCCGGCGTTGAGCTGCGGGATGATCTCCCACCTGCCGCCGTCCAGGTCGAGCGCGGGCGCGCCGGAGGGGCTGGGCACGGTGGTCACATTCATGGTCTTGCTCAGGCGCCGCGCCAACACCGTGCGGAAGCTGGCCTCCAGGGGGCTCTCGCCGACGCCGGCGTGTACGGCCTCATCGGTGACCTTCCAGGTGGGCACGTGCGGGTCGAGGTCGGCGAACAGTTCCTCCTCATCCATGCCCAGCAGCTGCCGCAGCGCGTGCAGTGCGGCCACGCGAGTCACCCCGGCGGATGTCGCGTGGGGCTGCAGGCAGCGGTGGCACATGGCGGTTTCCTCACCGCGGCACGGGCAGTCCTCCAGGTGCCGGCCGGTGGTGACGATCAGCTCCCACAGTCGTTCGGGGCTGTCGAAGTCGGTCAGGTAGCCGGTGCCGCCGGGAACCGCGTCGTGCAGGAGCAGGGCGGGCCGGGTCTCCCCGGCCTCGCCGTCGGCCACGGGGTAGGGGACGGCGGTGATCTCCAGGTGGTCGGGGGCGCCGCCGGTCAGCAGTTCCAGGCCGAGCAGGATCGCGGAGGCCAGGGAGCCCAGGCCCTCCTGGTAGCCGACCAGCCCCACGGGGAGCACTAGGGCGATGGCCTCGGTGGTCAGTTCCCGCATCAGGTCCACCTGGATCACGTGCTCTTTGGGGTCGGTGCGGTGCTCGCACCAGGGCCGGTGCTCGGAGGGGCTGGAGGCGCCGGTGTCCGTGTCGAGTTTGCCGCAGGCCTCGCACAGGCGGAAGTCACGGGAGGAGACCGGCAGGGAGGCGACCTGGTCCACCGCCTGCCCCGCCAAGGCCCGCCCGGTGTTGAGCCAGCGCAGGGCCAGGCCGCGGTAGCGGACCAGCCCGAAGCCGGAGGCGCTTACGCTCCACTCCCGCTCGACCCGCTCCGGGTTGAAGTCGGCCAGGGGCAGCACCTCGAAACCGGTGCGGATGCGGTCCTCGCTGCCGTCCCCGATGCGGGCGTCGTCCTTGGAGACGTCGGCGAAGACCCGGTTCAGGCGCAGCACGCGGCGGGCGCGCCCCACGTCGGCGATGGTGGTGTCATGGCAGCGAGGGCACTGCGTGGGGGCGGTGGGCGCCTCCTCCTGCGGGGGCCGGACGTCCACGTAACCGCAGGCCTGGCAGCACAGCCACCACTGCGCCTGCCCACTCAGCTCGGAGCCGTCAATGCCCTGAATGCCCATCTCCATGCCGTGGGTGTAGAAGGTGGCGCCGGGCGCGAACTCGCTTAGGGCGTGGACGGAGGGCCGGTCGATGTCGTAGGGCTCGGAGTGGAACTCGTCGGTCTCCGGATTGCGCCAGGACACCCGGGCAGACAGGCGCACCATGTCATCGATCAGGGCGTAGTTGGGCAGTACCCCATGCCGTTCCAGGGCGGAGACCCAGTGCTCCTGCTCCAGTTCTCCCAGGCGGGTTCCGATGGCGGTTAGGGTGCCTTTGGCGGCGCGCAGGGCCCGCTGGTCCTCCTCGGTGGGGTTGGGACGCTGCGTGGCGGCCTGCAACTCGCGCAGGGCGTCATTGACCTGCTTGTACTGGCGCCGCAGCTGCTCGGCCTCGGTCCGGTGCTCGGCCACGGCCCGCTGCAGCATCTGCTTTGGCCCGGCGCCGTCGTCGTGCCGGATCCAGGTCTCCAAGCGGGTCAGTGCCGGGGTGGGGTCGGCGAAGGTGGCGGTGAAGGTACGCGCCAGAATCGCCCCGTCGCGGGTGATCCTGGCGCATACGGTGTTGATGAAGGAGTCGTCGTTGGCGCTCAGGGCGGCGCGGGCGTCGCCGCTGTGCCCGGCGGAGGGCACAGCGGGGTGATTCTCCCGGGTGAGCACGTCGATCACGTAGGCGATGAACTGGCGGCGCAGGATCTCCTCCGCCCCCAGGTAGGTGGAGGGCGGCCTGACCGAGCCGTCCAGCAGGTTGGCGGGGTCCTTGAGCAGGGGCAGTTGCTCGCGCCTGCCGGGCACGTACGCCAGCGCCAGGGCGGAGCCGTTGCGCCTGCCCGCACGCCCGACCCGCTGCACGTAGGAGGCGACCGTGTCCGGCAGGGAGCCGAGTATGACGGTGGACAGGTCCCCGATGTCGATACCCATCTCCAGGGTGGGGGTGGCCACCAGCACGTTGGGGTCGCCGGGCCGTTGCACGGGGCGTTTGAAGCCGGCCTCCACGGCGGCGCGCTCCTCGGCGTTCAGCAGGGAGGTGTGCTCGTGGGCGTCCACGCGCCGCACATGCGCCCCGGCGTACATGTCCCGGTAGAAGCTCTCCGCCTGGTGCGCTCGGGCCGCAAGGGTGCCGGGGCAGTCGGCGGTCAGGCAGTGTGCGCCGTCGAGCTGGTCCACGGTGGCGACGGCCGCCGGCAGCTGGCTGCGGCAGGTGTCGCACACCAGGAGCAGCTCCTCCCCGGTGGCGTCGTGCAGCGGGGAGACGATGACGCGCTGGGCGGGGATGCCGTAGACGGTGCCGCCGGTGTCGGTTGCGGTGGCAGAAATGATCTCCGCCTTCGCCAGGTCGGCCAGCAGGGCGCGGGCGAGCCGGGCGGCGTGCGTGGGGGTGACGTGCAGGCATTTGCGGGTCCAGGTGGCGTACCAGGAGCGTGGGGAGCCGACCGGCACGAAGGCGGAGCGGCGCGTGTCCAGGCTGCCGCCGACCTGGGGGAAGGCGGGCGCGGTGCGGCCGGCGGGGAAGGCGGGCTGCCCCTGGCGCCGGTTGCGCTTGTACCAGATCCACAGGCGCTTGCCGTCGTCGCGCTTGTAGCGGGTCAGCCATTCGTGGTCGATGGCGCCGTCGCGACGCATGTGCTCCAGCGTGCCACGCACCCAGGCGAGCAGGTCCCTATCGGAGACGTCGTCGAATCCGGGCAGGGCCGACTGCTCGCCACCCTCACCGAGGGCCGCGCGGGCCAGACGGGTCAGGGCGCCGGCGCGTCCGGCGGACACGTGCACGGTGACGGAGCCGGTGGCCTCCAGGGTGCGCCCGTAGGTGGACTGGAGGCCGACCTCCAGGGCGATGTCGAACAGAAGCCGACGCCGCACATAGTCCTGGGCGGTGCGCCGCCTGCGGGCGGTGGCCTCCGGGTCCCAGTAGGGCTTGAAGCGCTCATGCTCGACCAGGGCGGAAGGGACCAGCCGGTAGCGGTCGAAGGCGCTGGCTCCGGCGGCGTCGAGGGCGGCGTCCGCCCAGGCGTCGATCGGCATGTCCGCGGTGAGTGCGCCGCGCAGGGCGGAGCGCAGGCTCATGGTGTGGGAGCGCTGGTCCACGAATCCGGCCCGGTGGGCGGCGTCCTGCACGGAGTCGGTGAAGATCAGGGCACGCTTCTCGGCGTCGTCGAGGGCGTCGTCGCCGAACAGCGTGGTCAGGGAGACGGACAGGAGGGTGGCGACGGCGGAGCCGAGGAAGCGGATGGAGTCGGTGGCGCCGCAGGAGGGGCACATGTCGCGGATGGAGCCGTCGGCGACGGCGCGCTCGTCCCCGGTGAGGGTGAGTACGGGCAGGAAGCGGCCCTCCCGGGTTTCCAGGTCGGCCTCCTGCGGCGGGCGGGTGAGTAGCTCGCGGCCGTCCACGGAGTACCAGCGCAGCCCGGGGTGGCGGGCCTCGGGGCTGGGGTCGCCGGCGTCGAGCCGGGCGCGGTAGTCGGCCTCCTCACCGGGGGCGTGCAGGAGGGCGCGGAAGCGCGGGTCCCCCAGCAGGTGGTCGCGGCGGACGGTGGACTGGTCGTGCTTCTCGCCCTGCCCGGTGGGGGCCAGGACAATGCCCCAGCCGGAGCGGCCGCAGGAACGGCAGTACACGGCGGGGCGGGCATCCGGGCGGTAGTCCTCCTCGGTGGGGGCGGGGGCGTCGTCGGACCACCTGAAGGCGGGGCGGGTGTCCAGGGCCCGGTCGATGCGGGTGACCTCCCGAATCCACATGGTGACTTCGACGCCGACGGCGCCGCGGTCCGGGTTGCCGTCCAGGCCGGCGCGGATGGTGGACAGCGCCGCGAGGATGGTGGCCAGGGCCAGGCGGGTGGTCTCCGGATCGGGGGCGGGGCCGAACAGACGGTAGGCGAGGTCGCTCAGGGCGGTGGCGTGCTCGGCGGCGCGGATCAGTTCCACCACGTCCGGGTGGGAGTGCACGGCGGCCGCGAGGACCGGAGCGTCGGGCAGCGCCTCGGTTGGATCGGTCGGGTCAGCCGGATCGGCAGCGGCGATCAGGGGTGAGCCGGGGGCCGCCAGGGCGGCGTCGTCGGGGGTGCCGACGGCGTCGGGACGCCGATACAGGGCGGCGACGACGTGGGCGAGCAGGCCGGCGGGGTCGGGGGAGCCGGCATGGGCGAGGCCGGCGAGGGCCTGGAGGGCAGGCGCGGTGAGGTTGCGCAGGTGGATCGGGTCGCCGAGCGCACCGGCGGGAACAGCGGCGCGGCGGGAGGCGGCCCACTGCTCCAGGTCGGCGCGGGTCTCCAGGACGACGGCGTCGGCGGGCATGTCCACCCCGAACACGTCGCGGGCGAAGGCGAGCATGCGGGAGGGGTCGCCGCCGTCGCCGAGGGTGGCGGAGGTGGCCACGGGGCAGACGGGCCCGAGCGGGGAGGTGTCGAAGGCCTGGCGGCGCGGGTCGTCGTCGGGCAGGAGGTCGCGCAGGGCCAGGCCGAGGCGCCGCAGCAGCATGGCCACGTCGGTGCCCTGGGCGCCGTCGTAGGTGTGGAACTCGTCCAGCACCAGGTAGGTGAGGGAGGCGGCGGAGGCCCGCCACAGTTCGCGGTCCTCGGGGCGCAGCAGGAGCTGGTCGAGCATCTTGTAGTTGGTCAGCAGAATGTCCGGCGGGGACTTGCGCAACTGCTGGCGGTCGGTGATGAGGGAGTCGGCGGTGACGCGGCTGTGGTCCTGGGCGGTGTCACCGGTGTAGAGGCCGGCGGTGACGCCTGCCAGGGCCGGGTCGGAGGCGAGCAGGCGGGCGAGGCGGGCGGCCTGATCGGCGGCCAGGGCGTTCATCGGGTAGAGGATGAGGGCCTTGATACCGGTGATGCCCTGGGCGCGGGCGCGCAGCACGTGGTCGAGGACGGGGTGGAGGAAGGCCTCGGTCTTGCCGGAGCCGGTGCCGGTGGTGACGATGGTCGGCTCGGGGCGGTGGCCGCCCTTGGTGGTCAGGCGGCGGTAGGCGTCTTCCTGGTGCCGGTAGGGGGCGAGGCCGGGGTCCCAGTCGAGGGCGTCGGAGCGGGCGCTCGCGGGCAGGTAGGGCAGGCGCAGCCGCACGTAGGGGCCCACGAAGATGCCCTGCTCGGGGTCCTGGAGGAAGTCGGCGAGGGCCCGCCGCGGCTCCGCGTCCGTGAGTGCGAAGTTGGTAGAGAGGTAGTCGACGATGGAGCGGCGGATGCGTTCGGCCTGGAGGCTGGGCAGCAGGAGAGACATGGGTCAGCCTCGCGGGCCGTAAGGGCGGGGGAGGGGACGAAGGGGACTGAGCCCGGCGGTGGGGGTGAGGGTGAGCTTGGCGGTGGGGGTGAGGCGGCGCGCGCCGGGCGGGATGTTAGGACGCGGACGACGGGCCCGGCGGGAGATGCGGCTCACAGGGGCGAGGGTACCGCAGGGGTGGGGCGGCTCGAGGGAGCTGGCAGGGGCGGGGACCAGCGTTGACGAGCAAGATGTACATTTTGAGCGTTATTGCGCATACTGGGCATCATGACCGAGATCAGTGTCTCCGCCGCGCGCAGCAGGCTCGCCGACGTCATTGATGACGCCCGCGTGCACCATGCACCCGTCTTCCTTACTCGCCGGGGCCGTCGCGTTGCGGCGGTCATCGATGCGGAGGACCTTGAGCGCCTGACCGAGGCGGCGGAGGACCTCGAAGACATCAAGGCGGCCGAAGCGGCTCGTGCGGAGGTCGCCGAGCACGGCACCATTCCCTGGGATGAGGTCAAGGCGGACCTCGGGCTGGCATGACGTACCGGATCGAGTTCAGCCCCGCCGCCGCGCGCCAGCTGCGCAAGCTGGACGGCCGAGCCCGGCTCCGGGTTCAGGCGGTGGTTGAGCTGCTGGCGCAAGAGCCCCGCCCCTCTGGCGCGAAGAAGCTGGTCGGAGGGCGGGGCGAGTGGCGCGTACGCACCGGTGACTACCGCATCGTCTACGAGGTCCACGATGGTGTGCTGCTGGTGCTGGTCCTCGCCGTCGGGCACCGCCGCGAGGTGTACCGGCGCAGGTAGCAGGGGAGGGCCCGTATGAAGAACTTGGGCTCGCAGTGCCAGCTCTCCGGGTCTGGGACTGTGGTGGGTGTCGGCGTGTCCGTTGGTGAACGGTGTGTGCAGGGCCGCGTGGCCCGCAAGCGTGGTTGGGCCGCTAGGTGAGGTCGACGGCGCGTTTGGGCTGGGCGCCGGGATCGTCTACTACGCCGGTTGGGGCTCTGCTACGCCGGTTCGGTGTTTGTTGAAGGGCTCTGGACCCTTCAGCAGAGGTCTAACTGGCGTAGTAGACGCTGAAGAGGCGTACCCAACGGTCGACCGGCGTAGTAGACCGCGCGGTCGCGGGGACCAGGAACCGACGCCCACACCGCAAACGGCTACACCTCAAACGCGAGAAGCCGGTTTCCGCGGCCCAGCGGCACGACATGCAGGGTCCATTTGATAACATCCCGTTGCCGACGACGGATGTTGTGACACCGGCGTGAGACGATCCAGCGGGCGACGGCTCGGGCGGTAGGGCGGTGCGACGATGAGGACGCTCACGGGGAGCCCCTTCCCTGCCTCGGCCATCGTTGACGAAACATGCGCTGCCGGGCGGCACCGCGTGTTCCTACCCGCTACAGACCTACCTAACCGCACCACTACAACGATCCTCGGACCAGTACTCCCCAACCTTGGTGAGAAAGTCTCAGGAAACTGGGTATACTCATAATGAATCCTGGTTGCCGATCAAAATCGGCAACGACGCTCCGGACACTAAGGACATGCCATGGCTAGCGAAGCGACCATAAGAGTTGCAGAGTCAAGAATAAGTGACGAATCGGCGCCCGCTGGCTGCGGCGATCCCCGCGCGTTACTAGCAGAATGGGCGAATGACAACCAAGAATGGTTGCGTTCACTGGTAGCCGAAGTTATCGCTCGTGGACGCCCAGTTGAGGGGGCAACTATCGACAATGCATACCAGCTATTTCGTCAAGAAAACGGACTTGATGTGCGGCTACTTCCTGCTGTAGACAAAATCAACGTCACAGATCAACGAGACGAGTCGTTGCCATCCTTATATTTGACGCGCATTTCAGAAGTGCATGGCGTCAACGCTCTTGCTCCCGGTGCGGTTATTGAACCGCACGAAGGACTTACTATCTTGTACGGCGAAAATGGCACAGGTAAGACAGGATACTCACGTATCTTCAAGGCATTAGCGAATAGCCGGACGGCCGAGGAAAAGATTCTTGGGAACGTCGAAACTGAATCTTTGGAAGAGCAGTCCGCGAAGTTGGAATATAAACTCGGCGACGAAGTCAGAGAATTGATCTGGAGAGGCGAATACGGCGTGTGGCCATTCACACGTATGTCGGTCTTCGACAGTCCCTCAGTAACGACCCATATCGATTCGGATCTTGACTACGTTTACACGCCCGCATCATTGGCGCTCTTCGAACACGTTACCGCAGCAATACAGGCGGTCGAACGCCGCATCAACGACGCCATCCACGCAGAAAGTATAGACAACACCAGTCTCCTTACAAGGTTCCATAAGAACTCGACGATATACCCGTTGATCGAGACGCTGGGGCCGAACACTGACCTCGAGAATCTCAAAGCTCGGGCTGCCACGGGCGCCGACACCGATGCCAACCTTGAGAGACTCGACCGCGAAGTCAGCGAGCTACGCGCAAATGTCATTGACACTAAGATTACTACGCTCAAGATCGAAAAGGGCGCTCTAACCCAGGCTATTGCCGCTGCCGACATGCTTGTTTCGTTTGATGCAAATGAGTACAACGCGAGCCTCGCCAGGCTTAATCAACTCGAGTCAGAATATGCTGCATTCCGAGATGAGCTCTTTGCAGCTGCTGATCTCCCCGCGGAGCCAGATGGTACCTGGAGCCAGTTTGTTCAGTCTGGTGAGGCATATCGGCAGCACTTAGTCGAACTCGAGGTTCACGAACCGGAACGCTGTCTCTACTGCCGTCAGCCTCTGCAGAGCGAGGCTCGCGACTTGCTTTCGAAATACTCGAAGTATCTAAAAGACAAGATCTCAACAGATATTCGATCTGTTAAAGAGGCGCTAGAGGAGTTGAGGAACCAGGTTCGTACTGTTCAAAACAATGAAGTCGCGACGTTCTTGAATGATGGCAACGACAGCGGTGGTCGACCGCAATACCTTGCTGTGGTAGGAATGATCGAAAGCAAGAGGAGTTCACTTGCTGAAGCGGTGGATTCCGGGCGTAAGGCTGACACCGGTCTTCGGAAACTGTTGCGCGACCCTAGGGCGGAAGCCGCCAAGGCACTGCGCACAATTGACTCGGAGCTTTCAAATCTGGAGAAGCGACAGCATAATCGTGAACAGGCCCTCTCGGAAAAACAAGTCGAGTATGTCGAATATAGGGATGCTGTGGAGCTTGGGAGGTCTTGGGAGCTCGTCAAGTTGCAGGTCGAGAACGCGAAGGGAATCGACCGTCTGTATGCGGAACAACGGCGTCTTCCCCAATTGCGTAGGGCGGTGACAGAGCTCACCAAGAAGGCCAGTGAACAACTGACCAACCAGAGCTTCGATCAGCTGTTTCGCGAGGAGTGCGAAGCGTTGCGTGCCCCAGAGATTAAGCTGAAGTTCACTGGAAGCAAAGGAAAGGCTCTACGCCGGAAAATTGTGAGTGGTAAACACAGGCCTTCGCGGGTGCTGTCTGAAGGGGAGCAGAAGGTGTTGGCGCTGGCGGACTTCTTGGCAGAAGCGAGAATGTCTAGAATCGCGGCACCGATCGTCTTCGACGACCCGGTTTCTAGCCTTGATCACCGACGCGTTAAGGAAGTTGCGCAACGCATTGCGCAACTTACAAGCGGCACTCAAGTTATCGTTTTTTCACATGATATTCTGTTTGTGGCCACATTGCTGAGCATGTTTGAGAAGTCGAAGAGGTGCACTTACTTTCATGTTACGGACGATGATGGCAAGAAAGGAAAAGTGACTCGCGCAACCGGTCCACGATGGGACACTCTTGGTTTCATCAAGGGAAAGATTAACGGCGCGATCCAGAATGCTAGTAATAGTCAGGGTGATAGGCGTGATCAATCGGTTCGTGAGGGATATGATTGGCTTCGTTCTTGGTGTGAGGTATTCGTTGAGATGGAACTTCTTCGCGGAGTGACACAACGATACCAGCCGAACGTCGCGATGACACGCTTGGCGCGTATTGACACGTCTAAGTTGAACGAAATCATCCCGAAGGTCATGGAGATATTCGAGGAGGCCTGCCGGTACATTGACGCTCACTCGCAACCGCTCGTTACCCTGAGCGTGGCGCCAACGCTAGAAGGATTGGTGCAGCGCTGGGAAGAACTGCAAGCACTTAAGAGGTTGAATGACGGCAAGTAGTACTGAAATCGTGCATGTCTCAGAAACGCCGATTTCGCGCGAGAGTGGTCGTGGTCTCGCCTAGTGAGCCTTTCTCATCAGGTGAGGACGTGGTTGAAATTGAGTATGACTAGGGCGGTGGCGGTGATTTTTGGTGATGGTGGTTGAGTCAAGGGTGACTCGTTTGAGTGCCTTGAAGCCCTTGAGAAGGGCGTTGGCTCTATCGGCGGGGACTCGCAGGTGTGCCTGGACCTGGCTGTAAGAGCGTACGCTGGGGTCGGGCTTGGGGCCTTTGATGGGCGTACTGATGCCGATTCCGGCGCCTACGTAGCCCTTGCCCGCCAAAGTCATCATGCCACCGGCCTCAGCCGGATACAGGGCCACCAGGGCATGGGCTCTGGCGGCGGGGGCGGCTGTCCAACGGTACGCGGTGCGGGTAGTAGCCACGGGGACGTCGAGGGGGCGCGTGGAAGAGCCGTGCGGAGCCTGCTTTCCAGGTTTGGTTTTGAGCAACAAACATGATTCCGGAAGGTTCCGCGTGCGCCCACCCACGACACCCCCACCTTCCCGCACCACCCCAACGATCCCCAACCCCCGCATCCTCACCTCCGGTGAGAATGGCTCAGTGGATCGTCGCACGCACAGAGCGTCCTAGCACTCACCCACCGCGTGCGTGTCGCCAATACCGCGCACCCCTATGAACAACCCTCGTTGTGTCGAATAGATTGTTTGCGGCGCAGGAGTTGCGCTGCGGCAAGCCGGGATGTCATAGGTGATCGTGCAAGGCGGCTTGCTTCTGCAGCAGCGAGACGCTGTACGAGTAACTGTCCCGGGTGTTGAAAACCTCAATCGTCAAGCCTCTGCATCGTTCGCTGGACTGCATTCCTAAGCCGGAGAATTTGCCTATTGAAAGGTAGTCCAGATGTGCTGGAGAAGCTAGTCGGTCAAAAAGGGGTGGAGGCGCAGTACAATTAAGCTAATTATATCGATCGTCCTGGCGGTTCTCGCGTACCTGCATTTATCGCCAAGTGGGTTCCTGGACAACTGTGCGGTAGGCCTCTTTGGGATTGTGAGGCTAACCGTCTGCATTGTCCGCAGCTTTAACCGCGTTGGCGGCTTCGGGTTGCGTCCACTGCACTCGTAGGCCGCAATATACAGAGAAAGTAACGACATGTCGGGTGAAGCGCGGAAGAATGGTGTATCAGCGTCAATCGTAGAATTGACGCGCTGACTAGTGCGTATCAATTGGAATTGGGATTAGTTCATGAGTGCATTGTGGATGCGGCGGAAGTCGGATTCGCGGTCGCGGGTGCGGAAGGGGAGCTCGTAGACGTAGGTTACGCCGGAGCCGGGGTGGGTGTGGGTGCGCTCGTCCAGCGGCATGTCGGCGTCCGACTCGGGGCGCTTGCGCCTGTCCCAGGCCTGACGCACCGGCGTGGGCACCTGACGCCCATTGGCGTCATAAACGTAGGCGCCCGTGCCTCGGCCATGGTCATAGTCGTAGAGCACCGCGAACTGGGTGCGGTAGATCGTGCACAGGTCCTCGATCGGGACCCCAAGCATCATCGCCACCATCACGTCTACCTCCGCCTGCGCGTTGCGCCTGTCCTCCGCGCGACGGAGGGGGACGTCGGGCGTCCAGACCGGCCCGAGCGGGCGTTCGTCGTAGCGTTCCAGAATCGGCCCGTCCTCAAGGAACGCCTCGTCCCAGCACGCGGCCCACAAGTCTGTATAGGCCTCGGTCAGACAGTTGAGGCGGAGGGCGCGGAGAACGACCTGTGATGAAAGGGGGGAGTTGAGGGGAGGCATAGGGAGTGAGCTGACTGCGCCGCCGCGGATATGGGAGAACCCACGCGAACGCGCATAAAAGTCCGCGAGGATCGAACTGAGCGTTCCGGACACGTGCATGAGTTCACTTGCGTGGGCCGCGGGCAGGCTTGCGGAGAACAGGCCATCCACGTGCGCGGATAAAGGCGGGATTAGCGCAGGAGCCAAGGTACGTTCGCCGGTCAGAGGGACCTGGGTACGCCAGGCGATGCGGTAGTGGTCGCGGGCGGAGGTGGTGCCCCAGTGTGTGTAGAGGCGATCGTAGGTGGCGCGGTCGCCGGCGGGCTTGTACTGGGTGACCGGCTGCGCATCCGCAGGCAGGGCCTCGAAGTCGGTCGAGGTCCAGTCCTGGTTGTGTTTCATGGTCTCGTTCGGCTGCTTGTACAGCGGCGTTGAGACATGCAAGTGCGGGCCCTGCAGGATGGCGTCCTCCCAGGAGGCTGGGCCCCACTCCTTGACGAAGCGGCCCTTCTTGAAGTCCGCTGTCTCGTGCCAGCCGGAGGAGAAGTCAAGACCGAGCGACCCTATGCGCTGGTTATGGGACAGCGCCTCCAGGGTGCGAGCGGCCGCCGAGTTGACCGTAGAGACCATGGGAGTGGATCGCCAGTCGTCTGCCTGGGTCGCAGCTTGCCAGTTCCGAAGCGTGGAGTTGTCGACCTGCTGGATGCGGGAGGCATGCGGGCGCAGATCCCAGGTGCCTGTGTGCGGGTCTTTGAAACCGGGTTCCTCACCCGAGCCATCATGCTTGAGAGAACGGGTAACCGTGTCAGGGTGGTAGAGCGAGGCAGCATTGAGAAAGTTGGGCGCGTGCTCCTCGCCGTAAACGTGGACGCCATAGGCATTGTGGTGATCGATGTCGAATAGCTGGAGCTCATTGATGAACTGCCAGTGGCGTCGCAGATGCCGATATGCGGCTGTGCGGAGGTTCGGGGTCTTGGCATCCGTGAAGTGAGTCTCCATGTGGATGAGGCCCGAGGTGCCGCTCGGCTTCTGGTGCTCCCACACCTGGCACATGAAGGCGCGATACAGATCAGGTTGGCCGCTCAACAGCGGGTACACGGTCGAGTCGCTTAGCAACTCGGACTGCACGATCTGCTCGGCGGTGCCGTCGATTACCAGGTTGCGCATGCCCGGGCGCGCCAGAGCGCTCGGGCGGCGAGCCTGCTTGGCCGCTTCAGAGGGCTTCTTCGTCAGCGACCACCACGGGTCGCCCTCCGCTAGGAGCGCGTTCACGTCGGCGGTGGGCCGCACCCACGGCGGGTTCCCCACCTGCAGGTCGAAGCCGCCGCGCGCGAACACGGTGGCGAATTCCAGCTCCCAGTGGAAGAAGCCCTGCTCGTCCGCGACCTGCTTGGCCACGCGCAGCCACGGCTGCTGTTCAAGCACCGCCTCCACTTTCCGCGCACCGGCGAACTGAAGGTCCCAGGCCTCCGTCTCCTCCAGGCCCTCCCAGGTGGTGGCCTCGGCCAGTGGCACCGCGTTGGCGGGGGCGGCGTCACCCGCGTAGCCGAGCGTGTGCTCCAGCGTCTCCAACCACTCCTCCAGGCTCGGCGGCTTAACGTCGGTGGTCAGCGGCCAGTACCACAGTGCGCACCACGCATCCATCACCAGCCGCAGACGCCGGTAGGCCGAATCCGGGTCGGCCAGGTAGGCCTCGATCTGTTCCCGCGTCACCGTTGAACCCGCGCCCGCCTGGGGCTCGCGGCCCCACAGGTCGATGCGGCGGGAGGCCTCCGCCTCCGCCACTCGCAGGCGCCGCAGCGTCAGCTCCCACAGCACCTCCACGCGTCGTGCCAGCGCCGTCAGCCGCTTGACCTGCTTATTCGGCCTGTCCTTCGGCGCCTTGGTGATGTCCTTGCGCCACTCCTTCAGAGCCTTCAAGCGCCCGGCGTCCACCAGGTCGCGCACCTGCTTGGGCACCTGCGTGGCCGAGCCCCAGCCGCTGGCGGGCAGCAGGAAGTGATGCACCCGGCCGGTCACGTCCAGGGCCTGCCCCAGGCGGTGCCCGGAGGCGGACGCGGCAGGCTCACCCCGGCCTGCGGGCAGGCCTCCCGGGCCGACCGGGCTCGACGGGCCATCCGGGCCGACGCCGTCGGCACCCGCCGCACCATCAATGGCCTCGGCCACCTGCCGCAGCGGCTCGGCCACCGGCGTGGTGCTCAACCACTTCCGCTTGCTACCCAGGGCACTGACCGGATACAGGGCCCGCCTGGCCCCAACCAGTGAATTGCCGCGCCGCAGCCGCAGGCCGAACCACGGCGCCGCCAGGCCCTCCACCACCGTGTCCAGCCACAGGGAGATCTCCGCCAACTCCACCGCCGTGGCGTTCAAGTCCACGCCGTAGACCTGATGCAGCGCCAGGTAGGCCTTCACCCTGGCCAACTCGCGCGGACGCTCCTCCGGGTCCACGCGCCGCCCCAGCTCCCGCTCCCGGCGGGACAGGTACTGCTCGGCCAATTGGCGCACCGCCTCAATCGCGAAGGCGCCCGACCCCAGCGCCGGCTCACACACCGTCAGGTGCAGCACCTCCTCCGCCGTCGTCGTGCGGCCATCCTGATCCAGCAACTCCTCCAGGGCCTGCTGCACCGTGAAACGCGTCAGCACCTCCGGGGTGTAGAAGGACGCCGACCGCTGCCGATCCCGGCCCGAGAGTCGGAACACGAACTCGCCCGGCTCATAGGTGACGTTGCGGCGCTCACCCGTCACCTCATCCTCCACCGTCACGAAGTCCTTCTCATCCAGGCCCTCCATGACATCCTCGGGCACCACCCACGAGCCCTTGGAGGCGTCCCCGCCCGGCGCCACCTCCCACAGGCGCTGAGTGGCGAAGGAACCCGTGTAACTCATCAGCCCCTCATAGACGGCGCCCAACTGGTTGATGCCCAACTCCACATAGGAGATGAAGCCCCGGCCCGTCCGGCCGTTCTCCTTAGTCAGCAGCAGGTGCCGCAGCACCCGCAGCAGGGCCGCATTACCCAGCCCCACCTCGTCAATCAGCGCCGTCGCCTCCGGGCGGAACAGGTCCGCCCGCATCGGCTGGAACACCAGGCCGTCGAAGGCCTCCTCCTGCTCCGGCGTAACCCCCGTGTTCAAACCCGAATCCACCAGGCGGAACAGCAGCCCCAGGGACTGGTAGATGTGCGTGCCCGCCTGCGCCGTCTCCTCATGCAGCTCCCGCAGCGTGAGTTCCCGCAGCCGCTCCAGGCCATAGCCGGCGTCGTACTCGGCCGCCCCCACCGGCAGCACGCCCAACTCCGGGCTCGCCTCCGCATACAGCAGGAAGATGATCCGGTAGATGTACCTAAGCGACTGCAAAGCCAGCGGCTGCGCCTGCTCCTGGCCCAGCGGCGGCATACCCCGGGCGACACGACGCAGCACCACCTCATTGGCGATGATCTCAATGGAGGAGCGCACCCCCTCACGCAGATCCCTCGACACCCCCACCGTGTGAGCCGTCGAATCCGCGAGCGTGCCCGACCACCAGGTCTCACCCTCCGGAGTCGGCAGCAGGGAGCGGGCGTCCAGGCAGGTCAGTGCCCGCTCCACCTCACCGCCCCGCTTGGCGTCATTGCGCTCCACCACCAGCTGCACATTCACCGCCAGCCAGCGGCCCTCCGGCCACCGCTCCTTCTCCGCCACCAGCGCCCAACGACCCGCCAGCACCAGGGCGAAGGCCGGGCCGTGCTCATCGGTCATCAGCGTGGACAGCGCCCGCGCCACCGAAACCACCGGCTCGGCGCCCTCCAGGGCGGGGGCATCCGGGTCCTCCAAATCCACCGGCTCCCACGGCTCGGCGAGCGTGGCCGCATCCTTGTCCAGCAGGTCCTCCACCGTGGCCGCTGGGCGGGCCCGCAGCAGCGCCAAGGGCGCCGGGCCCTCATCACCGACCGGCCGCACCAGCGTCACCGGGCCGCGCTCAACCAGCCGGAACTCGGCGGAGGTGAAACCCAGAATCTCCCGCAGCGCCGCATCCAGCTCCCCGGCGGCCCGTAGGGCGGCGGCGGTGGGTGTGGCGTCGTCGTCGGGCAGGGCCGCCAACAACTCCTCCAGGTGCGGGCGCGCCGAACGGAAACGACTGCGCGGCGTGGACACCGGGGCGGCGCCGTCGGAGGGCTTCTCCAGCTCCTCCCACTCCTTGCGGCGCTCCACCACGCGAGCCAGGAAGGACTCCTTCGTGGCGTCGGTGGTGAAGTAGTGCTCACTGATCCAGTCCTCGCCCACCACGAGCGCATCCGACGCCGCCATCAGCGGTCCCCTTCCTTCCCGAAACCACCACTAAAACCACTGCCGAGGCCAGTCCCCGCGCCACCGCCGAGGCCGGTACTCGCGCCGCTGTCGAAACCATGGGGCACCACCACCAGCAGCGGCCGCACCAGCGTGTGCGCCGGAAGCTGCTGCTCCATCAGCGTATGCTCCGCCGCCACCGTCTGCCGCTGGGAACGCAGCTGCCGGTTCTGGATGAGCCGGCCCGCGTCGTCGTCCCAGGAATCCGCCCGCCGCGCCCAGGCCTCCACCCGGGTGCGCGCCTGCTCCCGGGCCGCCTGCACCGTCAACGTCATCTGTTTCTCGGCCGCATCCACCGCCGGGGCCAGCAGCGCCTCCAACAGTGCCGTATCCGGGGCGCCGCCGGCATTGGTCAGTTCCCGCTCCACACCGACCGCCTTGAACATCTCCGCCGGGGAGGCGTGCACCCGCCCGATCGGCACCGCCTCCGGGTCCCGGCCCGCCTGCAGCTGCGCGCGGGCGGCGGCCAAGTCCAGGAACGGGAAGGCGACCGAGACGCTCACCAGGGAGATCGTGCGGCCCGCCAGATTCGTGAGCGTGCCCAGCAGCAGCACCGTGGGTGATTCCACCGCCCCGTGCACCGCGAACACGGAGGAGCGGCCCAGCCGGGCCAGCACCCGGTCGCCCGCCCACTCCAGCACCGGGTGCAGCGGCCCCAGGTAGTGGGCTTCCGGCCAGGAGGAGTCCGAGGAGTCCCGCAGCGCCTGTGTCAGCAGCGCTCTGCCCTTGCGCTGGCTGGTGGCCAGCAGTAGGTGCTCCTGCACGTGCCGGTCTTTCAGGTACGACTGCGGCAGCACCGCCAGGCGGGCGCGCAGGCCTGCGGGCGGCACCAGCTCCACCACATGGTCCTCATGCTCCCGCCAGGAGACGCCACCGCCGCCGGTCTGCCCGTGCTCGGCCTCCTCCGGGCGCTCATACAGCTCGGTCAGGGCCTGGCGCAGGTAATCCAGCTGGGAGTCGTACAGGGTGGAGGACGGCAGCGGGGCCGTGGCGCGGGCCGACGGCGAGCGCCGGGCGGCCGGGGCGGCGTCGTTCGGGGCGGCATCGGCAGCGGCTGGTGCGGCAGCGGCCGGGGCGCCGTCGTCGGAGCTGTCCGGGGCGGCGTCGTCGTCGGAGCCGGCCTGGGCGGTGCCCGTCAGGGAGGCGAACAGGGCCGCCATCGGATCCAGCTCCAGGGCCGCATCCACATCCGGCACCACCGCGTCAATGTCTGCGCCCTGCTGCAACGCCTCACGGATCGCCTGCTCCTCCTTCTCCCCGGAGTACAGGCCCATCAGGGAGGCGGCGTCGCCCAGCGCTCGGTGCGCCTGATCCTCCTTCTCCATCAGGCGGGTCAGCACGCGCACATCACCGGAGAAGCGGGCGTCGGAGGGGTCCAGCAGCAGGGTGGTGATCTGCGGGCTGGTCTCCTGCCCATAGCGGTCGATGCGGCCATTGCGCTGCTCGATCCGGATCAGCGACCAGGGGATGTCATAGTGGATCAGCTCATGGCACTGGGCGTGCAGGTTCACGCCCTCCGAGGCGACGTCGCCGGTCACCAGCACGCGCAGCGGCGTATGCGCCTGCCGGAACTCCTCAACGATCTCCTGCTGCTCCACATCCGACAGGCCGCCGTGCATCACCCGCACCGCGCCGTCGCGCAGGTGCAGGTCGCGCCGGAGATTCTCGGCCAGCCAGTTCAGGGTGGCCACACGCTCGGCGAATACCACCGCCCGCGCCGTCGAACGGGGGCCGACGCCGATGCGGCGCAGTTCCTTCAGCAGCGCCTGGTACTTGCCGGACTCGGTGTTATTGGCCGCCTCGGCCAGCTGCCGCAGGCGGGCCAGAGCCCGGGACTGCTCGGAGGCCAGCGCCTCCTCACTTCCGGCTCGGGCGCGACGCCGCGCCATGCGCTCGTCGATCGTCTGAATCAGCGCCGCCGGGGAGGACAAGAAGGCCTTCGCCAGTGTCCAGGAGAACAGGGCGCTGCCGCCATTGCTCGCGGTGCCCGGGCCGGCAGAGCCCGGGGCGGAGGCGCCGTCGGGCCGGTGCAGCCAAGAGCGGGACAACTCCCCGGCCACAGCATCCTCCGCCGGAGAGGGCGCCACCAGCCGGTTCACCGGAGTCAGCCGCTCCTTCCAGCAGTCGCCCACTACGTCGCGCACCTCCTCGGAGTGACGGTGGCGGCGGATCACCAGCCGACGCACCGCCTCTTGATCCAGCGAGCCGTCCGCGTGGACCGCCGTCGGCTCCAGCAGGCGAATCAGCTCCGCGAAGGACTTCGGGTCCCCGTTGTGAGGCGTGGCGGAGGCCAGGATCAGGGCGTCCGTCTGGCGGGCCAGGATGTCCGCCAGACGGTTGTTGAGCGTGCCCTTGTTAGTGACGTTGTGCGACTCGTCGATGACCACCGCATCCCAGCGCTGCTTGCGCAGGTGGTTGAGGTAGCGGTCGGACTTGAGGGTGTCGATGGAGATGATCGCCCGGTGGTAGACGGAGAACGGGTTGCGGGTGGCCGGGATGGTGCGCCGCACCCGCTGAATGCCCACCGAGTCCAGGCGCACGAAGGGCAGGGCGAAGCGCGACCACATCTCATGCTGCATCTGCTCCAGCACGTGACGGGGCGTGACGATCAGAATCCGGTCCCCACGGCCGCGGCGCACCAGCTCTGCCAGGATCATGCCGATCTCCAGGGTCTTGCCCAGGCCCACCGTGTCCGCCAGCAGAATGCGCGGGCGCAGGTTGGCCGGGTCCAGCGCCTGCCGGACGGCCGTGAGCTGGTAGGGGAGCGGGTCGGCCAGCATGTCGCCCACCACCGACAGCTCCGTGGAGCCGGCCGGCAGCGCAGTCTTGCGCAGCGTCGCCTCCAGCCACAGGCGCGAGAGCCGATGCCGGGTGGAGGTGTCCGCCACCACTCGGGTGCGGCGCGGGTCCACGGGCTCGATGCGGTCGATCCCGGCGGAGAACTGGGCGGTGACGTCCTGCACCAGCTCCGACAGCCCCTGCACCGTGACCAGGGTGCCGTCGGAGTTCGTGGAGACCTGGGTGACCAGCCAGTCCTCGTCGCGCACCCGCACCACCGAGCCCGGGGCGACGTCGAGCGACGGCGGGGGAGTAGAGGCGGGCGGGGCGGGAGTGGGGGAGGCGGTTGCCGCGGAAGGCGCGGGAGCGGGGGCTGCGCTCGCTGCGGCTGGGTCGGAGGGGGTGGCCGTGGTCACGGGGATGATCCTAAGAAGCGCCGTCGGCCAGGAGGCCAGGACGGACAACTGTGTTCGAGGTGTGACTCGCCCTTGCCCGCCGGGCCGTACGGCGGGCACAATAGTGGGGAGCCACCCGGTTGGGCCCGGATGACTCCCCGACGCGGTCGGTCCTAGAACCAGCCGCGGAGGGAATCCATCAGGACACTAACGGCCCGGATCAGATGAGCGATAGCGTTAATGAACTCGCTCGTCTTCCGGGCCGTTTCCTGGTCTTGACGAACCTTGCGACGTCCGTCTTTCGACTTGGCACACCCCCTCACCTCCTCCCTGACCTCCTTCTTCCCCGGCCATCAGGACGATGCGTGATCCGGGAGAGGGTGCCGGAGAAGGCTCCCTCAGAGTAACGGTTTGTTATCCGGCTTGGGAGGGTGTGGATGGAGCCGGGAGTTGGTTCGCTCGCGTGGTTAATGTTGACGTCGTCTACTACGCCGGTTTGGGGTTTACTACGCCGGTTAGGTGTTTGTTG
>NZ_JAUMUL010000001.1 GCF_030530635.1 Actinomyces sp.
TCGTGGGTCTCCTTCGTGAATCTTTGGACGGATGAACAACGGGCTCCCACGATGCTCCCTACCAGAGGAAACCACCGCGGGAATTGCCACCACACTACGAGACCCACCCAACAACCCCACCGACCCGCCCAGACCGGCTCTTGGTGTTGGTGAGTGTGGTGGCCGGCCTGTCGCGGGGCGAAGGACGCGGTGAGCTGTGCCGGTTCACCGTGCCGGACTTGCCTGCCAGCATCCCCGGCGCCTGGGAGTGGGGGCCGTTTGCAACGCCGCTTCGCGGTCTGCTACGCCGCTTCGGGGTTAACAACGTCTGTTAACCGTCTGCTGAAGGCCCCGCAGGTATACAGCAGAACGTTAAGTGCGTCGTTAACGCCCAAGCGGCCAAGCAGACACCCCGGCCCCTGTTAGGACTCAGGACATCGGCGACCGCTCTACCTCAGCCCACCACAACCACCACACCCTCAAACCGGAAGAGCCAGCAAAGTCGGCGAACGCGGAGGGCCCGAACCGCCTGATCGCGGCTCGGGCCCTCCGCGTCTTCGTCGCGCTCGTCCCGGTTCGTTCCTGAGCGGGTTACATCCCGCCCAAGAACTGGGCGATGAAAATCTTCACGATCATGGCCACCGGGTAGACCATCGCATAGCCGAGCGCCACGCGCGGGTCGGAGCCGGTGCGCTCATTGGCGAAGGCCAGCACAGCCGGCTGAGTCTGCAAACCACCTAGCAGACCCGATAGGCGCGTGCCGCCCATCTTCACGATCCAGCGCATGGACGCGTACATTCCGAAGCCCACGAACGTGGTGATCACAAAGCCGGTGATCAAAATCTTCCACCAATCGCCGCCCGTGAACGCGTTGGCGATCTGACCGCCGGCGCGGGTACCGGCCTGCGCCAGGAAGATCAACAGGCCCAACTCGGACAGCACGGCCGTGGCCGTGAACGGCATCGCCGTCACAAAGCCCTTGATACGACCAATGCGCCCGAAGATCAGGCCAATGATGAGCGTGCCCGCGGCCGAGCCGATAGAGAAGGTCGAACCGCCGGGCAGCGGGATCGCCCACTCGCCGATCATGATTCCCACTGCCATGCCCAAGCCCATGGCCACGGGGTTGATGGATGACAGGCCATGAGCGGAGTCGCCGAAGAACTTGGACAACTCGGCCATACGCCCGGTCGGGGCGACCACGCGCACCCGGTCACCCAGCTGAAGCACCGTGTCGGGGGTGCCCACCATATCCACATCGCCGCGGCGCACCCGGGAGATAGTGGCGCCAAACCTGTGGTCGACATCGAGTTCGGCCACGGTATGCCCGGCCAACTTCGGGTCGGAGACGGTGATGCGACGGAAATCCAGGTAGCGGCGATCCTCAATCAGAGAATGGGATGAGGGGTGGCCGATCTCGCGGATGACCTGGTTGACGGCGTCCTGGGTGCCAACGACGGTAATCAGGTCGTCCTTATAGATCTTGTCGGTAAGGGCGGGACGGGTGATCGGTCCGGTCTCGCCGCGGCGCAGGCGGGAGAACTTCATCTCTCCGCTCACCCGCTCGGCGATGTCGCCCAGCTGGGGTCCATCCTCGCGCTCCACGCGCACCGTGCGGTTGATCAACGGAGAGGGCGCATCCTTGTCCGAGCGGCGGTAGCGCAGGGCCAACAGGCAGAAGAACAGCATGCCGATGACACCGTACAAATAGGCGACGGCGTAGCCGACTGTGGCGATCGCCATGCCGTCAGGGTTACCGGCCGCCGTAGCCGCACCGCCGGCGGCCGCCAGGGCCGGGGTGTTGGTCAGTGCTCCGGCGAAGGCGCCGGCGATCATTGCCGGATCCATGCCCAGCGCACGGCCCACGCCCAGGCCGGCCGCCGCGCCCAGTACCAACACCGCCAGCATGATGGCCAGTGGACCGGCGGCGGTGCGCAGCACATGGAAGAAGTTCGGCCCGGACTGGATGCCGATGGCGAAGGTGAATACCGCCAGCCCGAGCGTGCCCATCTGGGGTGGGATCTCAATGGTGATGCCCTCCGCGGCGCCCAAGGCGGCCAGGACGATCCCGGCGAAGAGAACGGCCGCGGCCCCCAGGCTGACGCCGCCGGCCTTGAACCGGCCGACGAGCATACCGATGCCGATCAGTAGGAACAGAACGAGAACCGGGTTATCGGCCAGGGCATTGAGCAGTGCGATGACCAAGGGCAGGTGCCGCCTTCCAATTCTTAAGAGCCCACGGCGAGGTTCACGCCACGGCGGTGCGGTCGAGGTACCGGAGTATTGTCGCATCCGCCGCCGTGACGTCGGACGGACCTAAGACCGCGTGCGCATGAGACTCACCCGACACCGCCCGCAGCCGCCCCTGGCCACACATTTCCGCCCGTGATTCCAATATGTGAGATGACGTATGTTGAAATCGACTGCCGGTCGTGGGACGGCATACGGTTCCACCCAACCGGCCGGTGCGCCGGTAGACAAACGCGCAAACACTCGGATCTCACGGATAGGAGGGTGGATGATGGTTCGTGACAACAGTTCCCCGGGCCAGAACCAACAAGTGATGACGGGTGCCCAGGCGCTCGTGCGTTCCCTGGAGGAGATGGGAGTCACCGACATCTTCGGCATGCCGGGGGGAGCCATCCTTCCCTTCTACGATCCGCTGCTGGCCAGCGAGAAAATTCACCACGTACTTGTGCGCCACGAGCAGGGTGCCGGGCACGCCGCCGAGGGCTACGCCATGGCCACCGGAAGAGTCGGCGTCTGTGTGGCCACCTCCGGCCCCGGCGCCACCAACCTGGTCACCGCCATCGGTGACGCCCATATGGACTCCGTGCCCATGGTCGCCATCACCGGACAGGTCGGCTCCGCGGCGATCGGCACTGACGCCTTCCAAGAGGCGGACATCGTCGGTTCGACCATGCCGTTCGTCAAGCACTCCTTCCTGGTCACCTCGCCCGAGGAGATTCCCAGCCGCGTGGCCGAAGCCTTCCATCTGGCCGCCACCGGTCGTCCGGGCCCGGTACTACTCGACTTCACCAAGGACGCCCAGGTCAGCGAGGCCGAGTTCCGCTGGCCTCCGCGCATGGACCTTCCCGGCTACAGCCTGCCCGGCCGACCCAACCAACGGCGCATCGCCCAGGCCGCCGAGGCGATCGCCTCGGCCGAACGGCCGGTCTTCTACCTGGGCGGTGGCCTCAACCGTGCCGGCGTCCCGGTTGAGCAACTCAAGGAACTGGTCGAACTCGTCGGCGCCCCATTCACGACGACGCTGACCGCCCTGGACGTGCTTCCCACCAACCACCAGCTCAACCTGGGCATGCCCGGCATGCATGGAACCGTTGCCGCAGTCGGCGCCCTGCAGCGCGCCGACCTGATCGTCACGCTCGGGGCCCGCTTCGATGACCGCGTCACCGGTAAGCCGGACACCTTTGCCCGGCACGCCGCCGTCGTCCACGTAGACATCGACCCCGCCGAGATCTCCAAGATCCGCACCGCCGACATCCCGATCGTGGGTGACCTGAAGGATGTTGTGCCCGCGCTGACGGCCGCCTGCCGCGAGCAGTTCGCCGTGGAGCCGCGCGCCGAGATCGACCAGTGGCTCACCGAGGTGGCACACATCCGCGCCACCTACCCCACCGACTGGACCGACACCGACGACGGTCTGCTTCAGCCCCAGGAGGTCATCACCCACCTGGACAAGGCGGCCTCCGAGGACACTATCTGGGTGACCGGCGTCGGCCAGCACCAGATGTGGGCCGCACACTACCTCCACTTCAACCGGCCGCACTCGTGGCTCACCTCCGCCGGCGCCGGCACCATGGGCTACGGGGTGCCGGCGGCCATGGGGGCCAAGAAAGCCTGCCCGGACCGGCCCGTCTGGCTGATCGACGGAGACGGCTGCTTCCAGATGACCAACCAGGAGCTGGCCACCTGCACGCTGAACAACATCCCCATCAAGGTGGCCATCATCAACAACTCGTCCCTGGGCATGGTGCGCCAATGGCAGACCCTGTTCTACGGCGAGCGCTACTCCAACACCGACCTGCACACCGGTGCCGGCACCGAGCGCATCCCCGACTTCGCCAAACTGGCCGAGGCCTACGGGGCTGTCGGTCTGCGCTGCGAACGGCTCGAGGACGTCGACGACGTCATCGTCCAGGCCAACGCCATCAACGATCGGCCCGTGGTCATCGACTTCATCGTGTCCGCCGACGCCCAGGTATGGCCCATGGTCGCCGCGGGCGTGTCCAACGACGAGATCCAGCACGCGCGGGGCATGAGCCCGGCGTGGGAGGAGGACTGAGATCATGAGCGAGAAGCACACGCTGTCCGTCCTGGTGGAGAACAAGCCCGGCGTGCTTACGCGCGTGTCGGCGCTGTTCACGCGCCGCGGCTTCAACATCCACTCCCTGGCCGTCGGCCCCACCGAGCATGAGTCCGTCTCTCGCATCACGGTGATCGCCGACGCCGAGGGGCCCGCCATGGAGCAGGTGACCAAGCAGCTCAACAAGCTCGTGAACGTAATCAAGATCGTTGAACTCGATCCGCAGACCTCGGTCGGCCGGGAGCTCTACCTCATAAAGGTCCGCGCCGACGACTCCAACCGGACCGCCGTACTCCAGATCGTCGACCTGTTCCGGGCGCACGTCGTGGACGTGTCCCCAACCTCGGTCGTCATCGAGTCCGTAGGCTCGGAGTCCAAGGTCAAGGCCCTACTGGACGCCCTCGCCCCGCACGGGGTCAAGGAGATCGTCCAATCCGGTGCGGTCGCGATCTCGCGCGGTCCCCGTTCCATCACCGATCAACTCAAGGAGAAGTGAGATCCCACTATGGCAGCTGAGAAGTTCTACGACGACGACGCCGACCTGTCGGTCATCCAGTCCAAGAAGGTGGCCGTCATCGGCTACGGTTCGCAGGGCCACGCGCACGCCCTGAACCTGCGCGACTCCGGCGTGGAGGTCGTAGTCGGTCTGCGCGACGGCTCCGGATCCGTCACCAAGGCGCAGGAGGCGGGCCTGACCGTCAAACCCATTGCCGAGGCGGTGGCCGAGGCCGACGTCACTGTAGTGCTGGCCCCCGACCAGGTTCAGGCCGAGCTGTACAAGCAGGAGATCGAGCCCAACCTCAAGTCCGGCTCCGCCCTGCTGTTCTCGCACGGATTCAACATCCACTTCGGCTACATCACGCCTGCCGCGGACATCGACGTGGTCATGGTCGCTCCCAAGGGGCCCGGTCACACCGTGCGTCGCGAGTTCGAGGCCGGTCGGGGCGTGCCCGTGCTGGTGTGCGTGGAGCAGGACGCCTCCGGTCAAGCCTGGCCGCTGGTACTGGCCTACGCCAAGGCCGTCGGCGGCACCCGTGCCGGAGCCATTAAGACGACCTTCCGCGAGGAAACCGAGACGGACCTGTTCGGTGAGCAGACCGTCCTGTGCGGTGGCGTGTCCAAGCTGATCCAGTACGGATTCGAGACGCTGGTCGAGGCCGGCTACCAGCCCGAGATGGCCTACTTCGAGGTCTGCCACGAACTCAAGCTCATCGTCGATCTGATCAACGAGGGCGGCATCTCCAAGCAGCGCTGGTCCTGCTCCGACACCGCCGAGTACGGCGACTACATCTCCGGCCCGCGCGTGATCACCCCCGATGTCAAGGTGCACATGAAGGAGGTCCTGGACGACATCCAGGACGGCTCCTTCGCCAAGCGTTTCATGGACGACCAGGCCGCCGGCGCCCCAGAGTTCAAGCGCCTGCGTGCCGAGGGCGAGTCCCACCCCATTGAGACGACTGGTCGCGAGGTGCGCTCCATGTTCGCCTGGCGGGCCGACCTCGACAAGGACTACACCGAGGGCTCGGCTGCGCGTTGAGCCGTCCGAGGCAACTGCTCTAAACGATGCGCCCCAGGTGGGGCGGCGGAATCGATCCGCCGCCCCACCCTTCGTTTTAGGGACATGATCGTTATGAAACGCCGCTAACGTCGCGTTTTGGCTACGTCGTCGCGTAGCGGCATGGTGAATTTACGCCGAGGATAAACTGACAGAATCATCGGTAGTTGACAACGAAGGGGGCGGCGTGCTCACCCATTTCGAGGTGACGGGGTTCAAGAACCTTGTCGATGTGAAGGTGGACTTCGGACGATTCACCTGTATCACCGGCCCTAATGCGGTGGGCAAATCCAATCTACTCAACGCCATAGAGTTCCTGGCCCTGCTCAGTTGCAACTCCTTCCACGATGCCTGCGTTCAGGTGCGGCCCACGGCGCAGCAACAGGTCGATGTCGCCTCGCTGCTCAGTGCCAACGTACTGGCCGGAACCGCCAACTTGTGTCTGGCCGCGGAGATGATCCTGCCGCCCCGGGCGGAGGACGAGTTCGGTCAGGCAGTAGTGCCGTCATGCGGTCATGTGCGTTACGAGGTGGAGATAGCCGCGCAGTATGACGAAACCGTTCCCGGGCGCCTGCGGCTACGGCTGGCGGGGGAGCGGCTGTTCGCCCTGGACGACGCCGACGGCAATCTGTACTTCCCGGAGGCGGCGGACAGCCGTCGGTTCGTCACTCGCCGACACTCCAATTCGGGCAGCCGCTACCTGGACTACCAGGAATCCCAGGGTAAGAGTGTCGTCGTTGTACACCGGGAGACCAACGGCAGGACCCGTCAGGTGCTTGCCGACGGAGCCCAGCGCACAGTACTTTCCGCCGTCGCCAGCGCAGAGTATCCGACCGTTCTGGTGGCACGCACGGAAATGGCCTCGTGGCGATTCCTGGCTCTTGAACCCAGCGCCATGCGGGCACCCGATGACCTGATGGAGCGGCGTCCCATCTCCGCCTCCGGCGCGCACGTGCCCGCCGTGCTCTATCGGCAGGATCTGGTCGCGGGGCGTGACGGGGCGGTGCTGCGCCGAGTGTGTGACGCCGTCGCCCCACTTATCGACGTCCGTAGCCTGGCGATCATGGAGGACCCGGTGCGGCAGGCCTTGGAACTGCGGGCCCGGGTGGGTGACTCGCCTGAGGTGTCGGCGCGGGCCCTGTCGGATGGGACACTGCGACTGCTCACTCTCGCCGCCATAGGTGCTGCGGAGGACTACTCCGGCATGCTGTGCCTGGAGGAACCGGAAAGCGGGATCCATCCGACCAAGATCGCCGACCTGTGTGAACTGTTGCGCGGCCTGTCCAGGCCCACCTCGCACCACTTGCGGCAGGTCATCGTCAACACCCACTCGCCCTACTTGTTCCAGTGCGCCGACGACGCCGATGTGCTGTGCGCAGTCGAGCACACGGCGTGCGGTAACGGCAGCGCCCGGTTCCGGACCGTGGAATTCCGTCCGTTGCCCGGTACTTGGCGCGCCCAGGGACGGCACGGTGACGGTGTGCGGGCCGTACCCCGTGATGCAGTGCTGGTCTACTTGCGCAGCCCGAGCGAGGCGGTGGCATGAGACGAGAGAATTAGAGCGCCTGGGGACATTGAGGCTCGGACCGAGGAGTGCCGCCAACCGGCCGCCGGTATCTGAGATGATCGTCCCGGGCGCCGAGCGATCCGCTTAGGGTCGCGCCATGACGCAGACCATCAAACTTGCAGTGATCCCCGGCGATGGCATCGGCAAGGAGGTGGTGCCCGAGGGCCTGAAGGTACTTGAGGCCGCCCTGGAAGGCAGCGGTGTAACCCTGGAAACCACCGACTTCGACCTGGGTGCCGAGCGCTGGCATCGCACCGGTGAAACCATCACGGACGCCGAGCTGGAGGACATCAAGGCCCACGACGCCATCCTGCTGGGTGCCGTCGGGGACCCGTCGGTCCCCTCCGGCGTGCTGGAGCGCGGTCTGCTGCTGCGCCTGCGCTTCGCCCTGGACCACTACGTCAACCTGCGCCCCTCCAAGTACTACCCGGGTGTGGCCACACCCCTGGCCGATCCAGGCGACATCGACTTCGTGGTGGTGCGCGAGGGCACCGAGGGCCTGTACTGCGGCAATGGCGGCGCCGTACGCGTGGGCACCCCCCACGAGATCGCCACCGAGGTGAGCGTCAACACCGCCTACGGGGTCGAGCGCGTGGTGCGCTACGCCTTCGCGACCGCTCAGGCCCGCCCCGCCCACCACCTGACTCTGGTGCACAAGCACAATGTGCTCGTCAACGCCGGGCACCTGTGGCGCCGCACCGTTGAAGCCGTCGGCGCCGAGTACTCCGAGGTGAAGGTGGACTACTCCCACGTGGACGCCGCCACCATCTACCTGGTCACCGATCCGGGCCGCTTCGACGTGATCGTCACCGACAACCTCTTCGGCGACATCCTCACCGACGAGGCCGGCGCGATCACCGGCGGCATCGGATTGTCGGCCTCGGGCAATCTCAACCCCTCCGGCGAGTTCCCCTCCATGTTCGAGCCGGTGCACGGCTCTGCCCCGGATATCGCCGGACAGGGCAAGGCAGACCCGGTAGCCACCATCTCCGCCGTCGCCATGATGCTCAGCCATCTGGGGCTGGACACCGCCGCCGCCCGCGTTGGCGCCGCCGTCGACGCCGACATGGCGGCCCGGGCCGCGGCCGAGGCCGCGGGCGCCCCGCTGCTGCGCACCACCAGTGAGATCGGGGACGCCATCGCTGTCGCCCTGCGCGACTGACGCAGGCCGGGTGCGAGTGCGTGCCCGGGCGGGCACCGACGTCGTCGTACGGCGACTCCGGGCACGCACCAATGATGCGCCCGGCGGGAGACCTTGCGGAACCAGCATGTGAGAGACGCCCGTCCGGCCCGTGGAGCGGCGGTACAGTGCCGGTATGTCTGTGACCCCAGCCGCCGCATCCACGCCCGATTCCCTCGCCACGCCGCTGGCTCGCGCCGCCGCTGTCCCGGTCCCCTCCGCCGACTCCCTCGCCGGCCGGTTTCCCAAGCAGACGCACCCCCATCCCGCCTCCGATGTCGAGCGCGCCCAGGCACTGACCGACCTGCACTTCGGTCGCGTGTTCACAGACCACATGGCCCACGCCCGCTGGACCCGCGAGCGCGGCTGGGCGGACCACGCCATCATCCCCTTCGGGGACCTGACCCTGTCTCCCGCTGCCGCCGTTTTGCACTATGCGCAAGAGATCTTCGAGGGCATCAAGGCCTACCGGCATGCCGACGGCTCGATCTGGACCTTTAGACCCCGCTACAACGCCGCCCGGATGAACCTGTCCGCCCGGCGCATGGCCGTTCCGGAACTGCCCGAGGAGGATTTCATCGCCTCCCTGGTGGACCTGGTGCGCGCCGACGCCGAGTGGGTCCCCTCCGGTGAGGGGGAGTCCCTGTACCTGCGTCCCTACGCCTTCGCCTCCGAGGCCTTTCTCGGCGTGCACGCCGCGAGCACCATCGACTACTACGTCATTGCCTCCCCATCGGGTGCCTACTTCACCAATGGGCTGCAGCCCATCTCCATCTGGGTGGCTCAGGACTACCACCGGGCCGGTCGTGGCGGCACCGGCTTCGCCAAGACCGGCGGCAACTATGCATCCTCACTGTTACCGCAGCAGGAGGCGGATGCCCAGGGCTGTGACCAGGTGTGCTTCCTCGACGACGTCACCGAGCAGAATCTGGAGGAACTCGGCGGCATGAACGTGATGGTGGTGGACGCCGACGGCACCGTGCGCACCCCAAGCCTGACGGGCACCATCCTGGAGGGAAACACGCGCAGCGCCATCATCCGCCTGCTGCTGGACTCCGGCCGGAGGGTGGTGGAGGAGACCATTCCGCTTACGAGCCTGCTGGAGGACATCTCCACCGGTAGGGTGCGCGAGGTGTTCGCCTGCGGTACCGCCGCCGTCGTCGTCCCCCTGGGACGGCTCAAGGGTGAGGACTTCGACGTGGCCATCGAGGGCAGTGAGGTCACCCACGAGATCTACGAGCGGCTCACCGGCATCCAGTACGGACGCCTGGAGGACCCGTACAACTGGATGTACCGGCTCGCCTGACGTCACTACCGGCTTGTGATCCGATCCCCACGTCGGTGCGACTCCTCGCACTGCCCGGTGTGGTCAGATTGACCCATGACCGATGACGAGCAGCGCGCGGGTGATGGTGTTTCCAGGGATCTGAACGACGACGTACTCGGCGGAGTCGGGCGGATCGAATCCGCGAGCGACAGCGCCAAGAGGAGCCGGGGTGGACGACACTTGCGTATCGCCCTGGTGTCGGTGCTCGCGGTAGTGCTCGTGCTCGCAGCCGGCACCGCGGTGGGGGCGGTGTGGCTGCGCAACCGCCTGTCGGCAAACATAGAGACTATCGGTGATCCCTTCGCCTCGATTGCCGACCACGACCGCGCTCCCGCGCAGAACGCCGAGAACCCGGCCACGAATATTCTCGTGCTCGGCTCGGACTCACGCATCAGTGCCGGTGACCCCAGTCAGTGGGAGGTCGGCGCCCAACGCACCGACGCGATGATGCTTATGCAGATCAGCGGCGATCGCAGGAACGTGTCGGTCATGTCCATTCCGCGCGACTCCTGGGTGGACATCCCCGGCTACGGGGAGAACAAGATCAACGCCGCCTTCTCCTACGGCGGGCCGAGCCTGACCATTCAGACCGTCGAGCAGCTCACGGGCGTGCGCATAGACCATTTACTAGTGGCCGATTTCGAGTCCTTCAGTGCGATCACGGACGCCGTCGGCGGCGTAACCATCAGGCTCAAGAGCCCACAGACGCTCGCCGGAATGGAGTTCGGCGAGGGTGCGCAGGTACTCAACGGTGAGCAGGCGCTCGCCTATGCACGCGAGCGCAGCAGCCTGCCGGGCGGAGACTTCGACCGCCTCAACCGCCAGCAGGCGTGGATGCGGGCCATGGTCGGGGCCGTGCGCAACAACGGCATCCTTTCCAGTCCGACTAAGCTCTACTCCTTCCTTGTGACGGTCAGTCAGACCCTGGCGGTGGACGAGGGGTTCACGATCACCGAGCTGCAGTCCCTGGCGGTGGATCTACGCGGTCTGCGCTCCACGGACATCAACTTCATGACCGTGCCGACGGTCGGCACCGGTACCAATGCCGACGGCCAGTCAATCGTCCTGCTTGACCCTGATGCCGATGCGCCCCTGTTCGAGGCCTTCCGGAATGACGCCGTGGCGCAGTACCTGGAGGTCAACCCCGATGCTGTCGATCTGCTTCCAGCTACGGTGAACTGAAGGGGCGTCAGCGCCGGAATCAGGTGCTGCCGGCCCTTGGCCTCCGGTCCAAGACACGCCGGAGTCGTATGGAATTCCCCGGGGTCGTACGCTGACGGCTCGCGGAAGAAGATTCAGGCCAGCTGGAGCGCATGAGTCGTGTATGACCTCGATCTGCGTGGTTGTACCTGACTCGTCTTATTTTTGGTGACTGTGCGTCATGATTGGGGTTTTTCGTTGGTGTGGTGTGGTTAGCTTGGTGGTTGTGGGGCACTAATCCGGTGGCCTGTAGAGTGATGGCGTGTGAGCCCGTACATTCGGAAGGTGCGTACCGCTTCTGGTCCTACGGCGGTGCAGATCGTGGCTAAGGAGCACGGGGTGCGCCGGATTGTGGAGCACCTGGGCTCGGCACACGGGTGAGGCGGAGCTGGCGGCCCTGATTCAGGCGGGGCGGGAGAAGATTCGGGGAGGCCAGGGCGTGCTGGACTTGGCCGGCCTGGCCCCTCGGGCTGCCCGCCAGGCCGCGTCGGCGGTAGTCGTCGGGCAGCGCTCGGCTCTGCTGTGGGACGTGCTGTGTGGCGCGTATGAGGCCCTGGGGCTGGATGAAGCGGTGGGTGGGGACGAGGCCTTCAGGCAGATGGTGCTGGCCCGACTCGTGGAGCCCAGCAGTAAGGAGCAGGTACCCCGCGTAGACCAGCACGATCGTGCCGATGGTGCAGGAGTTCCGGAAGGCGTCGGGGATTTAGTACCTGGTCGTGGTGGCCGATGCCGGCATGCTCTCCGCAACCAACCTCGAAGCGCTCGATCAGGCCGGCTTGGGGTTCATCGTCGGGTCCCGGACGGCCAAGGCGCCGGCGGACCTGGCCGCCCACTACCGCTGGCACGGGGACGCCTTGGCCGGCCGGGCAGGTGATCGATACGATCACCCCACGTCGGTGCACGCGCTGGACCGAGAGGGACGACAAGACGCGCGATGAGCCCGTCTGGGATCCCCAGCAGCATCCCGCCTCGTGGCGGGCGATCTGGGCCTATAGCGCGCGCCGGTTCGTTCGGCACCAGCAAGACGCTGACCGTGCAGGAGAACAGGGCTAGGGCGGTGGTTGCCGGGGAGCGGCGCCCCAAGGGAACCCGGTTCGTCACCGTCTGTAAAGGGGATCAGGTGCTGGATGAGGAGGCTCTGGCCAGAGCACGCCGCTTGGCGGGGCTGTCGGGTAGCCCCGGCCCGTTGCCGGGCCGGGGTCCCCTAAGAACCGGACGTGCTCCGTTTCGAGGCATCCGGCTCAGGCGAGTTCGCGGGCGGTTGCGGGTGGGGGGAGGAATGCTGGCTGGGTCTGCGTTGGGTCAGGCCTGCGTTTGCGGCGTTGTTGCCAGTAGTCGGTCAGGTTCGGGTCATCTGGGGATGCCCGTCCCTTGACTTTGACGTGGCGGACGATGGGGGTCCATGCGAACTTTCGCAGGTAGATGCCACTGTCGTGGTCTGTGAACACCCATCTGTCGTCGCGTCTGGGGTGGCTTTTTCCCCAGTAGCGGGCCTGTATCCATCGTTTTCCCTTGTTGGGGTGTGCGCGCAGGGCCCAGCGCCATAGTCGGATCCACATCCAGTAGTCCAACTGGCTGTAGATCTTCTTCGACGCACTGATGCGGTAGTGCGCGGCCCACCCGCGGATTATCGGGTTGAGGGCGGCGATGATCGCCGGGGCGTTGGCCCCGTTGCGTCGAATGACCTCGGTTCTGAGCCTGTCGCGGATCCGTTGCACGGCCGTCTTGGATGGCCGTGTCAGGACCTTTCCACTCCTGGGGTAGCGCCTGATCGTGAACCCGAGGAAGTCGAACCCCTCGGACAGGTGCACGATGCGTGTCTTGTCCTGGTTGATCGACAGTCCTCGGGTAGCGAGCCACGGTGTCAGGCGTTCCTTGACCGCCAGAGCTTCCTCACGCGTGTGGCACATGACCACGAAGTCGTCCGCATAGCGGACCACGGCTGGTGTGCCAGGCACGATACCGTCGGGCTGGGACCTCCTGGTTCGGGGGTACCGGCGCTGTCCGGCGGCTTCCTCCATCCCATGCAGGGCGATATTCAGCAGCAGCGGTGAGATGATGCCTCCTTGCGGTGTCCCCGCTTCGGTAGGCGCCCATTGGCCCTGCTCCATGACCCCGGCCTTGAGCCATGCCCTGATGTGCTCCCTGGCCGGGAACCCATTGAGCATGGCCAGTAGGTGGTCGTGGCTGATGTTGTCGAACGCCGACTTCAGGTCGGCGTCCAACACCCACATGCGAAGCGACTTGCGCTTCCCACACAGACCGAAGATCGCCTCAATGGCGTCATGACAACCGCGCCCGGGCCGGAAGCCGTACACATCCGGCTCGAAACGCGCCTCCCACTCCGGTTCCAACGCGTTAGCGACCATCGCCTGGATGGCGCGGTCGACCAGCGTCGGGATGCCCAGCGGGCGGAACTTGCCATTCGCCTTGGGAATGTACACGCGCCGCACCGGCAAGGGCGTCGTGGTCATCGCGTTGCGTGACAGCCACACGGCCATCGCGGCCCGCGAGGAGTCATCGCTCACGATGAGCCCATCCACCCCGGCACTGCGGCGCCCCGCATTGTCCTGCGTGCCCCGACGCACGCTCACAAGCACATTGGCCCATGACCGCAGCATCAGGCGTTGCAGACTACGGACCCGTTTGGGGTCCTGCTCCCTGGCCGCCGTGAAGATCCGTTGCCTCAGCGCACGTACGCTCGCCTCGACCTGGTCCCAGCAGACTCCCGGCCACCAATCCAAGCGCTCGTCCTCGGGTCTGTTCGCCTCGGCGTCCAACATCCCCCTCAGCTCCCTGCGCATCCACACCTCCTAGACTCTTCACAACTCACCTGGCTCACGTCAGCTCGGTTTCCCGCCCGGGCATCCGCCCGGTATCCAAGTGGTTATCGCAACGGCGGCCGTCTGGAGAACCGGCCCTACAGCACCGCGCGTTTCCCATCGCCTTTCGACATCTTGGCATTAGCTTCTTGAGCCATCCTGTTCCCGCCACGCACTTCGGCACCACCCTTACGAGCACGCCCACCAGGCCCCAGAGCCCGGCGCGTGACGGGGTTCCCGTGTTCCGCATACCTCAGACACGACCTGGCAGGGCGCCGCCTATCCCCCGAGAGCAGTGGTGTCCAAGCACTCGAACCCCTTGCCCGTTCGGTGCCACCCGCCGGACCTTCCCCGGCATGCTCCTACCACCCCCCGACATCTGCCAGCAAATAAGGGGGCTCAACTTTAACGAGGGGTCAACGACGGTTCCCTCACGTTCACCCATCCAGGTCTTCCCCTCGCCTACGCACCACCGGCAGACTGACAGCACGCTTCGGCTTACACCCGTGGGCTTCGCACCCCGTCGTCACCAACGACGCACGCCACGGTGGGGACAGGTCCATGGACACCGACCCGCACTACATGCAGCACCTCACAACCGATGCCACCTCCAAACCATGCAGCAACTGAAAGCATGCGACCTCACGTCGCACCAAGGGCTACGTGACTAACATCCCCGCCACCGTGATGCCCGCCAGTGAGGTGATCGCCTCGTATCACGAGTTGTGGCACGTGGAGCAGCCCCTTGCGCATGAGCACCCGCGACCTGAAGGCCCGCCCCGTCTTCCACCACACCCACCACGCCATCCAGGCCCACCTAACCGTCGTCATGGCATCCCTGGCCGTCGCCCGCCACCTACAAGCCGCCACCGGCATCAGCATCAAACGGCTCGTCCGCGAACTGAAGCCACTTCAGGAAATCACCATCACCATCAACGGGCACCAAATAACCGCACAACCCCACACCACCCAGACCGCACAGCAAATCCTCAACAACCTGAACACCGCAGGGCACTGAAGTGAGACGACTCAGGCCGGTGAGCGTCCGGTCGGTTCTGCCACTCGTGCCCCTGACGGCCAGCGACTTCGACGACAGGGAACAGACGGCGTGTCGGAATATGACAGACTCTCCGGTGAACACCCACCGAAGGGGGTCAAACATGCCCGCAGGCACGCCCGATGCCGTCGCCGCCTACGACACCACCCTGCGCGACGGCGCCCAGCAACAGTCCATCGCCTTCACCGTCGCCGACAAGCTCGCCGTAGCCCGGCTGCTGGACGAGCTCGGCGTCGCCTACATTGAGGCCGGCTGGCCCGGTGCCATCCCCAAGGACACCGAGTTCTTCGCCCGCGCCCGCTCGGAGTTGGAGCTGCGCACGGCCCGGCTGGTGGCCTTCGGCTCCACCTGCAAGGCCGGTGTGGCCGCCGAGGAGGACCCGCAGGTGCGCGCACTGCTGGAGGCGGGCGCGCCCGTGGTGACCATCGTCGCCAAGTCCGATCCGGTGCATGTGGAGCGCGCCCTGCGCACCAGCCCGGAGGAGAACCTGCGCATGGTGCGGGACACGGTGGCGGTGCTGGTCGGCGCCGGCCGTGAAGTGATGGTGGACCTGGAGCACTACTTCGACGGCGTCGACCATGCCGAGGCCGCCGGCGGTGACACGGACGACGGCGACCCGGCACGGGCCTACCCGCTCGCCGTCGCCCTGTCCGCGGCGCAGGCCGGCGCCAGTGCCGTCATAGCCTGCGACACCAACGGCGGCAGCCTGCCCAGCGTGATCGGCCGGCGAGTCGCCCGGCTGCGCGAGGTCCTGGACCGGGCCGGGCACCGGGACTGCACCATCGGCATCCACACTCACGACGACGCCGGCGTCGCTGTCGCCGGAGCCCTGGCCGCTGTCGAGGCCGGCGCCCGCCAGGTGCAGGGCTGCGTCAACGGGCTGGGCGAGCGCACCGGCAACGCCAACCTGCTCACCCTCATCGCCGACCTCGAACTGAAGACGGACTTCACGGTGCTTCCCGGCGACGCCGCCGAGCGCGCCCGCCACCTGGCCGAGCTGTCCGCCGTTGCCCGGCACGTCGGCGAGATCGTCAACCGGCCGCCGTCGGGGCGTCTGCCCTATGTGGGTGCGAAGGCCTTCGCGCACAAGGCCGGGTTGCACGCCTCCGCGATCCGGGTGGACCCGAACCTGTATCAGCACATCGATCCCGAGCGCGTCGGCAACACGATGACCATGTTGGTCTCGGAGATGGCCGGGCGCGCCTCCATTGAACTCAAGGCCCGCGAGTTCGGCATTGACGCCTCCGGTGACCGGGAGCTGCTCACCCGGGTCACCGAGACCGTCAAGGCCCGTGAGGCCGCCGGCTACACCTACGACGCCGCCGACGGCTCCTTCGAGTTGCTGCTGCGCAGCGCCCGCGGTGACCTGCCCGAGTACTTCCGCATCGAGTCCTGGCGCGCCTCCATCCAGGCCCGCCCCCTGCCCGGGCAGCGGCTGCTGTCCACCGAGGGTGACACCGTCACGGAGACGGAGGCGACCGTGCGGCTGTGGGCCGGAGGGCGGCGCTACGCGGTGCTGGGGGAGGGCAACGGTCCCGTCAACGCCCTGGACCATGCGCTGTGCGCGGCGTTGGAGCAGGTCTACCCCGAAAGCGCCGTTTTCGAGCTGACCGACTACAAGGTGCGCATCCTGGACGCCGAACGCGGCACCCGTTCGGTGGTGCGGGTACTAATCGACATCACCGACGGGGAGCAGACCTGGTCGACGGTCGGGGTGGGCACGGACGTGGTGGAGGCCTCCTGGGAGGCTCTGATCGACGGGCACATCGTCGGCCTGCTGCGCCGGGGTGTCGAGCCGCGGTAGCGGTTGGCGGGTGCTGGCACCGGTTGGGACGGCTCCGGGTGCCGGGTCACACGTGGCGGTCGTGACCCGGGCCGAAGTAGATGTCATCAAGGGTGACGGTCTGCAATGACCGCTCGCGCAGGATCTCGATGATCTCGCCGTACAGCTGGGTGACGGTGGGGGCGTTGGCGTGGCCCAGCACGATGTGCTCGGCCAGCAGCCATTTGTGTGCCTCGCCCAACAGCACCTCCTGGGTCAGCAGACCCGAGTCGCCGAAGGATCCGTACCACATGGTCTGCGTGGTGTAACCCAGCTGTGCGCATGCCGAATCCGTCCGTTCGTCACGATAGCCGAACGGGGGGCGGATAAACGGGGTGCCGGTGACGCCGAAGCTGGTGTTGAGTAGGGACTCGCATTGTGACAGCTCGGAGATGATGCCCGACTCCGTGAGCCCGGTCAGGCCCGGGTGCGTCCACGTGTGGTTTCCCAGCTGCACCTGGCCGGACTCCACCAGCGGCAGCATCTTGTCCCGGCAGTCGGACCAGCCCGGATAGGAGCCGGTGACGAAGAAGGTGATGCGTACCCCGGAGTCGACGGCGAAGTCGAGGTAGGCGTCGATGACCGAGGTGTCCGCGCCGTCGTCGATGGTGATCGCTACGACGTCGCCGACGCCGTCGGGCAGGGCGGTGATGAGCGGGCCGGGATCTTGAGGCTCGGGCAGAGCCGGGGGACCGTCCTGGAGCCACAGGGGGTTGCGTGACGGGGTGGGGGAGGCCGAAGGTGTTGTGTCAGGCGAGTTGGTCGGTGCTGCTTCGGCCGGGGCGCCGGAGGTGCCAGTCGGCGCGCTCGCGGTACCCGAGCCAGCGGAGCAGGAGGCCAGCGCCCCGGCGGTGCCAGCAGCGAGCATGAGCATGAACTCTCGACGGTGCACGGATGGTCCTTTCCAGGCGACGGCGCGTGCTGAGCCAATGTTGCATGGCGCCGGACGGCCTGTCCTCATCCGTGGGATGGAGATGCGGCGGCGGCCGTCCTGCCGGCTGCAGTTCGGTGGTCTTCAGTAGTTCTTCGCGTCTGGGGGTGCGGTGTGCTGGTGGTTGGCGTACATGTCTGGTGTGCGGCGTCAATGACCTGAGCCCGGTGGCAGCAGCGCTGGTCGTGCTCGAAGCACAAGATGAAGACGACCTCCCCCGCATCGACGAGCGTCGCCAAGTAGTCAATCGCCGCCGTCCCCTTGGCCGAGTCGAGGACTTGCTCGAAGTAGCGTAGGTGAGCGCGGTTGGCATCCGCCGAGCCGGGGAAGGCGTAGCCGGGTCGGTTGTCCTTCGGGTTACCAAGCTCCGGCCGGTGCTCATAGACGAAGCCCTCGACCTCGAGCCGATCGCGCAACCGCGATTTGGAGAAGCCCTTAACACGGTAGACAGGAGTGAGGCGCCGGCCCCGGCATCCATTGGAATGCTGGGGGAGATTGGTGGGGTGGCTGACGGGGCTTGAACCCGCGACCTCCTGGACCACAACCAGGCGCTCTACCGACTGAGCTACAGCCACCATCGGGCGACGGCGTCGCACCGAATCGGTACTTTATCGGCTCACCTGCTGCTACACCAATCCGCGTGCCGTGTACTGCGTCACCCTCGCGGCAGGGCGGTGAGTGCAGGCGTCGGGGACGGGCACCGTCGTCGGGGTGCTGGTCCAGATGGTGCGGGGCGCCGCGACCCGCCGGGGCGGAGAAGCCGGGGACTGGACGCCGTCAGAGCAGCTGTGCCGTAGGGTGCGCGACAATTTCGGCCGCGGCCGCCTGGCACTGCTCACTCGTGGGGCCCTCGCCCTCGGGGAACAGCACCGCCCGGTAGTAGCGCAGCTCGTCGATCGACTCCAGGATGTCGGCCAGCGCACGGTGCCCGCCGTGCTTGTCCGGGGCGTGGAAGAAGGTGCGCGGGAACCAGCGCTTGGCTACCTCCTTGATGGAGGAGACGTCTACGATCCGGTAGTGCAGGAAATCGATGAGTTCGGGCATGTCGCGAGCCAGGAAGGACTTATCGGTGGCTACCGAGTTGCCCGCCAGCTGCGCGGTGCGGGCCTCCGGCACCAGGGACTTCACGTAGTCCAGGACCGTGCGTCCGGCCTCCTGAAGCGTCAGCCCCTCCTCCAGCTCCTCCAGCAGGCCGGAGCTGGTGTGCATTTCGCGCACGTAGTCGCCCATCTGCTCCAGGGCGGCCGCCGGAGGCTTGATGAGGACGTCGATGCCCTTTCCCAGCGGCTTGAGCTCGTAGTCGGTGACGATTACCGCCACTTCGATCAATGCGTCCGTCTCCAGGTTCAGGCCCGTCATCTCGCAGTCGATCCACACCAGGGGGTCGGCGGTAGTCATCTGTCGGCTCACGGTGGCCGAGTGTAGACCCGGGTAGGTCGGGGCAGCGGGTCATTGGCGGTACTTGCCCACCCAGTGCGAGGCGGCCCGCGCCTACCGCAACGCATATGCCCCGTCCCTGCACGCCAACTGCCGCGCAGACTCGGACGCGCAGACCCGGACTGAGGACGGAACAGGCCCGCCCGCCTCGTCACATATGGAGTTTTCGTTGGTGCCCCCGCCCGGACTCGAACCGGGAACCTGCGGATTAGAAGGCCGATGCTCTATCCATTGAGCTACGGAGGCTGCTCGCCCCAGGGTACGTCACACTGGATAGAAGTTCCCACTCCGCGGGGCTGGAACTTCCTGCTGGGCGGTGACCGGTGACGGTATGGTTTCGAATCAGTCGGTGTGCTCTCGCCCCACGATCTCGGAAGGATCACCGTGCCCCCAACAGTGCTCGCAGTACGTCTGACCAACGCTCCCGCCTATGAACAGCCGCGCATGTTCTCCGCGGCTTTTACCGTTGGCAGAAGGCCCACCTGTGACGTCGTGGTGGACACATCCAACGTGGTCTCCGGCGAGCATCTGCGCGTGACGCCGACGCCGGAGGGTTGGGTGGTGGAGTGCGTCTCGCGTACAAACGGGATGCTGGTGGCCGGTCAGGACACCCGACGGGCTCTGCTCACCGGCCCCACCCGCATCTACCTCGCCAACAGCTCGGGCCCCGGAATCGACTTCGTGCCGACGGCGGCCCCCGGCTCATCGGCCGTCGGCCCGGCGACGGCGACGGCGCAGTATCCACAGTCCGCCGCCCAGGACTCCCCGCCCCCGGCGCCGGCCCCGAATGGTTACGGCGTGTCGGCGGGCACTCCGGCACCGTTCGCGCAAGCGCAGTCCGCGCAGTCCGCTCAGACCGTCGTCGGCTCACCTGGTTCGCCGACCGGACTGACATCTTCGGCCGCTTCGGCCGCCACCATCGCCAGTCCTCCCGGCTCGCCCCGCTCGGCGGCCTCCGGTGGCACCGGCGGTTACCCCACCGCCCGGCGTCGAACCATCGCCAAGGTGACCATCACCTCTTCCGGCACCATCGGGCGGGCCCCCGACGCCAATCTGCGCCTGGACGACCCGCGCGTGTCCGGCCACCACGCGCGTGTGGATCTGACGCCCCAGGGGATTGTGGTCACGGACCTGCGTTCCACCAATGGCGTGTTCGTGGGGCAGCAGCGCATCCAGAGCTACCGGGTTACCGAGCCGACCACCTTCGGCATGGGTTCCACCTTCGTGGTGATCAGCCCGGACGGCACTTGCGAGGTGCAGGTGGCCACAGCCTCCGGGGAGTTGGTGGGACGCGACCTGACCTTCTTCGTAAACGACGGCAGGCTTAAACTGCTGGACGGCATCTCATTCTCCCTGCCCGGCAATGAGTTGCTGGCCGTGGTGGGACCGTCCGGCGCGGGCAAATCCACCCTGCTCAAGGCGCTGACCGGGGAGCAGAAGGCCCAACAGGGGCAGGTCCTGTTCGACGGGCTGGACGTGTATGAGCACTACCCGGTGATGCGCAACAAGATCGGCGTGGTCCCCCAGTCCGATGTGGTCCACTCCGCTCTGAGCGTGCGCCAGACACTGGAGTACGCCGCCGAGCTGCGTTTCGCCAAGGATGTTTCCAAGGCCGAGCGGCGGACCCGTATTGATGAGGTCCTGGAGGACCTGGACCTGTCCGAGCATGTGGACAAGAAGGTCAAGCAGCTGTCCGGCGGCCAGCGCAAGCGCGTGTCCACCGCCATTGAGCTGCTCACCCGGCCCTCCCTGCTGTTCCTGGACGAGCCCACCTCCGGTCTGGACCCGCAATTGGACCGGGATGTGATGGAGCTGTTGGCCTCCTTGGCGCACGGCACACGCCCCGGAGACACCGGACGGACCGTGGTGGTGGTTACTCACAATGAGAATCACATCGATCGTGCCGACAAGGTCCTCATCCTGGCCGCCGGCGGCACCCCCGTGTACTTCGGGGCGCCCCGGGAGGTGATCGCGTACTTCAGTCAGCGCCTGGCTGAGTTCGGGCGGGCCGGGCGGCTGGTGGTCAATGCGCCGCGGGGTGGCTTCCCCGATCCGGTGTCGATTGACGGCTTCGCCGACGTCTATGCACTGATCCGCAACCATGCGGCCGAGTTGCGCGCCTACCTGGAGGCGACCGTGCCCTCCACCCGCCGCGGTGACGGCCGCAGGATCACCACGTCGACCAGTGCCGATGAGCGCCAGTCTCCGCAGCAGTCCGCCCTGCGGCAGGTCTCCACCCTGGTGCGCCGTCACCTGCGCATCATCGCCGCCGACCCCTCATACCTGGTGTTCATGCTGGCGCTGCCCGTGATCATCGGCCTGCTCACCGAGGCCATCGCCGGGTCCAACGGCTTCGCCGTCCCCGACCTGCCCGAGCCGACGCCCGAACAGCCATGCGTGCGCTACTCCATGCAGGCCCTCGAGCTGCTGGTCATTCTGATCACCGGTGCCGCATTCTCCGGGATGGCCGCAACCATCCGCGAACTGGTGGGTGAGCGCGACGTCTATCTGCGGGAGAAGGCGGTGGGCCTGCGGGCCGGCTCCTACCTGGTGGCCAAGACAGTTGTGCTGGCCCTCATCGTCACCGTGCAGACCGCCGTCATGGTAGGGATCGCCCTGGCGTTGAACAAGGCCCCCACCGATGCGGTCCTGTTGGGCTCGCCGGGCGTGGAACTGGCTGTGTGCTGCTGGGTGGTTGCCTTCGTCTCCGGTCTGCTGGGACTGGCCGTTTCGGCCTTCGTCTCCTCCTCCGAGCAAGTCATGCCGGTGCTGGTGGTCACGATCATGGCGCAACTGGTGCTGGCCGGAGGGGTCATCCCCGTCGCCGGCCGGGCGGTGTTCGAGCAGCTCGCCTGGTTCGTCCCCGCCCGCTGGGGCTACGCCATGGCCGCCTCCACGGTCCAGATGAATGACATCCTGCCCACCCGTGCCGAGGACCTGTGGGAGCACACTGTCTCCCAGTGGGGCTTCAACCTGGCTGTACTGTCCGTGATCGGCCTGGTCTGCTTCCTGGTCTGCTACATCGGCCTGGCCCGCCGAGGTCGCCGCTGAGCCGGACGCCACCGGTGGGTAGGCCCGATACTGTAATGGCGGGTCGGTTCCGGCTGTGCCCCCGCTTCCGCCTAAAGTTGTGCCATGGTCTCATCTGCTTCCCCGCTGCCCGCCGGAGAAGACGTTCCCGTCTCTGCGCTCAGCCGCGCGCAGCTCATTGATGTCCTCACCGACACCGTGGGAGACCTGTCCAAGCTCGATCTGAGTCTCAACACCGATGGAGTCGAGGATGCGCGTCGCCTGCGCGCCGGCCTTATCGCCCAGATCCGCGACCATGTGCTGCCCCGACTGGCCGACGCCGACATCCCGGCGATCGTCGTAGTAGGCGGCTCCACCGGCGCTGGAAAGTCAACCCTGGTCAACTCCGTGCTCGGTCAGGAGGTATCGGACGCGGGCGTCCTGCGCCCCACCACCCGCACCCCGGTGCTCGTGGTCAACCCCGAGGACGAGACGGTTCTCGCCGATCACCCGATCGCCCAGGTCTGCCTGACCGTAGCCTCTGCCGCCATCCCCGCGGGACTGGCGCTCGTGGACGCCTCCGACCTGGATTCCGTGCAGGAGACCAACCGGGCTCTGGCGGTTCGACTGTTGGAGGCCGCCGACCTGTGGCTGTTCATAACCACCGCCGCCCGCTACGGAGACCACACCCCCTGGGTTTCCTTGGAGGAGGCGGCCGGGCGCGGGACACCCATCGGTGTGGTCCTGAACCGGGTGCCCGCTACCGTTCTGCCGGAGGTGCGCCGCGACCTGATTGAGCGCCTGGACGCGCTGGGCCTGGCCGAGTCGCCCTTCTTCGTGGTCCCCGACGCCGGCCCGCACGAGGGCCTGCTGCCCGAGTCATCAGTCGGCGAGTTGCGGGACTGGCTGCGCCTGCTGGCCGGCCGGCACCGGGCCGCCGGACTGGTGCGGCGCACCGGACGTGGACTGTGGAGCGGTCTGCGCGCGGATCTGATCACTCTCGCCGATGGAGTTGACGCTCAGGACGATGCCGCCACCCAGTTGGAGGAGGCCTCCCAGCGGCTCCTGAAGGCCCCCGGGGCGGACCTGCGCGCCGACGTCGAACAGGGAACCTGTGGGCAGGGCGCCCCCACCACCCGCTGGGTCACCCTTGCCTCCTCCGGGGGGCCGCTGGCCTCCCTCGCTCAGGGTGGCAGACTCCGCTCCGGCTGGTTCGGCCGCACCCGCAAGGCGCGCGCCGAGGCATTGGCAACGCTTGCCGGTGACACCCGTGAATCCATCGTCTCCCGCCTGGAGGCCGCGCTCGTCTCGGTGAGTGACGACGCCGTTCGCACCTGGGAGGTCGCCGGCGCCGCCGCTCGTGCCGGTGAGCTCCTGCCGACCGGCGCCGACGCGACCGGAGTGGTAGACGCCTGGGCGTCCGAGCAGCACGCCCGCGTGACCGCCCCGCCCAAGGGGCTCACCCAACCGGGAGCCGGCGACCTGGTGATAGCTGCGGCGGCCGGCATTGAGGGGGCCCGTGCCGCCGCCGACCGGCTGGGACTGGGGCCGGTGGTCGCGGACGCCAAGGCCGCGTTGACCCAGGCACTGATCGACGTTCTTGCCGCCACCGTCCCTGCGGGAGCCGCCCGCGCCCTTGCCCCCGACCCCGCACTGGCCGCTGCGCTGCGTCTGCGCGCCGGCGAACTCGCACCATTCACCCGCCCGGGAGCCTCCGCATGACTTCGAACCCGACCGCCACCTCCTCAGGGGACTATGTGCTCGACGCCGCCCACCTCCAGGCGCGCCTGGATCGTTTGCGCGCCGCGCTGGACGACTGCCCCACGGAGGTCCCCGCCTCCCTGTCCCTACCCGCCCGGGACCGCTTGGACGAGGTCGCCGAGCGACTCGCCCTGGGCGTGGACCACACAGTGGTCGCCCTATTCGGTGGTACCGGCTCGGGCAAGTCCTCCCTGTTCAACGCCCTGACCAGCCTGCAGTTCGCCGACGTGGGTGCCCGCCGCCCCACCACCGCCCTGGCATCCGCCTGCTCCTGGGGTGATGATGCGGCGGCCCTGCTCGACTTCCTCGAAGTCGTCGACGATCGGCGCATTCGTCGCGAGTCCCTACTGGACGCCACCGACCAGGATGCCTTCGCCGGACTGGTGCTGTTGGACGTGCCCGACTACGACTCGGTCAGCACCGAGCATGCCCTTCAGGTGAACCGACTGGTGCCGCTGGCCGACATCCTGGTGTGGGTGGTGGACCCGCAGAAGTACGCCGATGCGGTTCTGCACGAGGGCTATCTGCGGAAACTCGGCGCCCGCCAGGAGGACATGCTGGTGCTGGTCAACCAAGTGGATACGCTGCCCGCCGGTGGAATCGACACGTTGTTGGCGGATGTGCGCTCCCTGCTTGCCGCCGATGGCCTGCAGGATGTGCAGGTGCTGCCGGTCTCCGCGGTGCGCGGGGACAACCTCGGGGCTGTGCGCGAGCTGTTCCTGGAGCGGGTCCGTCGCGAGTCCAATGCCGCCCGCACCGCCTCGGCCGAGCTCGACGCCATCTCGCTGGGACTGCGCCCGGCAGCCGCCGCGCAGCCCGTGGCCACTCGTACTGAACTCGCCGACGCCGCCGTTGCGGCACTCATGCATGCCTGCGGCGTCCAGGCGGTGGAGGACTCCGTGCGCACCGGCATGGCGCGCACCTTCCCGCGTGCCATGGCCCGTCCGGGTCCGCCCGCACGTGATGCCGTCGCCTCCATTCAGACCACCTGGCTGCGTCGCACCACCGAGGGGCTGCCCGGTGCCTGGTTGCGCAGTGTGGAGAACGCCGTCGCCGCCCCCGAGGCGCTTGCCGCCCGCACCGCCGAGGCGGTCGGTAGCGTGCAACTGCCCCGGCACCGCGCCCCGCTGATCGAACTGGCCTGGTGGGGTGGCATGCTGACCGCCCTCGTCGGTGTGGTCTGGATGGCCGTCGACTTGGTGCTGGGGCGTGCGTTCGGTCTTGGGCTGATTGCCCCATCGGTCGTCCTGCTCGTCGGCCTGGTGGTGAGTTCGGTGGCGCTGCTTGCTCGCCGCTCGCGCGCCCATCGAGAGGCTGAGGAGTATGCGCGGGCCGTGCGCGCCCGGTTGGTGTCGGTGGTTGCCCGTGACCTCACCCGTCCCGCCGACGGCGTGTTGGTGCGCCACCGTATGCTCCGCCAGGCCCTGGAGGTGGCGGACCGGTAGCGGGTGGCGGTCACCGGCGTCCACAGGTGGTGTTCGTGCAGGGGGCGCGCTCCTCGCATACACAGGCCGGTGGCGGCTGGGGGTGTCACTGCGGGACCGTTGAGGCAGCCGGCACGGTGCCGGCACCCCAACGAAGGAGCACCCCATGAGCCGTCAACTCGATCTGGTCGTCCAAGGCGTCCTCGGCACGAACCCCGCCGTGACCCGTACCGCCGGCGGGCGCCCCTACTGCTATTTCCGCGTGGCCACGTCCCCGTCCTTCCGCACCGCGCAGGGCTGGCGGGACGGGCAGACCATCTGGTTCACCGCCAAGTCTTGGGGACCGCTGGCTGAGAACCTGGGGCGCTCCCTGCACAAGGGCGACCCCGTGGTACTGGTCGGACGCTTCTCCCAGGAGAGTTGGTCCAAGGGGACGGATGAGTTCCTGACCAACGTACTGACTGTCTCCTGCGGGGGACACGATCTCACGCGCGGGGAGTCCCGTTTCATGCGCATCGTCCACGCCTCCGCCGCCCCTGAGGCCGACCAGGCGGGAACACAGGAGCCGTCGGTCACCACCTCCTCATCCGGCTCTGCGCCGACCGCCGACTCCGCGCTTACCCCGGACGAGGTCTCCCAGGCGGTCGGGCAGACCCCGCCCGAGGGGCAGGACCGGCTGCCGGCAGATCACCCTGCGGGCGCATACCAGACGCCGCCCCACCGCGTGGAGGAGACTGGCACCGGCGGTGCTCAGGAGCACGGCGCCGTACCCGCCACAGGGGGCGAACTGGCCGATTACGTGCTCGCCGACGAGGACGAGTGACTTCCCTCGGCCGGCCGAGCTGCCGCCGGCCGTGCCGTTGCCGGTCAGGTCGCTGGAGGCGCTGCCCCGGTCGAATCAATGTCCACGGACAGGTCTGCCGGGTGAGCGACGTCGAACACCTCGATCAGCACCCGCACCGTCATGTCGGCCGCCGCCCCCATATCCGCCATGTGCCGCACCAATTCCCGGCCGCGTCGCCGCCAGCCCAGTGCGGTCAGGGCATTCAGGGCGTCGTCACCCAGCAGGGCACGGCCGTCGTCGTCCAGCCGCGGCGCTGTCAGCCATACTCCCGCATCGCCGGAGCTGACCACCAGGAGCGGCGCCAGCGGGGAGGGGGACGGACGACGGCGGCGCAGTAGGCGCAGGGGGCCGCGTACCGGCCTCCTATGGGCGGCCGTGTCGGCGTAGACGATCGGTGCCGCGGCCCGCAGCCGTACCGTCGTGGGGCTTTGAGACTCCTGGACGGTAGGGGCCACCGGGGCAGGGGCCCTGGTGCCGATCCCGGTGGTCCGTTCGGCCGTATCGAGCAGGTGTGTCAACGAGGGGGCGAAGCGGCTCCAAGAGCCGACGTCGAGCACGGGTCGACTGTGGGAGGTGGCGCTGGGGGAATCTTCGCGGTCCGGGTGCATTGCCGACATGACTGAAACGGTAGAACCTCGGCGTGGGCTCGACCACCTCCGGATTAGGCGCGTCCGGGCGTGTCACGCCCGGGAAATCAGGCGTCACTGATTACCGTGTTCACAGTCCCGGCGTGTCTGCGTCGGCCACGAGCAGGAAGCAGCCTCCCAATGATCCGATTCGACAACGTCTCCAAGGTGTACAAGCGCGGAGCACGGCCTGCGCTCGACGACGTCTCCATTGAGATCGAGCGCGAGGAGTTCGTGTTCCTGGTGGGAGCCTCCGGTTCCGGAAAATCCACCTTCCTGCGCCTGACCCTGCGCGAGGAGCGACCCACCTCCGGGTCCATCCACGTGCTCGGGCGCGACCTGTCGCAGATCTCCAGTTGGAAGGTTCCCAAGCTGCGTCAGGAAATGGGCTTCGTCTTCCAGGACTTCCGGCTGCTGGAGAACAAGAGCGTATTCGAGAACGTGGCCATCGCCTCCCAGGTGATCGGCAAGCCCCGCCACTACATCCTTTCCGCCGTTCCCGAGGCGCTGGAATTGGTGGGGCTGTCGGGCAAGGAGAAGCGACTGCCCCATGAGTTGTCCGGCGGCGAGCAGCAGCGCGTGGCCATTGCCCGCGCCATGGTCAACCGTCCCAAGCTGCTGATGGCCGACGAACCCACCGGCAACCTCGACCCGTCGACCTCCGTGGGCATCATGCGCCTGCTGGACCGCATCAACCGGCAGGGCACCACCGTGGTCATGGCCACCCACGACGACGAGATCGTCGACCAGATGCGTAAACGCGTCATCGAGCTAAAGGCCGGAGAGGTTGTACGTGACCAGGCTCGCGGCGTGTACGGCTCGGACCGCTGAGGCCGGTGGAGCATTGAACATTCGTGAATGCCGTGAATGCAGTGAATGAGGTATTGAGGTAACCGCATGCGATTCCGTTTCATCGTCTCCGAGATCTTCAAGGGGCTCAGCCGCAACCTGGTCATGACCGTCTCGGTGATCCTGGTGTCCTTCGTGTCACTGCTGTTCGTCGGCGCCTCGGTGCTGTTGCAGAACCAGATCTCCGTAATGAAGGGCTACTGGTACGACAAGGTCGAGGTCAGCGTCTACATGTGCCCGACGCCGTCCAGCGTGGCCGCCTGCGCGGAGGGTGAGGCCACCCAGGAGCAGATCGACGCCGTCGAGGATCTGGTCAACTCCGACACGCTCGCCCCCTACATCGACAGCTACAGCATCGAGTCCAAGGCCGAGGCTTACAAACGATTCATGGACGCTTATGGGGACAAGCGCCTGGGCCGCAACGCCACCGAGGACATGATGCCGGTCTCCTTCCGCATCAAGCTGGTGGACCCGGAGAAGTACCAGGTGGTCGCCGAACAGTTCACCGGCCGTCCCGGCGTTGAACGCGTAGTTGACCAGTCCGACACCCTCGAACCGCTGTTCGTGGTGATGAACCGGACGTCGTGGATCACCGGAGGGCTGGCCGCCATCCTGGCACTGACGGCGGTGCTGCTGATAGCGACGACCATTCGGTTGTCGGCCATGAGTCGATCCAAGGAGACCGGCATCATGCGATTGGTCGGCGCCTCGAACCTGTTCATACAGCTGCCCTTCATGCTTGAGGGTGCCATCGCCGCGCTGATCGGGGCGATCGGCGCCGTGGCCGCGTTGTGGGCGGGCGTGCGCTACATCATCGTGGACTGGCTGGCCGAATCGATCACCTTCGTCGCCTTCATCGGCACCGGCGATGTTCTGCGGCTGGCCCCCTGGCTGCTACTGGCCGCCGTCGTCCTGGCGCTGGTCTCCTCCGCCTTCTCACTGTCCAAGTACACGAGGGTCTGATTCTCATGCTCCCACTGCTCTCCGCATTTCTGCCGTACCCCATCCGCCACCGCGTCAAGCGACGGACCGGTCGCGGGGCTGTCGGGGCCTTCACGCTGGTGCTAGTGGCCGCCCCGCTGTCCGTCGCCGCGCTGGCCGATGAGCGTCAGGACGCGGTCGATGATCAGGCCGCCGCTCAGCGCAAACAGGCAGAGTTGGCCGCATCCCTGGAGGGCGTGTCCGCTGAACTCGGTCAGGCCTATATTGAACTGCAGAATGCCGAGGCCTCCCTGGCCACCGCGCAGACCGAGCTTGACGACGCCCAGACGGTGCTGGCCGAGAAGGAGCGGGAGCAGCAGACTGCCGCCGACCGTCTGGCTGTGGCCGAATCCGAGCTGTCCGCCCTGAAGGAGGAGTCGGAACAGACACAGAACACCGTGGATGAGAACGTCACCTCGGTGGCGGACCTGGTTGTGGCCACCTACCAGGGTGACAGTGCCATCACCTCCTGGACCTACGTGTTCTCCTCCGATTCGGTCGATGATCTCGCCGACCGGACCTCCACCATGGAGATCGCCGCCGGTGTGCAGGACTCCGTCCTGGCTGCCGCGGAAGAGGACCGCGCTCTGGCGGCCAACCGGGAGGCGCGGCAGGACGCCACCACCGAACGCGTGTCCACGCTCAAGGCAGAGGCAGATGCCGCCAAATCGGCGGCCCAGGCCGCAAAGGACACCGCCAAGACCAAACGTGACCAGGTGGCCTCCCTGAAGGCCGAGAAGGCGACCGCCGCCTCGAACCTGGAGACGCAGAAGGCCGGCCTGGAGCAGCAGCAGGCGCAGGCGGCCGCCGACGAGGAGGCCGCCGCCGCCAAGATCGCCGAACTCGACGCCGCGAATCGGGCCTCCGCCGGATACACCGGTTCAGCCTCGGACGCGGGGGCGTCATCCTCACTGGGAAGCGGGACGATCGGACACCCGATCGCAGGTCCGCTCATCGTCGCCTCTCCCTTCGGCTACCGGATCCACCCCATCACCGGGGAGAGCCGGCTACATGCCGGGGTCGACCTCGTTGCCTCCTCCGGCACGCCCCAGTACGCGGGAGTGGCCGGTACTGTCACCCACAACATCAATAGTTCATGCGGTAATGGCGTGTTCATCAACGGAGGTGTCATCAACGGCCAGTCCGTCGTGCTCGCCTACTGCCACCTGTCTGCGATCTCAGTGCCCAATGGCGCCACCGTCACCCGGGGGCAGACCATCGGCCTAACGGGCATGACCGGGGGAGCCACCGGCCCGCACGTCCACTTCGAGGTGATCATCAACGGCGTTGAGGTGGACCCCATGAGCCTGCCCGGGTTCTGAACGCAGGTCGGGCTGTCTTGGCGGCCGCCGCCGTCGGCAGTAATATGCGGCGCCGTGGCTTGACGGCCCGGGACGAGGGAAGGAGATGCCGGTGGCCAAGAAGACCGAGGGGGCGAGGAAACTCACTCCGGCGGAGCGCGCTAAGGCGGCTGCCGACGCGCACAAGACCATCGCCCGCAACCGCAAGGCGACGCACGACTACTTCATTGAGGACCGCTACGAGGCGGGGCTCGCCCTGACCGGCACCGAGGTCAAGGCACTGCGCATGGGGCGTGCCTCCCTGACCGAGGCGTGGATCGAGATCGACCGCAACGGTGAGGCCTGGCTGCAGGGCGCCCACATTCCCGAATACCTGCAAGGCACCTGGAACAACCATTCCCCGCGCCGCAAGCGCAAGCTGCTGCTGCACCGGGCCGAGCTGGACAGGCTCGCGCAGCGGGTGCAGGCCAAGGGGTACACGATCGTGCCCCTGGAGCTGTACTTCACCGCCGGGCGCGTAAAACTCGAGATCGCCCTGGCCCGCGGTAAGCAGGACTGGGACAAGCGCCAGGCCCTGCGAGAGGCGCAGGACAAGCGGGACGCGGCGCGCGCCATGGCCGCCGCCAACCGGCGCCGGGGCTGACGTGGGCATTCCGGGAACCCCCGCGGCGGGAGCGACATTGCCTGCCGGTCAGAGGGGTGCCAGTGCCGCCGTCGGGCTGCCGGCCGGTAGCCCGAAGAGTGGGACGGTGGCGCGCGGGGCGGCTCGCCTTACCAGCGGTCGTGCACGTGGGCGCGGATGCGCCGGTCGTACAGGTCCGCCAGGGCGGCATGCAGCTGCTCGCTGAGCGGTTCCAGGGCGGCGGCGGAGGCGTTGGCGCGGGCCTGTTCGGCGTTGCGCGCGCCGGGGATCACGGTGGCGACGCCCGGCTGGTCCAGGATCCAGCGCAGTGCCACCTGGGTGGGGGTGGCGCCCGCCGGGCCGAGCTCGCGGCACAGGGCGCTGAACTCCTGGGCGGCCTTGACGCCGACGTTGAAGGGCACTCCGGAGAAAGTCTCGCCGATGTCGAAGGCGGAGCCGTCGCGGTTGTAGTTGCGGTGGTCGGAGGCGGGGAAGGTGGTGTCCGTGGTGTAGCGGCCGGACAGAAGTCCGGAGGCCAGCGGCACGCGGGCGATGATCGCGGTGCTCGTGGCCTGCGCCGTCGGCAGCACTTGTTCCAGCGGCTTGCGGCGCAGGACGTTGATGATTATCTGCACGCTGGCGCAGCCGGGGCGTCGCATGGCCTCCAGGGCCTGGGCGCAGGTCTCCACGCTGACGCCGTAGGCGCGGATGCGGCCGCCCGCCACCATCTCCTCCAGCCAGTCCCAGGTGTGCTCGGCGGAGATGACCTCACTGGGCGGGCAGTGCAGCTGCACCAGGTCGATGGTGTCCACGCCCAGGTTCTTCCGGGAACGGTCGTTCCAGGTCAGGAAGGCTTCGCGCGTGTAATTGCCGGGGAGCTGTTCCACGCGTCGGCCCATCTTGGTGGCGATGGTGAGTCCGGCGTCGGGGTGGGCGGCGGCGAAGGCGCCGACGAACTGCTCGGAGCGGCCGTCGCCGTAGACGTCGGCGGTGTCAATGAAGGTGACGCCTGCGTCGAGCGCCGCCTGCAGGGTGGCGGTGGCATCATCGGCGGTGACTTCGCCCCAGTCGGAGCCGAGCTGCCAGGTGCCGATGCCGACGGCGGAGATATTGCGATCCAGGGCGGGGAGCGGGCGGGTCTCCATGATGTGCCTCCTACGAGTTCGAGCCGATGCCGTCAGCCTAGCGGCATCTAGTGGTCCGGCAAAACAAATCTAGTGGCGAAGGTCTCGCAGTCGCTGCAGCCGGCGCTGGTATCCTTGAGGTGCTGAAGTTTCAGTGGGTTCCCGCGCGGCGTGCCGGGCGGGGATAATTCAACAGGGGATGATCGGTTTCGACGACGGTCGTGGATTCAGGAGAAGCGGGTCGAGGATGCACAGTCATCTCGTCAACGCTCTGTGCGAACCAATAGGTGCCGATAACACTCGCACCGACTTCGCCCTCGCCGCCTGAGGCGAGCCTCGAAGTCCGTCAGCCCGGGGGAGCTTCCGCCCCGGTTCCTGGCGTCATCTAGGAAGCCACTGCTGAGGCCCTACGCCACCGGGGGTCTCGGGACTTCAAGGTGGCTGAGCCCGTCGGCGTCCTTGTTCGCGTGAGACGCCGGGGCCGAGAAAAATAGCAGCGAACTGCACCCGGAGAAGTCCTGTTGCACCACCGTCGGACCGGGGTTCGATTCCCCGCATCTCCACCAAGAACCTGCTGGCGCAGACGCGGTCACGCGCCAGCAGGTTTTTTGCGCTCGTGGCCGGCTTCGATCCTGCGTGTGAGAGTTCGTTTTCTGAGCCAAAACCCCTAGTCAGAGTGTTTTGAGGCGCGCGAGAGTTGGGCTGTTTCGTTGGCGGGTGGCTTTTCGAATGGTGGGACAGGCCCCGGCGGACGCTAGGACCTGGGTTCCTATGTCAGTAGGTCGTTGCCCTGGGTCTCGCTGAACTCGGGTTCGATGATGATGTCGGCTGGTGTACTGCTCTGACTGGCATCGTCGTGTGGTGGTTCGGCCCATGTCTACGGTGCAGGGCCGAGGATTGTATAGCCTGCTTTGATGACGAAGGATCCGAACAGAAGGTTTCCTCCGCCGCCGATGGCTGCCCCGATCATGAGGGGGACTTGCTTGCCGAGGACTAGGATGCCGGTCTTGGCGCCCCACTTGGTGACAAAGCGTGGCCCCAGGATCTTGTTGGCTTGCTTCACGGCTTCCATAGGGAGCGCTTCGACGAGCTTCTTGCCCCAGTATGGCGCGGTTCGTCCGATGACCTTGTCGAGAAGCTTGGAGGATGCGGAGTTGCCGAATAGGACTGCGGTGACGAGCATCTTGCGACGCTCCAGATCTTCTAGATCGAGGTCGTGGATCTCGGCCAAGCAGAGGATGTAAAAGACTGACGCTTCAAGGTAGGTCACGAGATCTAGGCCTGCGGCCGAGGCCTGGGCTACTCCGTTGGGAACGACGGCAGCCGTTCCTGCCCCGGTACCGGAGGCCGTCACTGTCCCGAGGTACCACTTGTTGATGTATGAGATGAGTTCTTGGGGAGTCTTGTCTGGGTGGACACGGCGTAGCCGGGCGATGTTGGCCTGAGCGCGTGGCTGCTGGAGGATGAGGGCTTTGTTGAATCCTGCGGAGATTAGGGCACGTGGGTCCACCTTGGTAAAGTTCTGCATGGCTAGATTTTGACATGCGTGGCCGTGGATTATGGGGAGGCCGTCGCGGCGACAAGGGATCTTGGCCTGGTGGTGTCATCCCTTGATGTCGATCCGGCTACCGGCTTTGAACACGACGGTCGCGTCCCCTGTCGAACTCTGGGTTTTGTGAAGGGTGCTGTATCTGGTTCCGGTAGTTGCTGACTAGCTGTTGTGGGTCATGGTGTTGTAGACGCCGGGGGAATATAGGGGCGGCGGCGTCGGGTGGTCCACGCCCCTACGGCCTCCGCCCGGACTCTGTCGCGCGGCGCTAACCACGACTCGAGTTACAAGCACCGCGCTCACACCGACGACCCTTCGGGTTGACCCTGACACGGTGTGAGGGCCCATGGTGGAGCCATGGCCGAGACCACGAGCCTCATGACGATCGGCGAGTTCAGCTCATTGACTCGCCTGTCGGTACGCATGCTGCGCCACTACGACGCTCACGGCGTGCTCGTGCCCGCCGACGTCGACCCGTGGACGGGATACCGCCGCTATGCGCCGCATCAGCTGCGCGACGCCGTGGACATCCGGAACCTGCGCGATGTCGGGTTCGGCGTCTCCGCCATCTCCGCCCTGCTCGCCGCCCGCGGCACCCCGGCATGGTCGGCTGCGCTGGAGCTCCAGCGCGAGACCGTCATCGAGGAGACGCGCGCCGCCCAGGCTCGGCTGGCTCTCATCTCTCACCTCATCGAAGGAGAAACCAGCATGTCCATTACCGTCGAGCGCCGCACCATCGCGGCCATGACCATCGTATCCCTGCGCGACGTCATCCCGACCTACGCCGACGAGCATCTCCTCTGGGCCCGCATGATGCCCGAGATCACCCGGCAGGGCATCACGCCCATTGGTCCGTGTGGAGTGATCGAGCACGACGCCGAGTACACCGAGCACGACGTCGACGAGGAGATCTTCCTACCGGTCGCGTCCGGGACCACGGCCGGGGCGCCTTTACAGGTCCACGACCTTCCGGCTCGGGACTGCCTCGTGGCCCACGTCGTCGGGCCGTACGACCAGATCACCGGGGCCCATGACCGGCTGGCAACCCGAATCGCCGCCGAGGGACTGACGCCGCCGGCCGACGACTCCCTGGCGGGCAAGTCGTTCAACATCTACCTCACGACGCCGGACGCGGTTCCTGCCGACCAGCTCGTGACCGAGGTGTGCCTCCCGCTCGGCTGAGCGTGCAGTCGAACGACAGCGAAGCCCCTGGAGGGATTGCGGCAATCCGCCTCGCCGGTGAGACACCAGACGTGTACTTCAGCGGCGAGGTGGATCATCTTGGTGCAGAGCCCCACGCCCTGGGCCGGTCGGACCGCCTGAGAGTATGTCTAGGACGGCCCAAGTAGGCCCTGGCGCGGGTCGGACGACCGAACCGAAAACAGCTACACAGCCCAAACACCGCCCAACCTCCACACCCTCAGACCGGTAGAGCCGACAATTCCCCGCGTATAAGGCGCCGGCCGTCCCGCAGGGCAGATTCGACTCTCTGTACGACGTACCTCGTGGATGCCGCTCAGCCCAATTGCTCGAATTTGCGGGCCCAGGCCGAGCGGATCGGGTTGGCGTCGGCGATCATCACGTCGAAGCGCTCGTCGGCGATGTCGATCACCTCGCCCAGCGCCACCCGCGCCTCCCGGGCGGGGGAGGACTCCACCCGCTGCCAGCCGCGCGCCACCAGCTGGGCGCGGTTGGCCACCCGCGCCACGCACATCACCAGTGGACGCCCGAAACGCTCCCGGTAGGCGGCAGCCAGGCCGCGCAGCTCGGCGGCCTCGGCGTCGTCGAACTCCTCCAGGGCCAGGGAGGCCGTGTCCAGATGCGCCTGCCCCCCGTCCTCGCGCGAGAGCAGCAGGTCCACCACATCCGTGTACCCGGCCACCAGCGCCTCCTGCTCGGCGGGCGACGCTGCCAGAACCGCATCCTCCAGCGCCTGCCGCAGCCGCGACGTCGAGCCGAAGGGCCGCTGCTCCCAGGCGCGCTCCGCCGGCCAGGCGGCGCCGTCGTACAGCCCGCCCAGCGTGGCCACGAACTCCTCCCGGTCCATGGCGTTGACCTCCTCCAGACTCACCGTCCGCCCTGCGACGACGGCGACATCCTCGCTGCTTCGGCGACCCACATGGAAGAACAGCAGATTCAGCGCCACGGCCGAAAGCGCCCCGATGGTCACGCCCGAACCGAAGATGATCTGCAGCCAGGCGGGCATGCTCGCGGAGATGTCCGGCTTGAAGGTGACCAGCAGGGCCAGTCCGATCGACGTGGAGGCGATCACCGCGTTGCGGTTGTCGCGCAGGTCCACCTTCCCCAATGTCTGGATGCCAACCACCGCCACCGACGCGAACATGGCCAGGCTGGCCCCGCCGATAACCGGCGTCGGGATCGCGGCGACGACGGCGCCCGCCTTGGGAAGCAGCCCCAACGCGATCATGATCACCCCGGCCACCGTCACCACCCAGCGGGACTTGACCCGGGTCAGCCGTACCAGGCCCACGTTCTGGGCGAAGCAGGTGTAGGGGAAGGAGTTCAGCACCCCGCCCAGCAGGGTCGATAGCCCATCAGCGCGCAAGGCGGCGGCGATATGCGCCGGAGTGATGCGCTTTCCTACCACCTCACCGGTGGCGAAGACATCGCCGGTGGTCTCCACGGCGGTGACCGCCATGACGATCAGCATCGACAGGATCCCGGCGGCGGAGAACTGCGGGATGCCGAAGTAGAAGGGTGTGGTCACGCCCAGTGGTGCGGCTTGAGCGACCTCGGAGAAGTCCGCATCGCCTAGCGCCACGGCAACCGCGGTGGCCGCCACCAGGCCGATCAGCACCGAGATAGTCGCCATGAACCCCTTGAAGATGCGCTGCACCGCCACGATCAGCGCAATCGTCAGCACGGCGTAGCCCAACCCGCGCAAGGTGAGCGCGTTGACGGCGGCCGCGGAGACGCCGTCGGGGGCGTTGGCGCCCAGGGAGACGATGTCGCCGGCGGACACGCTCATCAGGGTGGTTCCCATGACGGTCAGTAGCGTGCCGGTCACCACCGGTGGGAAGAAGCGCAGCAGGCGCGCGAACCAGGGTGCGGCGATGAAGGTCAGGACGCCGGCGGCGATGATTGAGCCGTACATGGTGGGCAGCCCCGCCGTGCCGCCGGCCCCGCCCGAGGCGGCCATGCCGATGGCAATCAACGGAGAGACGGCGGTGAATGTCACGCCCTGGATCAGCGGCAACCGCACGCCGATCTTTGGGCCCAGGCCCGCCGACTGGATGATCGTGGCGATGCCGCAGGTCAGCAGATCGGCGTTGATCAGGTGAACGGTGGTCTCCGTATCGAGCCCCAGGCCCTGCGAGATCACCAGCGGCACGATGACGGCGCCGGCGTAGAAGGCCAGCACATGCTGGACGCCCAGGACCGCCAGGCGCCCGGCCGGCGGCACCTGGTCCACGGGGTGTTTGGCGGCGGGGGCTGCGGATGCTTCAGCGGCCGTGGAACGGGACGGTTGCGCGGCGGGGTGGGAGCCCAGGGCCATACGGATCTCCAATGCGCTCGGGAGTGGGTCGCCCCCATTGTTCCGGCACCGGCCACACGAGCGGAAATCGTGACCGCCGTGTGGGCATCCGGGGGGATTCAAGTCGCCTCGGCATGCGTACTCTCCGCCCATGACGTCGTCGCCGTGCCGCCCGCCCTACGAGCCCGCCACTGCGCTAGTGCTAGAGCGCATCAAGGCCGCCGGCGGACTTCCGCCGCTGAACGATGCCACGCTCGCCTCCCGTCGCATCCCGGTCGCTCAGCGCCGCGCCGCCTACCTGGCCGCCTGCCCGGACGTGCGCCTGCACGAGGAGGCTCTCACTCGCGACGACGGGACCACCATGGCCTTGACGGTGGTACTCCCGCCCGACGGCGTGGTGCAGCCCGGCGCCCCGCTACTGCTGTCCATCCACGGCGGCGGGCGGGTGATCGGCTGCCGCTTCGACGACCTGGCCGCCCCGACCGCCTGGGCGCGGCGCTTCGGCGGCGTCGTCCTCGCCCCGGAGTACCGCCTGGCGCCGGAGTACCCCGCACCGGCCGCGGGGGAGGACTGCCTGGCCGCGCTGACCTGGGCCGCCGAGCACGCCGCGGACTACGGGGCGGACCCGGGGCGCATCGTCGTCGTCGGGCCCAGCGGCGGCGGGGGACTGGCCGCCTGCCTGGCGCTGGCCGCCCGGGACCACGGCGGGCCCCGGGCGCTGGGCTACCTGCTCGACTACCCGATGCTGGATGACCGCACTGGACTTGCCGGCCCCGACGGCGCGGTGGAGCCGCCGTCGGCCCGCCAGTACCCCGACGACGGGCTGTGGCCGGCGCACTGGAACAACTGGGCCTGGGAGCAGATCCTCCCCGGTCGGCGTGGCGGAGCGGCGGTAAGCGCGTATGAGGCGGCCGGCCGTGCCGTCGACCGGCCGAGCGCCCTGGCCGGGCTACCACCGGTGTTCCTGTCCGTGGCTGCCGCAGAGACCTTCCGGGACGAGGTGGTCGCATTCGCCTCCGCCCTGTGGCGCGACGGCGGGGACTGCGAGCTGCATGTGTGGCCGGGAGCCACCCACGCCATGGAGTATGTGAATGTCACCTGGCTGCGTGACGGCCTGGAGGCGGCGCGGCTCTCGTGGTTCACCCGGCTACTGGCGCCGGAGGACCCGAGCGTCAACCTGGCGCGGGTGCTGGGGGAGGGGACCTTCCCGATCATTACGGCGGCTGCCCCGGACAGCGGGGCCGGCAGCGAACTCAACGGCGAACTCGATGATGAACTCGGGCGGCGCAGCCGTAACTTCTACCGATCTCGGTACGTAACTTCTACCGATCTCGGCGAGGGGGCGCGGGGAGAGGCGGCGGGGGTCAGGAGCGGGTGAGGGCGTTGACCAGGGGCTCGTAGTGGGCCACCACCGCCTCGCGGTAGGCCTCCGTATCTCCGGCGCGGGCCGCCTGCAGCATGGCCCGATGGGCATTGGCGGTCTTAACGATGTCCTCCGGGCGCGGGGCGTCGAGCATCGGGACCGTCAGCGTATGGATCGCCCAGAAGGCCTCCATCAGGTGCGCGAAGAGCTGATTCGGAACGGGGGCCAGCAGCTTCTGGTGAAAGCCGCGGTCCTGGTCGGTGAAGGTCTCCCCGCGTTCCGCCAGCGCCTCCATCTCATCCACCACCGCGTCGATCTCGGTGTCCTCGCGGCTCCGCCACGCCTCCACTACCTCTGCCGCGAGGGCGGAGTCGAGGGTACGGCGCACCTCCACGACCTCGCGCAGGCTGCGGTAATCGTCCCCCGGCTTGAGCAGGCCACGGAATACGAGGGACTCGACCATGGGGCGCATGGATACCTGCCCCACGAACATGCCGTGGCCATGACGCACCTCCACGATGTCCAAGGCGGCCAGCGTGCGCACGGCCTCCCGCACGGAGGAGCGGGAGACTCCCAGGGTCTCGCACAGCTGCGACTCGGTCGGCAGCGGGTCTCCAGGCTGCAGATGGGACTGCAGGATGTAGTCCTTGATGGAGTTCATGGCACTTGCGGTCTGCGTCGTCGCTTCGCTCGTGGAGGCGTAGGCGCCCCGCTTCATTTCCGCCACGGTCATCGTTCCTCACCCAGCTCCGGTTCCGGTGTTCTGCTTGTGCGCGGCGGCCCGGTCAGGGAGGATCGGGCCGTTTCCCAGGCCATCGTTACACATAATCCACAATCAATCCGGGGATTGATCAGATGTCCTATGAGATGCTACAGTCATAATACCAACGTCAGACAACAGACGTCCGACTTCAGGAGACATTCATGTCGCTCTCATCCCCCCACGCATCGCGTCGTGGCTTCATCCGCCTAACTTCCGCCATGGGGCTGGCCGCAGGTCTGACCGCAGCGCTCGCGGCATGCGGCGGTTCCAGCTCGAACAGTTCTTCGGCCGCGACGTCGGCCAATGATCCCGCCGCCAACGCGGCCGCCTCCGACTCCGACGGCGTGATCACTGCCGGCATCTCCTACGAGTTGGGTACCAACGGCTATGACCCGGTGACCACTACCGCGGCGCTCACCGTCGCGGCCAACTGGCACACGATGGAAGGATTGACTGAGCTGCACCCGGCCACCCGCGAGTGCTATGCGGCCCTCGGTGCCGATCTGCCCACAAAGGTGAATGACACCACCTACGAAGTGACATTGCGTGACGGTGCCAAGTTCTCCGACGGCACGGCCGTGACCGTCGATGACGTCGTCTTCTCCTTCGAGCGGGTCCTGGACCCGGCCAACAACTCCTTGTATGCCCAGTTCATCAGCTTCATCGACTCGGTGAAGAAGAAGGACGACACCACCGTTACGATCACCACCAAGCATCCCTATTCGCTCGTCGCCGAGCGCATCAGCGTGGTCAAGATCGTGCCCAAGGCCGCCGTCGAGGCCGACGCCGCCGCCTTCGACATGAACCCCGTCGGCTCGGGCCCCTACACCATGACCGACAACGGCGCCGCCTCCCAGACCATCGTGTTCGAGCGCAACGACAACTACAACGGCCCGCATCCGGCGCTGGCCAAGTCCATGACCTGGCAGATCCTTCCCGATGACACCACGCGGACCAATGCGATCACCTCCGGAACGGTGCAGGCGATCGACGCCGTGCCCGTGGCCAACCTGGCCACCATGCAGGCTCCGATCGCGGTCTCCGCGGAGCAGGGCTTCTCCCTGCTGTTCGCCATGTTCAACAACTCCCGGTTGTCAGATGTGAAGGCGCGGCAGGCGATTATGTACGCCCTTGACTACGAGAAGATCTGTGAGACCGGTATGGGGACGTTGGCCACCCCGGCGACCTCCTTTGTGCACAAGGAACACCCCGCCTACAAGCAGGCGAGCACCGTATACGCCTATGACGCCGACAAGGCGAAGTCTCTGCTGGCCGAGGCGGGTGTCACCTCCATTAACCTGCTGTGCTCCGACCATGGCTGGTTCGCCTCCGTGCGTCCCATCATTCGGGAGAACCTGGAGGCTCTGGGAATCACCGTCAACTATGACGAGAAGAAGTCCGCCGACGTCTATACCTTCATCGACTCCGCGCAGGGTGATTGGGACGTGGTGATCGCTCCCGGCGATCCCTCGGTCTTCGGTGCTGACGCGGACCTGCTCATGCGCTGGTGGTACTCGGGCGACACCTGGACCGACGGCCGCATGCACTGGAAGGGAACGGATTCCTACAACGCCATCCAGGCGGCGCTCGATGAGGCGGTGCAGTTGGACGGCGATGCACAGGTGGCCAAGTGGCAGGAGATCTTCGACATGATCGCCGCCGACGTCCCGCTGTATCCCATCTTCCACCGCAAGTCGCCGACCGCCTACGACTCGGAGGCGCTGGTCGGGTTCCAGCCGATCGCGCTGACCGGACTGTCCTTCGTCGATGTCGGCACGAAGGCGGAGTGAGAGTCGAGCATGTTCTGAATGCGGCGGCTTCGGCTGTCGCCGGCCCGGTGCGCGGCGTCGTGGCCACGGCTGCGGCGCCGCGCACCGTCGTTCGGAACGTCTTCCGGCACGCTTGACATCAGACGTCAGACAACCGATGATTGTCTTGGGTCGACACGGCAGCCGGCCCGAGGGCGCCCGTCCGACCCCCCACCGGGGTGCGGCCGGACGCGAGACCACAGCAAAGGAGCACACCCGTGTCCAACCTCCTCCGCCTGATCGGCAGACGCCTGGTGGCGCTGCCGATCATGGTGCTGGGCGTGACACTGCTCGTATTCGTCGTCATGTCGTTCTCCTCGGCCGATCCTGCGCGCCTGGCGCTGGGGGAGGCCGCCTCGGCGGAGGCGCTCGAGCAGTACCGTGAAGCCCACCACCTCAACGACCCGCTGCTGCAACGCTTCTGGGACTACCTGGTGGGTCTGGCACACGGCGACCTCGGCACCACCTTCACCGGCGTGAAGATCACCGACATGGTCGCCAACGCCTTCCCGATCACCCTGCAGCTGACCTTCATCGGCATCCTCCTGGCCGTCATCGCGGCCACCATCCTCGGGGTGATCGCGGCCCTGTACCGCGACGCCTGGCCGGACCAGCTAATCCGGGTGATCTCCATCCTGTGCCTGGCCACCCCCTCGTTCTGGCTCGCCCTGCTGCTGATCCAATGGTTCGGCGACATCCCCGGCGCCACCGGCACCTTCCCATCGGTGGTCACCCGATGGGTCTCCTTCGGTGAGGATCCCGGCGCCTACGTGAGGCAGATCTTCCTGCCCGCCCTGGCCGTGGCCGTACCCAACACCGGTACTCTCACCCGCGTGGTGCGCACCGCCATGGTCGAGGAGCTCGACCGCGACTACGTGCGCACCGCCATCGGCGCAGGCATCCCCAAGCACGTCGTCGTCGCTCGCAACGTGCTGCGCAACGCCCTGATCACCCCGCTCACGGTGCTCGGCCTGCGGCTCGGATACGCCATGGGCGGCGCCGTCGTAATCGAGATGATCTTCAACATTCAGGGGATGGGGCAGCTCATCTTCCAGGGCATCACCCGCAATGACGTCAACATCGTCCAGGGCGTGTCCATCACGGTGGCGCTGGCCTTCATCATCATCAACATCGTCGTTGACATGCTCTACGTGCTGGTCAACCCGAGGATCAGGAGCGTCTGATGCCACACCGTCGCACACTGGACAAGGTCTCCGCCCCAGGTCTGCGCTTCCAGGGCTGGCGGCGCCTGCCGCTCGGCTCCAAGATCGCCGTCCTAGTCCTGGCCGTCATCGCCCTGATGGCGATCTTCGCCCCGCTCGTGGCCCCCTACAACCCCGGCGCCACCGGTCTGGCATCGACACAGACCGTCACCCATGTGGAGGGCGTGGGCGACGTCGTCTCCTCCGACCCCGCCGTCGCGCCCTCCGCCGCGCACCTGTTCGGCACCGATGCCACCGGCCGCGACATCTTCTCCCGCGCCGTCTACGGGGCCCGAGTCTCCCTGGTGGTGGGCCTGAGCGCCACCGGCATCGCGCTGGCGCTGGCCGCCGTACTCGGTGCTGTGGCCGCCACCAGCCGCAAGTGGATCGGCGAGGTGGTCATGCGCGTGCTGGACGTGGTCATGTCCTTCCCCGGTATCGCGCTCGCGGCCGTGCTGGTTCTGGCCATGGCCGCCTCCGGAATGCCGATGGTGACGGTGATCATCGTCGCCACGGCGGTCGTCTACACCCCCCAACTGACCCGGGTGGTGCGCGCGAACATCCTGGCCCAGTTCGGAGAGGACTACGTGGCGGCCTCCAAGGTCATGGGGGCCCGGGTGCCCTGGATCCTGGCCAAGCACGTGGTGCGCAACTGCGTCGCACCGATCATGGTCTACGCCACCGTGCTGGTGGCCGATGCCATCGTCTTCGAGGCCTCGTTGTCCTTCATCGGCGCCGGCATCAAGGCGGTCAACACTCCCACCTGGGGCAATATGCTCTCCGAGGGCAAGGCCCTGCTGCTGAGCGGGCACTGGTGGCCGACCTTCTTCCCGGGGTTGATGATCCTGATAACCACCCTTTGCCTGAACATCCTGTCCGAGGGGCTGACGGACGCCATGGCCGCCCCACGCATCCGGTCCCAGGTGGACGTCGAGGCCGACGAGGAGGCCATGCAGACCCAGCAGGCCTGGGACGAGGCCGGCCACGCCGTGCGGAAGAACGCCGACGACGCTGCGGACGCCACTCCTGGCGGGCAGAAGAGTGCCCTGACCGGGGTTGTGGAGCCCGCCGCCGAGGAAGTGCCGCTGGCCGAGCGTCTGCAGGCACTGCGCACCGCCGAACTGGCCCGCCACGACCGGCTCGCCTACCCCACGCCCGAGGCCGCGCCCGTGCTGGAGGTGGAGGACCTCTCGATCGCCTTCCCCGCTCAGCACGGAGAGGTCAACATCGTCGACGGCGTGTCCTTCTCCGTGCGCCCCGGCGAGACCATGGGTCTGGTGGGGGAGTCCGGCTGCGGGAAGTCCATCACCTCCATGGCGGTCATGGGACTGCTGCCCCCCAGTGCACGCATCACCGGGCAGATCCGCTTCCAGGGCCGCAACCTGCTGGAACTGAGCCCCAAGGAGCACAACGCCCTGCGCGGCCACGAGATGAGCATGATCTACCAGGACGCCCTGTCCTCCTTGAACCCCTCCATGCTCATCCGCTCCCAGATGAAGCAGCTGACCTCGCGGGGCGGTACCCGCAGTGCCGAGGAGCTGCTCGAGCTGGTGGGTCTGGACCCGGTGCGCACGCTTAAGAGCTACCCGCACGAGCTGTCAGGCGGTCAGCGCCAACGCGTACTTATCGCCATGGCGCTCACCCGGGACCCCAGCCTGGTCATCGCCGACGAGCCCACCACCGCCCTGGATGTAACAGTCCAGAAGCAGGTCATCGACCTGCTCAACCAGCTGCGCGAGAAGCTCGGCTTCGCCATGGTCTTCGTCAGCCACGACCTGGCCCTGGTGGCCAAGGTCGCACACCGCATCACCGTCATGTATGCCGGGCAGGTCGTCGAGCAGGCCACAACCTCCGAACTGCTGAGCAACCCAGTGCACGAGTACACCCGCGGCCTGCTCGGGGCGGTGCTGTCCATCGAGGCCGGCTCCAAGCGTCTGCACCAGGTGCGCGGAACCGTGCCCAGCCCGCAGGAGTTCGTGGTCGGTGACCGCTTCGCCCCGCGTTCGTCCCGTCCGGACGTCGGCCTGAACACCCGGCCGGCGCTTAAGCCGGTAGCCGGCGCCGCCGACCACTACTACGCCATCACGCCCGAACTCGAGGCGATCCTCGCCCAGGAGGCCCACTGATGTCCACCGACAAGTACTCCGGCTGGAATCCCGAGACCGACCCGGTAATCGAGTTGCGCCACGCCCACGTCATCCACAAGTCCCGCACCGGCAAGCTCTTCCGGCCCGACACGGTCCACGCCGTCAACGACGTGTCCCTTACGGTCCGCCGTGGTCAGACGCTGGGGCTGGTGGGGGAGTCCGGCTGCGGGAAGTCCACCACTGCCCGCGTCATGACCGGCCTGCAGCCGCTGACCCGGGGCGAGGTCTACTTCAAGGGCCGCCGCCTCGGGCATGGTGCGGCCGATCGGCGGGCGCTGGGCCGCTCGGTGTCCGTGGTCTTCCAGGACCCGGCCACCGCCCTGAACCCGCGCATGATCGTGCACGACACGCTCATCGATCCGCTCAACGTCCACGGCATCGGCTCGCCCCGTGAGCGGGAGGCCAAGGTCCGCGACCTGCTGCACCTGGTGGGTTTGCCGCCCAGCGCCCTGGAGGTGCTGCCCCGCCAGATCTCCGGCGGCCAGCGTCAGCGGGTCGCCATCGCCCGGGCGCTGGCCCTGGACCCGGACATCATCGTCGCCGACGAACCCACCAGTGCCCTGGACGTGTCCGTGCGCGCCCAGGTCCTCAACCTGCTGCAGGACCTCAAGGCCGCCCTCGGCCTGGGGCTGGTGTTTATCAGCCACGACATCAACACGGTCCGCTACGTATCCGACTGCATCGCCGTCATGTACTTCGGGAAGATCCTGGAGCTGAACACCACCGCGGAGATCTTCGCCCACCCCGAGCAGGAGTACACCCGCACCCTGCTGGCCGCCGTGCCCTCTCTGCTCGACACCTGACCGCCCCACCGCCCGACCGCCACCCACCTATAAGGAACGTCATTACATGGACACCCGCTTCACCGGCGTCATTCCGCCGGTTGTCACCCCGTTCAAGCACGGCGAGATCGACCTGGAGTCCCTGGGTCGCGTCGTCGAGCACCTGATCTTCTCCGGCGTGCACGGTCTGTTCGTCGGCGGCTCCTCTGGGGAGGTCGCTTATCTGACCGATTCCCAGCGCGACACCGTCACCGCGGCGGTCGTCGAGAGTGCCGACGGGCGCGTGCCCGTACTGGCCGGCGCCATCGACACCACCTCCCGCCGGGTCATCGAGCAGGCCAGGCGGGCCGAGGGCCTCGGCGTGGACGCCATCGTGGCCACCTGCCCCTTCTACGCCATCAACGACACCTCCGAAACCGCCGAGCACTTCCGCGCCATTGCGGGCGCCATCGGTGTGCCCCTGCTGGCCTACGACGTTCCCGTACGCCTGAACGGCAAGAAGCTGGATCGGGATATGCTCGTGAGCCTGGGTGCGGAGGGGGTGCTGGCCGGAGTGAAGGACTCCTCCGGCGACGACGTCGCCTTCCGCCGCCTGGTGGTCGCCAACGCGGCCGCCGGTCACCCGCTGGCCCTGCTGACCGGTCATGAGTGTGTCGTAGACGGCATGCTGCTGTTGGGAGGCGACGGCTGCGTTCCCGGTTATGGCAATGTGGAGCCGCGCCCCTATGTGGAGATGTGGGGAGCCGCGCGCGCCGGGCGCTGGGAGGAGGTCCGTCGTATCCAGGACGGCCTGTGCGCCGGCTTCGAGATCGTCTTCGCCCCCCGCGGGCGCTCGGCGGACGCCACCGGTATCGGCGCCTTCAAGACGGTCATGGCGGCCCAGGGAACCATCGATACCAATGAGATGGCCTTCCCGGTTCGCGCCCTGGAGGGGGCGGCCCGCGACGACGTTCTGGCCATTGCCCGCACGCAGGGGCTGATCTGAGATGACCACCGCGCCCCGCAATGCGGGGTCCCCGCACACGGCCACGCAGCTGGTGGGTGTGGATGTGGGCGGGACCAAGATCGCCGCCGCGCCGGTGGCCGCAGACGGGAGACTGCTGGGGCCGGTTCGCCAGATGCCCACGCCCGCTCATTGCGGCCCGGATGTCATGCTTGATGCCATCGCCGAATTGATCGGCGGCGTCGTCGGAGCGGGCGGCGATTGCCCCGCGGCGAGCGCGCGGGACGGCGCGCTCGTGGTGGGCATCGGCTCGGCGGGTGTGATCGACTCCCAACGCGGCACGGTGCTGTCCGCCACCGACGCCATCTCCGCATGGAGCGGCACCGACATCGCCAAAGGCGTGGCCCGGCGCCTGGAGGCCGCTGGCCTGCACGGGCCGGACGGCGGGACGCCGCCGGTCTACGTCGACAACGACGTCAACGCCTACGCCGCCGGCGAGGCCTGGATCGGGGCCGGAGCGGGCGCGAGCGGCGCGCTGGTAGTGGCTGTTGGCACCGGGGTGGGCGGGGCGGTGATTCTGGATGGACGCGTGCACCACGGCGCGCACTTCCTGGCCGGTGAGATGGGACATATGCCCGCCGCCCTGGCTGCGGGGGAGCGGTGCACCTGCGGGCGGCCCGGGCACCTCGAGGCGGTGGCCGCCGGTCCGCAGATCGCCCGCCGCTACCGGGAGGCCACCGGTGCTCAGGACGTCACCGACGCCCTGACGGTGGAACACCTGGCAGTCGCCGGAGACCCCGCGGCCCGTCGGCTGTACCGTGAGGCCGCCATCGCCCTCGGGCAGGCGATCGCCGGCGTCGTCACCGTGCTCGACCCCGAGCGGGTGATCATCTCCGGTGGCCTGTCCCGCGCCGGTCGGCTGTGGTGGGAGCCGCTGCGCGAGACCGTGCGCCAGGAACTGGTCGCCCCGGTGGCGGATGCGCTCGAGTTGCGACCCGCCGTCCTGGGCACGACCGCGCCAATCGTCGGCGCCGCCCACGAGGCCGCCCTGCGCCACGCAGACGGTTGAGAGATTGCCGCCGCCATGAACCGCATCCCCACTAAGGAGGCATCCGTGTCCACCCTAGATCCGCTACTCGAACGCCTGCGCGGAGGTCTGATCGTCTCGGCGCAGGCATACCCCGGTGAGCCCATGCGCGACCCGCGCACCATGGACCAGATCGCCCAGGCCTGCGTGGCCGGCGGCGCCGACGGTATACGCGCCCAGGGCCTGGCAGACCTGAACCTGATCACCCAGCACGTGGACGTGCCGGTCATCGGCCTGTGGAAGGACGGCCATGAGGGCGTGTTCATCACCCCCACCCTCACCCATGCGATCGCGGTGGCCGCCACCGGCGCCGGGATCGTCGCCCTGGACGGCACCCGCAGGCCCCGGCCGGACGGGCTCAGCCTGGCGCAGACGATCACCGAGTTGAAGGCGGCCCGCCCGGGTGTACTGGTCATGGCGGACTGCGGCAGCCTGGACGATGCGCGCGCCGCCCAGGACGCCGGCGCAGACATTCTGGGGACCACCCTGGCCGGTTACACCGGTGAGCGGCCCAGGACCGCGGGGCCCGACGTCGAGCTGATCGACCAGATTGCGCCGATCGCCCGGGTGCCGCTCATCGTGGAGGGCCGGGTACACACCCCCGGCCAGGCCGCGCTGGCCATGGACCACGGAGCCTTCGCCGTCGTGGTCGGCACCGCCATTACTCATCCGGCGACCATCACCTCGTGGTTCGTCGACGCCGTCGCCGAGAAGTGACGGGAATGGTGGGGTCAATGTTGCGAATGTGCTCGATGTGTTTGATGTGAGCCACAAAATGGTACGCCACGCCGAGGAAAACGCCGTCGTATCTGACAAATCGCCCCATTTATGCATAGCGTTACGGCCAGCGGCACCGCTCTGGGGTGCCCAGCCGTCTTCAAGACGTACGACAATCACCTACCGAGAGGCAGTTACATGTCAATCAACCGCACCGAGCTCATCGCCGCCATTGCCGAGAAGGCCGGTCTGACCAAGACCGACGCCGACGCCTTCCTCGGCGCCTTCCAGGACGTTCTCGTCGAGAACGTCGCCAATGGTGAGGCCGTTAAGATCACGGGGCTGATGGGTGTCGAGCGCGTCGAGCGCGCCGCTCGTACCGGCCGCAACCCCCGCACCGGTGAGGAGATCGAGATTCCCGCCGGCTATGGCGTGAAGCTGACCGCCGGGTCCGCCCTGAAGAAGGCCGCCTCCGGCAAGTGACCTCCTAGGCACGCCTGGAGCACATGGGCTCGCCGACGGCGGCCCGCGGATCCTAGTTCGTAAGGCGCGTCGCCCCACCGGGCGGCGCGCCTTCGTAGCTCCCGCCGCCCGCCGCGAGCGGCACTTGTGATGCACCAAGACCGGCGGTTGATGCGCTCCGGTGCCGGATTCCTCCTGGCGGATGACCCGGAACAGGCGCGAGTCCAATATGCTCGCATCATGACCGTCCCGTCACCGTCCCCATCACCGCCAGTGCAGCCGGAAGCGCCGGCCATCCCTGGTCCCCGTCCCGCCCTGGTCCTCGATTCCCTGGCTAAGGCCTTCGGCCGGAAGACAGCCGTCAACCTGTTGTCCCTGTCCGTCCCCGTGGGTAGCGTCTACGGCATGGTCGGCCCGAACGGCGCCGGTAAGACCACCACCCTGTCCATGGCCACCGGGCTGCTGGTGCCCGACGCCGGGCGCGCGCTGGTGCACGGGGTGGACGTGTGGGCAGATCCGCGCCGCGCGAAGGTGCTGCTCGGCGTCCTGCCCGACGGATTGCGCACCTTCGATCGCCTGAGCGGACTCGAACTGGTCACCTATTCCGGTCTGCTGCGCGGCCTGGACCGTGACGTCGTCGTCCCTCGTGCCACCCAGCTCCTGCATGTCCTGGACCTATGGGATGCGGGCACCACACTGGTGGCCGACTACTCCGCCGGCATGCGCAAAAAAGTGCATCTGGCCTGCGCTCTGGTCCACTCGCCCAGCGTGCTGGTGCTGGACGAGCCCTTCGAGGCCGTCGATCCCATCTCCGCCAAAACGATACGGAAGATCCTCACCGACTTCGCCGCTTCTGGTGGAACCGTGGTCATCTCCAGTCACGTCATGGCCACCGTGCAGCGCCTGTGTACGCACGTGGCCATCATCGACCAGGGGCGTGTGGTGGCCGCGGGCACCACCGCCGAAGTGGCAGCGGGAGGCGACCTGGAGGACCGCTTCGCCCAACTCGTGGGAGCGCAGGCGTCGGGGGAGGAGCTGTCGTGGTTGCGACCCTCGTCCAGCTGAGATGGCGCATTACCCTGAACCTGCTGCGCACTAATCTCTGGGCGGCGATTGGACTGTTCCTTGGCACCATCTGCTCCGTGGGGATGCTCTGGCCGCTGCTCGGCCGCGCCATCGCCCTGGGGCAGGCCGCCGCCAGTACCGCTACTGTTGTGCTCGGAGCCGTTGGTGCCGCGGTTGTGATCGGCTGGACCGTGGTGCCTCTGATTTACTCCGGCATGGACTCCACCCTGGACCCGCGCGCCATGGCCGCCTGGGCCGCACCCTCATGGCGGCTGACGGTGGGGCTGGCCGTTGCCGGCGCCTGTGGAGTTCCCGGCATCCTTACGGGCCTGGCACTGCTTGTGCCCGCCCTCACCTGGGTGGCGAACGGGAACGCGGGCGCCGCGGTCCTTGCGGTTGTGCTTGCCCCCGCCGCGCTGGCGACCTGCGTGCTGCTGGGGCGCAGCGTCGTCGTCGGTATCGGGGCCGCCTCCTCCCGGCGCGGCCGCGACCTGCTAGCCGTTGTCGGCTTCTTCATAGTGATGGGGTTTGCCCTGCTGCCCTCCCTGGTCAATAACGTCTTGGACTCAGAACGGCTGGACCTCGGCGGTATTGCGGGAATCGCCAGGGTCCTGGGCCTGACTCCCTTCGGCTGGGCGCTGGTGGCCCCCGGGTACCTCGCCCAGGGGCAGGCGACGGCGGCGGTAGCGCTGGCTGTCGGCGCCCTGACGCTGCCCCTGGTATTGGCGCCCGTTTGGCACCGGGTTGTGGCCCGTGTCATGACCGGGCCCGCTCGCACGCGAGGACGTTCGCGTGCCTACACCGTCTCCCGCCACCCCGGGGGCGCGGAGGCTGCCGCGGTTGACGTGCTGCCGTGGCAGCGCCGCCTGGCGCATGTCAGTTCGGGCCCGACGGCGGCGGTTGCCGCGCGCTGCCTGCGCTACTGGCGCTCCGACCCCCGCTATCTGGTGCAGATGGCGACGGTTGTCATATTCGGGGTGCTGTTCGCCTTGGCGATATCCACCAACTACGACGCGGTGGGAACGAACGTCGACTTCACCCCGGGGCAGGCGCCGGGCGTGCTGTTCATCATCGGGCTGATCGTTGCCCTGATGTGCGGCTGGATGATTCACGACGACCTCGCCTTCGACTCCACGGCGCTGTGGACCCACGTTTCCGCGGGGCTGCCCGGGCGTAATGACCGCCTCGGGCGTGCGCTCGCGGTGGCCGTCTGGCAGCTGCCGCTACTGATCATCCTTCTCCTGGTCGGCGGCTGGTTAACCGGGAACTGGGTGCAGGTGCCCGCCTACCTGGGGGCGAGCCTGGGCGTGTACGGCGTCGCCCTGGCCTGGTCGAGTCTGACCAGCGTGCTGCTGCCCTACGAAACGAACCCGCCGGGGGAGAGCCCGATGAAGGCGCGCACCTCGGGCACCGCCTTCATCGCCGCGATCATGCAGCTTCTGGGAGTCTTCGTGATAGTGGTCGCCTGTTTGCCGGTCCTGGTGCCGCTGATCGCTGTAGTGGTGTGGGAGGGCTGGCACTGGGGCTGGCTGCTTTTGGTCGGCGGCCTATTGTGGGGTGGGGGAGCCGCCTGGGGCGGAACGATAGTGGGCGGGCGACTGCTGGACCAGCGCTACGTGCATGTACTAGCCACGATCCGCTCCTGGCCCGGACACGACGACTGACGCACCTCACCCCGGGAGCGATGCCTCGCGCCGAGACCGGCACTAACACCGGTGGCCCCTGTGGGAGAGGTCTTAAGGGCGAGCTCTTGCGATGAGTCGTTCCCTAAGGTCGTAGCATTGACGTGCGCCGTAGGCGCACCGCCCGTCGGTCTCCTGGATGGGGCCGTCAGGTCCGCTTCACCCAAGCAACATAAGGAACCAGTTATGGAGCTCGTCATCCTGGACACGGCCGAAGAGATCGCCTCACGCGCCGCCGATGTCATCGAATCCCTGCTCAAAGACAAGCCGAACGCCGTGCTCGGCACCGCCACCGGCTCCAGCCCCCTGCCCCTGTACGACGAACTCACCCGCCGCTGCTCCGAAGGACGCATCTCCTTCAAGAACGTCACCGGCTTCATGCTCGACGAGTACGTCGGCCTGCCCGAGGGACATCCGGAGCGTTACGCCACCTTCATGGAGCGCAACCTGCGCTCCCGGGTGGATATGGCCCCCGGAGCCCTGCACGGTCCCGACGCGCTCGCGGACGACCTGGAGCAGGCCTGCGCCGACTACGAGGCGCAGATGGCCGCCGCCGGCTACTGCGACCTGCAGATCCTCGGCATCGGCGCCGATGGGCACATCGGTTTCAACGAGCCCGGCGGCCCGCTGGACTCGGCCACCCACGTCGACGTGCTCACCGAGCAGACCCGCTCGGACAACGCCCGCTTCTTCGACGGCGACATCGACGCCGTCCCCACCCACTGCCTCACCCAGGGGCTCGGCACCATCATGAAGGCCCGCAAACTGGTCCTGATCGCGACCGGTGTCAACAAGGCGGAGGCCGTCGCTCACATGGCGGAGGGCGAGATGACCCCCGACTGGCCCGCCAGCGTCATGCAGAACCACCCCGACGCCCTCGTGCTCGTCGACAGGGCCGCCGCCGGTCTGCTCAAGCAGCACTGACACCACGGGCCGGGCGCGCCGGAAGGTGTAATCCCGGTGGGCCGCGGTCCGGATCGTGCTTGTTACGACCCCGGCCGGTGCGGGCGCGCTGCGGTCCGCACCGGTCCGGAAGGAGAGAGCCACCACAGGATCGGACCCCGGCGGCGATCTGACAGCGGCATACACTGGGACACATGCGTCAGCTCACCGTCAGGCCTCAGGCCAGCACAGATCCCGCCGGACCGGGTTCCCCCGGCGAGTCCGCGGGTGAGCCCGCGCAGTCCGTCGGCACAGCCGTCCTCGAGCGCGAGGAGTTGAAGTCCACCGACGACGGCGACGCGGACCGCTTCGCCCACTACGTGCGCAAGGACAAGATCGCCTCGGCGGCGGCAACCGGGCGCCCCGTCGTCGCCCTGTGCGGCAAGGTCTGGACGCCAGGACGCGACCCGTCGAAATACCCCGTGTGCCCCACCTGCAAGCAGATCTATGAGCAGATGCGCCCCGGCGGTAAAGGCGGCCAGGGCGGCTCCGGGCCCAAGCGCCCGCGTTTCCCGTTCGGACGAGGCGGTCGGTGACTTCCGCACGCCGCTCTCAGTCGCAGTACAATCCGACCCAACCCTCCATCTTCGCCGCGGAGAACCTCTCCCCGGCGTATCCGCAGCGCGCGGCCTGGGGAACCACGCGTCCGCTGCGAGCCTGGCAGGCGGCCGCCCTCAAGCAGTACCTGGAGGGCATGCCACGTGACTTTCTGGCCGTCGCCACCCCCGGAGCCGGCAAGACCACCTTCGCGCTGCGCATCGCCACCGAACTGCTCACCGCCGGTGACGTCCACAAGGTCACCGTCGTCTGCCCCACCGAACACTTGAAGTACCAGTGGGCCGAGGCCGCCGCGCGGGTGGGAATTCGCATCGACCCCTCCTACGCCAACTCCCAGGGGGCACTCGGCTCCCAGTTCGACGGCGTCGCCGTCACCTACGCGCAGGTGGCCGCCAACCCCAATCTGCACCGCGCCCGCACCGACCGCACCCGCACCCTGGTGATCCTCGACGAGATCCACCACGGCGGCGACGCCCGCTCCTGGGGGGACGCCATCCGGGAGGCCTTCACCCCCGCCCGCCGCCGCCTGTCTCTGACCGGCACACCCTTCCGCTCCGACGAGTCCCCGATCCCCTTCGTCACCTATACGGAGGAGGCGGGCGGCAGCAAGCGCTCCCGGGCCGACTACGCCTACGGTTACGCCGAGGCGCTGGCCGACGGCGTGGTGCGGCCGGTGATGTTCATGAGCTACTCGGGGCAGATGCATTGGCGCACCAAAGCCGGCGATGAGGTAGCCGCCCGGCTGGGTGAGCCATTGACCAAGGACATGGAGTCCCAGGCCTGGCGCACCGCCCTGGACCCGGGTGGGGAGTGGATCCCGGCGGTACTGGCGGCCGCCGATCAGCGGCTGACGGAGGTACGCCGTCAGGTCCCCGACGCCGGTGGCCTGGTGATCGCCTCCGACCAGAACTCCGCCCGCGCCTACGCCGCGCAGCTGCACGCCATTACCGGTCAGGCGCCCACGGTCGCCCTGTCGGACGACTCCGGCGCCTCCAGCCGCATTGAGGCCTTCGCCGCCTCTAAGGACCGCTGGCTGGTGGCGGTGCGCATGGTCTCCGAAGGCGTGGATGTGCCGCGTCTGGCCGTGGGCGTGTACGCCACCTCCGCCTCCACCCCACTGTTCTTCGCCCAGGCGATCGGCCGCTTTGTGCGGTCCCGCGCTAAGGGGGAGACGGCCAGCGTGTTCCTGCCCTCGGTGACCCCACTGCTGGCCCTGGCAGGGGAGATGGAGGCCGCCCGCGATCACGTGCTCGGCAAGCGGGGCGTGGAGGAGGACTCCCGCTTCGGCTCTCCGGAGGATCGGCTGCTCGCCGAGGCGAACAAGACCGAGAATGCCTCCGACGACCTGCTGGGCGGCTTCGAGGCCATGGAGTCCACCGCCGAGTTCGACCGGGTGCTGTTCGACGGCGGTGAGTTCGGTACCGGTGCCATGGTGGGCAGCCCCGAGGAGCAGGAGTACCTGGGCCTGCCCGGGCTGCTGGAGCCCGAGCAGGTCACTGCCCTGCTGCGGCAACGGCAGAACCAGCAGATCAAGCAGCAGAAGCGGCAGCAGGCGGCTGAGCAGCAGCGCCGCGCCAACTCCGGGGTTGATGACGCCCGTAGGCGAGCTGCTGCCCGGAAGGAGCTGTCCAAACTGGTGGGCGCCTGGGCGCGCCGCTCCGGGCAGCCCCACGGGGTGATTCACACCGAGCTGCGGCGCGTATGCGGCGGACCGGAAGTGGCCCAGGCCAGCACCGAGCAGATTGAGGGGCGCATTCAGACGCTGCGCCGCTGGTTCGTCGGGCGGCGCTGAACGCCTGCGTTCGCCACGGGGCGAAGCCGGCCTGGCCGGCGATCATTACCGGCTCAGCCGCGCAGAACCTGCCGTTCGTCGATGTCCACGTGGCGGGTGGGGATGGCCGGGTCGCCCTCGCTCAGGCGCCAGCCGTCGTAGGGCAGCTCGGCGCGCGCCACCTGGTGGCGTGCGGCGGCCGCCGCCAACGCGTCCGGGCCGCGGTGCTCTTCCACGATGACGCCGGCGCGCACCAGGTCCACCTGCAGCGGCCGGGCTTCGGCCTGCTCCAGGGCCGCCAGGGCATCGGCCTCGGAGCGTGCCGAGACAACCAGTTCCTCGGTGGCCGTGCCGGCGGCGTCCAGCACGCGGCCGGCCCACTTGCGTCCGCCGACGGTCGACTTGCCCCCGGTGGAGAACTTGGCGACCTCCTGCATCTCCCCAGCGGCATCGGCACGCTCGACGAGCTTGTACACCAGTGCCGCCGTCGGCCGGCCCGAACCGGTGACCAGCTTGGTGCCCACACCGTAGGAGTCCACCGGGGCCGCGCCCAGGGCGGCGATCGCATACTCGTCCAGGTCGTTGGTGACGGTGATCTTCGTCGTCGTCGCCCCCAGGGCGTCGAGCTGGGCGCGCACCTTGAAGGCCTCGGCGACCAGGTCGCCCGAGTCCAGGCGCACGGCCCCGAGCTCTCCGCCGCCGGCGCGGGCCGCCGCCACCGCCCGTGCCACGCCGCGCTCAATGTCATAGGTGTCCACCAGCACGGTGGTGCCCGGGCCGAGGCTGGCCACCTGGGAGGCGAAGGCCTCCTCCTCGGAGTCGTGCAGCAGGGTGAAGGAATGGGCGGAGGTGCCGAAGGTGGGTATTCCATAGCGCATGCCGGCCTCCAGGTCGCTAGTGCCCATGAATCCGCCGACCATGGCCGCCCGGGCCGCGGCCACCGCTGCGCACTCATGCGCCCGCCTGGCCCCGAACTCCACGCACGGGCGCCCGTGGGCGGCGATCGTCATGCGGGAGGCCGCCGCCGCCACCGCACAGTCGTAGTTGTAGATCGACAGGGCCAGCGTCTCCAGGATGCAGGCCTCGGCGAAGGTTCCCTCCACAGTCAGCAGCGGAGAACCGGAGAAATAGCACTCGCCCTCGGCGTAGCCGCGGATCGTCCCGGAGAACCGGTAGGAGCGCAGGAAGTCGATGGTGTCGTCGTCGACGATGCCGGCGCAGTGAAGATAGTCGATCTGGGCGTCAGTAAAGGTGAAGGCCTCAATGGCATCCAGCAGCCGTCCGACCCCGGCGACCACACCGAAGCGCCGAGAGGCGGGCAGAGTCCGGCCGAATAGTTCGAAAACGCTGTTGCGCTCGGCGACGCCCGCGTGCAGCGCGGCCTGCAGCATGGTCAACTCGTACATGTCCGTGAGCAGTGCTGTGCTGGAGGCGGCCGATGCCGGGACCCGCCGAAGGTTGGCTGTCATGACAGCCAACGTACCGCAGGTGGACCCGTGACGAAACCGGCCCGCTCCGCACTCACCGCGGGAACCGATCATTTACGCTGGATGCATGCCCTCCGCAGCACAGGTCGACACCGCCGCCCTCCCCGGGGCGGAGACACTGACGGACACCCATGCCGCATCCCTGCGGCTGTGGTGCACGGTGGTCCATGACGACCCCGTCAACACAATGGACTACGTCACCTGGGTCTTCCACACCTACTTCGGTTTCCCCATTCCCCTCGCTCGCCACCGCATGCTGCAGGTGCACACCACCGGCCGGGCCGTGGTCTCGCGTGGTGCCCGCGAACGTATGGAGGTGGACGTCACCGCCATGCATACCTACGGTCTGCACGCCACCATCGAACCGCTTGCCGATGACGATGGCGCCCCCGGAGGGGGTGCGGACGGTGGGGCGTCGCCCGCCGGCGGCCCGCACGGTCCCGGGGTCAGTGGCCCGGGGGGTGTCTGATGCGCGGATTCCGGCCCGACGCCGAGGGCTGGTCCTCCAGCCTGGAACCCTGGGAGCGGGAGTACCTGGCCGGCCTGTTCAAGCAGATCGCTGATCTGCTCGGTGCCGCGGGTCCAGCCGATGTTGATTCCGAGTCCACCGGAACGACTGGCGGCACCACGGCCCGATCGGGTGAGAGCCTCCGGGACGGCGAAGTGCTGGCCGCCCTCGACTTCGATTCCGAGGCGGCCCGGGCCGCGCCGCCGTCACTCCCGGTCCCCGTCGCGCTGGCCCCACTGTTGGACGTGCTCCTTCCCGACGCCTCCGAGGACCCTGACGTCGCCGTCGAGATCGCCGCACTCACACGCGAACGTCTGCGCGTGGACAAGCGCTCCCGCCTGGAGGATGTGGTCTACGAACTGCTCGAGCCGACCGGGGCCGGCGGTGCCGTCCTCGTGCCCGTCGGCAGGGAGGATCGTTGGCTGGGGGCTCTCAACGATGCGCGCCTCGTGCTTGCCGAGCGTTTGCAGATCGACTCTCCCGAGGCCGCCGAAAGGGTTCATGCCGTCGCCTGGGATGAGGCGCCGCCCGATGAGGGAGAGACCGCTCGCTGGAGTCGGACCATGGCCCTGTCCTACGACATGCTGTCCTGGTGGCAGGAATCACTGGTAGCCGCGCTATTGAATGCGGAGGGCTCCGCATAGTCTCGGCGCTGTGAATGATGCGGCCATCGGGATGTTCGACTCCGGCGTCGGTGGTTTGACCGTGGCCCGTGCGGTCCTGGACCAGCTGCCGGGGGAGCGGCTGCTTTACATCGGTGACACGTCCAATACCCCCTACGGTCCCCGTCCGGTGCAGGAAGTGCGTCGCCTGGCCCTGAATGTCATGGACGAACTGGTCGACTCCGGTGTGAAGATGCTGGTGATCGCCTGCAACACGGCCTCCGCTGCCGTACTGCACGACGCTCGCAGTCGCTACACCCGCGGCAAGGGCGTGCCCGTGGTGGAGGTCATCCACCCGGCGGCCCGCGCCGCCGCCCGGGTCACCCGCAACGGGAGGATCGGCCTGATCGCCACCCAGGGCACGGTCGACTCCCACGCCTACGCCGACGCCCTGTCCGCCGTCCCCGGCATCAGCCTGTTCTCCCAGCCCTGTCCACGGTTCGTCGAACTGGCCGAGTCCGGCACCACCACCGGTCCGGAGGTCATGGCCACCGCCGAGGAGAGCCTGGCCCCTGTTAAGGCGGCCGGCGTCGACACCCTGATCCTTGGCTGCACCCACTACCCGCTGCTGGCCGGACCCATCTCATACGTGATGGGGGAGGAGGTAACTCTGGTGACCTCTTCCCAGGAGACCGCTAAGGACGTGTACCGAGAGCTTGCCCGCCGCAACCTGCTGCGCGCCCCCGGCGCCCCGGCGCCGGGGCATGAGTTCCGCTCCACCGGCGACCCGGATTCCTTCTCCGTGCTCGCCCGCCGCTTTCTGGGACCCGAGGTCGGCCATGTCCGCCGGGCCGAGCCCGCCGCCCCGTCGTCAGCCCCCGCCCCCATCCCCGATACGAGCGAGGATCCCTTATGAAGCTCACCATCATCGGCTGTACCGGTTCCATGTCCGGCCCCGACGCCGTCGCCTCCTCCTACCTGGTGCAGGCCGACGACGCTGCCGGGCGCACCTGGTCGGTCGTGCTTGACTTCGGCCCCGGCGCCATGGGCCAACTGCTGCGCTATCTGGACCCGGCCGAACTGGATGCCATCGCCATCTCCCACTGCCACGCCGACCATATGGTCGACCTGGTGGGCATGCACGTCTTCCGCCGTTGGAACCCGGCCGGCAGCCTGGACCCCGTGCTCACGCTCGGGCCACGCGAGCTGCTTGCCCGCCTCAACGGCGTGGACGGCACGCCCGTGCAGGAGACCTACGCCACCGAGTTCTCCTTCCGTACCGCGGCCGCGGGGGAGATGGTGCGGGTAGGTCCGCTGACCATCACCCCCTACCCGGCGCTGCACCCGGTGGACGCCTTCGGCTATCGGATCGAGGGGCCTGGGTGCGACGGCGGGCGTGTCAGTATGGCCTTCACCGGTGACACAGACCTATGTGAGGGCATTGAGGCGATGGCCGACGGCGTCGACCTGCTGCTGTCTGAGGCGGCGTTCCTGGAGGGGCGAGACGCCGCGCGTGGCATTCACCTGACCGGCCGCCGCGCCGGGCAATTGGCAGCCGGCACGAGTGGACGGGGTGGGCGACGTCGTGTCGGGCGGCTCGTCCTGACCCACATCCAGCCCTGGACGGACGTCACCGCCCCGCTGACCGAGGCCGCCGCCGTCTACGACGGTCCTTTGGCGGCGGCGACGCCCGGCGCCAGCTGGGAGATCTGAGCCGTGCGGGAACCGCAGCGGGACGAGCCCGCTCGCATCAGTTTCACGCCGTCGGTACCCGATGGGCCGGACCGTCCCTGGACGCGCGGGCGTCGAACTCGCTGGTGGTTGGTGGCGCTGGCCGACACGATTTCGGTTGCACTAATCGCCTGCTTCGCCGCCGCACCTGCCGACGACTTGGCCCAGGTGCCCGGCCTGCTCGTTCGCGGCGGGGTCGCCGTCGTCGTCGCCTGGGCGGTCGCGTGGCTGGTGCGCCGCCCCGGAGACCACCTGGAGGTGGGCTGGCCTGACGGCGGCTGGGTCATTGCGCTGACTTGGGCGGTGTGGACGGGCCTGTATACCTGGGGTACTGCTGCCAGTGCAATTCCCGGAACCGGTGGGGTGGTCTCGTTTGCGGTGATGCTGGCAGCCTTCCTGGTGGTTTTCTGCGGGGGCTGGCGCTGCCTGTACGGCTACGTCAAGGCGCACGACTCGTTGGTCCCCAAGGGTGTGCAGCGGCGTCTGGACGCCCAAGCCCGCCGAGGTCGGTAGATGTTACGTGCCGAGGTCGGTTGAAGTAACCGGTGTCAATCTCCGGCGATCTCTCGCAGCGCGGCGACGTGATCCTCAAATGCCTTCAGACCGCGCGGGGTGAGCGACACCCAGACGACGTCCATGGAACGGACCACGCCGTAGTCGCGGTGGCGCCTTATGTAGTCCGCTTCTTCCAGCGCCTTGAGCTGTTTGGAGAGGCTGGCATCGGACAGACCGACGGCATCGCGCAGCGTGGAGAACTTCATCTCTGTCCCGGTCCACACCGGTGCGCCGTCGTTGATGGCTCCGACGGACTTGAGTGCGGCACAGATTCGCAGACGGTTGATCGGGTGGATGACTGGATCAAGCACGGCTACCCTCCGGCCAGACCACGGCGGCGCAGTACCATGCGTGGGCGGTAGCGAGCAGCACGAGCACGCCGATCAGCACCGGAGGTATGGAAGCCCCCCGTATGACGGCGCCTACAACCAGAACCCACGCGGTCAGGCTGTTCCGCTTCCACCACTGCCGGTCGGTACCGATCACGTCGTCTCGGGTGCGGATCCCGGGGCGTAGGAGCCAGTTCCGCAGCAGTACATGTATGAGCACGAGTGCGGCGAGACCGCCGAGCAGCACCCAGTAGTGCTCGGCGACCAAGGCGCCGACCGTGGCGCCGAAGGTAATGGCGAACAAGGCGACCGCCCAGGTGGCGGGATGCCATTGCGCGGCCGCGCGCTCGGTAGCGGCGACGTCATTCAGGTGGCTGCGCGCCTCGCTGGGAGAGATGGCTGAAGGTGGCTGGGGGGACACGACTACACCTCACTTTCTGATGTGGAAAGTATTATGTTTTCCGCATCGGAAAGCAAGGGGTGCGGTTGGTTGAGGCTCGTGTCTTGCAGCCCTCTTCACCGAACTCGGCCCGTAACTTCAACCGAACTCGGCACGTAAGATCTACCGACCTCGGTGGGATACGGGTGCTGCCTGAGGTGGGCTAAGAGAGCAGATCGTGCAGGGCGGGGGCCAGGGCGCGCAGGGCCTGGCCGCGGTGGGAGATCGCATTCTTCTCCGCCGCGCTCAGCTGCGCCGTCGTCCGCCCGGAACCGGCAGCGGCGTCCTCCTGAACCGGCACGAAGATAGGGTCGTATCCGAAACCGCCGGCGCCGACCGGCGCGTGCAGCAGCCGACCGGCCATGGAGCGCTCCACCACGGTCACCGATTCCGGTTGGTCGCCCCGGCTAGGCGCTACCAGCACCGCGGCACAGGTGAAGCGCGCCGTACGATGCGGGTCGGCGATGTCGGCGAGCTGCCCCAGAAGCAGTTGCAGGTTGGCCTCGTCGTCGCCGTGGCGGCCCGCCCAGCGGGCCGAGAAGATGCCCGGCGCGCCACCCAGCACATCCACGCACAGTCCGGAGTCGTCGGCGACCGCCGGCAGCCCGGTCGCCTGGGCCAGGGCTCGCGCCTTGAGTGTGGCATTGGCGGTGAAGGTCAGCCCGTCCTCCACCGGCTCGGGGATGCCAAGACCGGCCGAGGAGATGATCTGCCCGGCGTCCAGACCCTCCACTAGTGGGGTCAGGATCGCGCGCAGTTCGGCCAGCTTGCCCGGGTTGTGGCTCGCCAACACCAGCCGGGCACCTGCGGGCACGGCCACCGAACCGTGGATCGACGGCGCCGGGTTCGGCTGAGGGGCCACGGTCAGCCCTCCTCGACGCCGGCCGCCGGGGCGGTCCCGGCGGGGGACTGCGCAGCCTGGTCGGCTGTGGACACGGTGAAGGGAGCATCGTCCGGGCCGGCCAGCACGCGGGCCTGCAGCGCCGCCAGTTCGGCGTTGCCCTTGGTCGCCAGATCGAGCAGCGCATCCAGTTCGGCGCGGTCGAAGGGGGCGTGCTCGGCGGTGCCCTGCACCTCAATGAAGGCGCCCGTACCGGTCTGCACCACGTTCATGTCGGTCTGGGCGCGGACATCCTCCTCATAGGGCAGATCCAGGCAGGGAACGCCGTCGATGATTCCCACCGAGACCGCTGAGACGGAGTCCGAGATAACCCGCTTGCCGGCGCGGGGCTTGACGTGGCCGTGGCGCGTTCCCCAGGCGACGGCGTCGGCCAGCGCCACGTAGGCGCCGGTGACAGCGGCGGTACGGGTGCCGCCGTCGGCCTGCAGTACATCGCAGTCCAGGGTGATCGTGTTCTCGCCCAGTGCGGCCACGTCCACCACGCCGCGCAACGAGCGGCCGATCAGCCGCGAGATCTCGTGCGTGCGGCCGCCGATCTTGCCGCGTACGGATTCGCGGCCGGAGCGCTCGGAGCCGGCGCGTGGCAGCATCGCGTACTCGGCCGTCACCCAGCCCTCGCCGCCGCCCTTGCGCCAGCGCGGCACGCCCTCCACGAAGGAGGCGACGCAAAGCACGCGGGTGCGGCCGAACTCCACGAGGACCGAGCCCTCGCCGTTGATCTGCCAGTTGCGGGTGATGGATATGGAGCGCAGTTCGCTGGGGGAGCGGCCGTCCTGGCGGGCACTGGTGTCAGTCACGTGGCACAGAGTACCTGGGGGAGTGCGCGAGAAGGGACTCGAACCCTCACGCCCGAAGGCACCAGAACCTAAATCTGGGGCGTCTACCAATTCCGCCACTCGCGCTTGCGGCCGTTCAAGTTGAGCGCTCGTGGGTGCCGCCAAGCACCGGCTTGATGCGCTCACCGCAGGCCAGGGCACAGCCTAGCAGCGGTCGGCGGGTGCTTTATGACGCTTCTCATCCCAGGGGGCTGCGTAGACGCAAGTCCGGGTAGCGGTTGAGGTATGGCGTTGGCGCGCGGCCCGACCTAATATTTTCGTATGGCGCGAAACAATTTCTCCCGCACTACCGACACACTCCCCGCCATCCCCGCTTCCGTCCTTGCTGCCCTGGCCGACGCCGGAGCCCCCTTCCGTCTGACTGATGCCGTCCCTGAGCCTCAGGATGCGCCCGCCCTGCGCTGGGGCATCCTCGGCGCGGGCGGCATAGCGAACATCTTCGCCACCGACGTGCCCGCCTTATCCTCGGGCCGGATCGCCGCCGTCGGCAGTCGCGATCGGGCCCGCGCGCAGGCCTTCATCGACGCCCACCCCGATGCCGGCAAGGGGCAGACCGTGCACGCGCACGGCTCCTATGAGGCGCTCGTGAACGATCCTGACGTGGATGCCGTATACATCGCCACGCCGCACAACTTCCACTGTGAACAGGCCCTGTTGGCTCTGGGGGCGGGCAAGCCCGTCCTAGTGGAGAAGTCCTTCACCCGCAACGCCGTTGAGGCGCGCCGGGTTTTCGACGCCGCCCGGGCGGCGAACCTGTTCGCCATGGAGGCGATGTGGACGCGCTTCCTGCCCGGACAGGTGCTGCTGCGGGCGCTGGTTGAAACCGGCGTATTGGGGGCGCTGAGTTACGTGCGCGCCGAGCACTTCCAGTCACTTGAGCATGTGGAACGCCTCGGCCGGCTGGAGTTGGCCGGCGGCGCGTTGCTCGACTTGGGGGTGTACTCGGTCAGTTTCGTGCATTCGCTGTTGGGCGCACCGACTTCGCTTAGTGTCGCCGGGCGTGTCTCCGAGACCGGTGTGGACCTGGATGAGGTGATTGCCATGACCTATACGGGTGCCTGCGCCGCGGCTGCATCGAGCATGTGCGCCGCGTCGGAGACGGCCGCCGAGGTCGTCGGCACCCGCGGCCGGCTGGTGCTGCCGACCCAGTTCTACCGGCCTACGCCGCTGGAAGTCATCCTGGGCGAAGGGCGCGGCGCGCAGCGCTACGAGTGGGACGCCACCGTGCCCGGTGGTTTCCAGTTCGAGGCCGCCGAGGTAGCCCGTTGCATCGCCGCCGGCAGGACCCAGTCGGAGACGATGCCGTGGAGCGAGACGCTGGCGGTGCTGGAGACCATGGACGAAGCGCGCAGACAGCTCGGCGTCGTCTATCCCGGGGAGTAGCCGACCGGCGTCGGGACCTAAGATCGACCGAGGTCGGTGGGGACCGCGTCCCTCAGGAGTCGATGCCGAGTTCGCGGCGCAGACGGTCCACGTGGCCGGTGGCCCGTACGTTATAACGCGCCAGGACTACCTCGCCGGCGCCGTCTACGACCACGGTCGAGCGGATCACGCCGGTGACGGTACGTCCATAGTTCTTCTTCTCGCCCCATGCGCCCCACGCCTCCATCACCGCGTGTTCCGGGTCTGACAGGAGTGGGAAGGGCAAGTCCTGCTTGGTGGCGAAGCGCGCCTGCTTCTGCGGGCTGTCCGGGGAGATGCCGACGACGGCGTAGCCTGCGCGTCGCCACCCTGCCAACGAGTCCCGGAAGTCGCAGGCCTCCTTAGTGCAGCCCGGAGTCTCTGCACGCGGGTAGAAGTAGACGACCACTCCGCGCTCGGCGCCGGCGCGCAGTTCCGCTAGCGACACAGGGGTGCCGGATTGATCGGGCAGTGTGAAGTCGGGGGCGGCGTCGCCGACGGAAAGCTGGGGCACGGTGTTCTCCTGTTGCCTGCTGAGCTGGTGCTGACCCTGCAAATGTAGCCCGTCGCCGACACGGTGGGTACGGCGAGGGCCGCCACCGCGGTGTTGCGGTGGCGGCCCAGGCGTACTCAAGGCATATCCGACGGCGGTCGAGGCGATGTGCCGAGTCGAACGCCGCCGGTCATTTCGACCGACCTCGGTACGTAAGATCTACCGACCTCGGTACGTAAGATCTACCGACCTCGGCGGGTCAGGCGGCGGGCGCCAGAGCGTCCTGTGCGGCCCGCAGGCGCTCGAGTGCGCGCTCCAGGCGCGACGGCGAAGCGGTGGCGTCCAAAGACGCCAACTCGGTGCGGGCGGCCGCCAGCTCCCGCTCGGCGGCGGCGCGTGATCCGTTGGATGTGATCAGATGCATCTCTTCCTTCCCTTCATGGCCCATGCGGGCCCCTCGGTGCCGGGTTGAGCGCAGGTGGATCCTGCGTCCCGGCGTTGTGTTATAGGTCTGCGACCTACGGAGGCCTGGCGTCCACACGAGAACTCTCCGTGCGGCCACGGTCTGGGCTGCGGCTCGCAGTCGGCGCGGTATTCAACCATGCTGCGAGTGACTGACCTGCCGATCGACGCATGCGCAACACCAGTCGAAGCCTTCGGTATTCCCACAGCCAGAATGAGGCGTTTCGGGAACCGCACCGATCACCGCGGTAGCAATAACAATGCTCACCGAATCCGGTGCGTTTCCGCAGCTGTATGCTGCTCTGCGTGGTACCCCCTCAGGGACTCGAACCCTGGACACCCTGATTAAGAGTCAGGTGCTCTGACCAACTGAGCTAAGGAGGCCTGATCGTTCGGACGTTTCCGTCCGGCGACAGATGGAACTGTACGCGACCCGAGCCCCGGATTCAAATCGAAAGGGCTGAAAACGACGTTATGTGTGGGAAGTCTCAGGGATGCTGGCTGATTCCGGTGCTGCGCCGTCACGTGGAGTCCGGGCGAGTGTTCGGGCGAAGTGGTCGGTGGCAGCGATCAAGGCGGATAGCGTCTCCGGCTCGGCGAATGAGTGCCCGGCAGTCGGTGAGACATGCAACTGCGCCTGTGGCCAGGCCCGGTGCAGATCCCAGGCGGTGCCCATGGGGCAGACGACGTCGTAGCGTCCCTGGACGATCACGCCCGGGATGTCGTGCTCGGCGAGCACATGTGCGTTGCTTATGAGGTGGCCGTCCTCCATCCAGCCGGCGTGGCGGAAGAAGTGGTTCTCGATGCGTGCGAAGGTGATGGCGAAGGCCGGGTCCTGAACCCAGTCGATATAGGTCTGATCGCGTTCCAGTGTGGAAGTGGCCGCCTCCCAGGTGGTCCAGGCGCGGGCGGCCGGACCGTGCACGGCCGGGTCTGGGTTTGTCAACAGCTCGTGGTAGCGCTCAATGAATCCGCCTGGGATGACGTCGGCACCGGCGCCGGCAACATAGGCCTCCCACTCATCGGGCCAGATCATGTCCGCGCCGGCGCCCTCGTAGAACCAATCCAACTCGCGCTTGCGCAAGGTGAAGATGCCGCGCAGTACGAGCGCGGAGACGCGCTTCGGGTGTTGCTCGGCGTAGGCCAGGGCCAGCGTGGACCCCCAGGAGCCTCCGAATACCAGCCAGGAGTCCACTCCCAGGTGCTCGCGCAGCCGCTCCATGTCTGCCACCAGATGCCAGGTGGTGTTCGTGTCGAGGTCCGCCTCCGGCTCCCAGGCGTGCGGCAGGGAGCGGCCGCAGCCGCGCTGGTCGAACAGGATGATTCGGTAGCGGGTCGGGTCGAAGCAGCGCCGGTGCTCCGGGGTGCAGCCGCCGCCGGGGCCGCCATGCACGAATATCGCCGGGATGCCTTCCGGATTGCCGCAGGTCTCCCAGTAGATCTCCTGCCCGTCGCCGACGTCGAGCAGGTTTGATTCATAGGGCTCGATGGGCGGGTAGAGGGCGTGCGGCCGGCTAGTGGCGGGGGTGGTCGACGCCGCGGCGGGGTTGTGCATGAACTCATTGTGCCGGATCGGTGTCATGACCGGGCCGCGTGCGCTGCCTGTGAGCGGTAGCGTAGGGCGTGTGAACGCCCCTATCGTGACCCTTGCCACCTCGACTGATTATGTGGACCTCGACGAGGATGACCGCGGTCTGCCTGATGCTCTGCGTGAACGCGGTATCGAACCGCGGGTGGCTGTGTGGAACGATCCGGGCGTGAATTGGGCGGATGCCGGCGTGGTGGTCCTGCGTTCCGTGCGTGACTATGCCAAGCATCGGAATTACGCCAACTTTCTGGCCTGGGCGCATTCGCTGGAGCGAGTGCTCAACCATGCCGACGTCGTCGACTGGGATTCCGACAAGCACTACCTCAAGCGCATGGAGGAGCTCGGCGTCCCCATTATCCCCACCACCTGGTTGGAGCCTGACGCCGGCTACTCCAAGCATCAGGTGCACACGCGTTTCCCCGCGCACGGCGACTTCGTGGTCAAGCCCGCCATCTCCTCCGGTGGGCGCGGCACCGGCCGCTACACCGCCACCGATGCCAAATCTCGCGCTGATGCCATCAACGACACGATGCATCACCTCGGCCGCGGTCGCAGCGTCATGGTGCAGCGTTACCTGGAGGAGGTCGATCGCAAGGGTGAGCTATCGCTGGTGTACTTCAACGGCGTGCTGTCCCACGCGGTGGAGAAGGCGCCCATGCTGCACCCCTCCTTCCGCTCGGTGGACGAGGTGCACGAGGAGATCGTAACCGCTCGCGAGCCCAGTGAGCAGGAGTGGCTCTGGGGTGAGAAGGTCCGCAAGGCCATCCACACCATCATCAAGGAGCGCTCGGGACGCGACATCCAGTTGTTGTTCAACCGTGTAGACGTCGTCGGCGATGGGCGGGGTGGTTTCTATCTGATGGAGGTATCCCTCATTGATGCCGGTCTCTACCTCGGCTCCGCTCCCTCGGCCCTGGACAATTTCGCCGATGCCATCGCTCAGCGCGTGTTCTGGTGAGTGGGGGTGGCCCAGACCAGATCGCGGCGCCAATCAACTCCTCTGGGTTGATTCAGGTGGCATCAACCTTCGGTGGTTGACTGGTGTTGTTGCTGGTGTGAGCATGTGGGCATGTACGTGCTCACGGTGGACCAGGTCGCCAGCCGGGCCGGAGAAGATGAGGTGCCCGCACTCATCCGCCTACTTGACGACGTTCCGGCGTCGGCTCCTTTCGAGCGAACAGTTGGAGACGAGGTGCAGGGGGTCGTCTTGGACGCCGTGGCCGCTGTCACCTGCGTGCGACGCCTCTTGACGGTCGGCGGATGGCATATCGGTCTTGGACTCGGAACTGGTCGCCTCGGCGAACAGGGGACGAGAGCCGGGGGAGGGCCGGCATTCATTGCCGCACGACGAGCGGTGGAGATCTCCAAGTCGGCACGCCTGTCACTGGCGGTTCGTACCGGGGGCACCGGCAAGGAGGCGTGGATTGCGGCGGGAGACGCGGAGGCGATGCTGCGACTGTTGGGCGTACTCATACGTGCACGCACCGAGGCTCAGCGTACGGTCCTTGCACTTCTCGATGATGGACTCACTGGAAGACAAGCGGCCGAGCGGCTCGGGGTGAGCAGTCAGGCCGTGTCCAAGCATCGGCTCTTAGCGCACTACGACGAAGAACTGGCTGCCCTGCCGGCGATCGAGCGTCTTCTGGAACGCGCCCACAGCTTGTCTATGGAGCCGGAGACCCCGGCTCGCCCGGCGGGTGCCTCATGAATACGATCTCACTACTCGTGGTTGTCTCGACCCTGGCGCTCTCGGTATTCGGAGGCTGGGGGATTGTTGCCCTGGTCCTGCGCTGGGCCAGGGTTCCCGAGCTACCGCCGATACGGGAATCCACGCCGGCCGGTTCCACCGCCCCCGTCCTGTCGTCCCGTGATCACTCAGTGTCCCTGGTGCTTCGCGGTGGAACCTGGATCGGAGTGCTCGAACGCCTGGCTGCGACGGGTGCTCTCCTGTATGGAGAGGTCACGCTCATCGCCGTCGTCGTTGCGGTCAAGGGGCTCGGACGCTGGGCGGATCTACGAGACAACCCGGGGTCTACGGAACGATTCATTATCGGTACGCTCACGTCCCTGACCTGGGCGGGTGCATGCGGGATCGTCGGACAGACGTTGCTGCGGTGAGCGCCGGGGCGTCGGGGGCGCGCTCAGGGACGAGTCAGGGGTGCGTCGTGCGCGCGGATGAGGTCGTGACGGTCCGCATCGGGTAGACATGCATCCATGCGTACACTGCTCAACCTCATCTGGGTGGTCTTCGGCGGCTTCTGGCTGTGGCTGGAGTACATCTTCTTCGGCATCATCGCCTGCTTGTTGATCGTCACGATTCCCGCCGGCATCGCCTCTTTCCGCATCGCCTCCTATGCGCTGTGGCCATTCGGGCGGGAGGTCGTGGAGATGCCGCGCGCCGGGGTCATGAGCGGCCTGGCGAATCTCATTTGGTTCCTCGTGGCCGGCATCTGGCTCGCCATCGGTCACATCACCACGGCGGCGGCTCAGGCGATCACCATCATCGGCATCCCGTTGGCCGTCGCCAACCTGAAGATGATTCCGGTGACATGTTTCCCCTTCGGCAAGCAGATCGTACCGGGCCGCGGCATCATCTGAGTCGCTCGGTCAGACGCTGCCGGCCCCGGCTATCGCGGCTGTAAACGCCCGGTCCTCGGCGTTCGGGGCAGAGATCTCAGGCGGGGCTCACGCTGGCTGGTGGCGTACTTCACGCCGGGCGATACTGCCCCGTATCTCTTCCAGGGTTTGCGCGTGCTCACGGAGCCTGCGCAATCCGCGCAACACGGCTGCGCGATGCTTGCGGCTGACCATCCACCCGGGGAGCCGCTGCTCCATGCCCCTGCCCACGTCTGTGTCACGTTTACGGCGCAAGTCCGCCCCCAGATAGTCCATGAGGTACTCGGCGTGGGTCCGATTGGCGACCCACAGGGTATGGCTGGCGCACGAATCCGTGAGGAAGAAGGGCAGACCGTAAAGGGCGTCGTACCCGTCGGAGACCCGAGTGGAGACGGAGACGCCGGTCAGCTCCTGACGGGCGCCACACGCGCAAGTGCGTGACGGACGTGAGCGGGCGGACAGCCGAATCCTTGTCGTCTCGCGCCGACCGCAGGAGGGGCACCGCCAATACAGGTCCGCGGGGGTCGGCTCTACAGGCAACGGCCTATCGCCCTCCCACCGTCCGCAGCAGCCGCACATCCAACCGGATGCGGCCCCCGAGGCCTGCCAGGTACAGGAGGTGCAGAAGACCCCGCGCTTCACCACGTGCGCTGGTCCGGCGCAGCGAGGGCACACGACCCATACGTCCAAACGGGGCACCGCGTACAGAATCCCACCTGCCTCTGCCATTGAAGAAGACTATCTCTCGCAGGGCTTGATTGATTCCATGGGTGGGCGCTCAGAGTGTGTGCGGGCCGTCCGTCCCTCGGTGCCCAGCGCGTCGGAGACGCAGGACTGCGATAGTGGAAAGCCGCCCAGTCCAGTCTGATTCGTTGGGTATGGGCGGGTTGGTGGGGATGCTCTAGAACGTGGGTCAGCCGTCGACGACGTGGCCTGGCCGTTGAGGACCTGCCCGGGAGGGTGCCCTCGGCAGTTCGTCATCTGGCGTCCACGCTTCGGTATTTCCTGTGACGGTTCGTGGGGTAGGTGCACGAACTGTCGCCGTTCCGGGCGAATCGTCAGCGTTATCTGGCGAATCGTCGTCGCAAGTGAGCACTCGTCAGGCTACTCGCGGGCCTCGCCTCTGGCAGAGATCCTCCGGTCGCGTCGCCCGGGCACACGAGTTCGCCTCTCAGACACGAGTCGTTGTCAAAGACACGCGTTTTGGAGTTTTACACGTACAGAGCCCGTGTAGAACTCCAAAACGCGTGATCCTGGTGCAAACCCGTGTTCGTGGAGACAACTCGTGTTTGTGGTGCGGGACATGTAATCGGCCGCCAACGAAACGACGGGAGGCCATCCACCTCAGGTATTGGCCGTGAGGGCTCGTCAACCGAACTCGGCACGTAACTTCTACCGAACTCGGCACAAGGACTCTGGCCGAGACCGGTAGTGCCCCTGCCGCAGGGCTGTGAGGAGTAGACCATACGCGGAAGTCTGGAGGCATGAACAGTGCCCGCGCCGTCGGCCCCGAGTACGAGCATGCGCCGACCATCATAGGGCTCGGCTTGCAGGACGCGGGCGAAATCCTGACATTGCAACGGGACGCCTACATCACCGAGGCCACGGCACACAGCGACTTCGGTCTCCCGCCCCTGACACAGACCCTGGCCGAGCTGCAGGAGGAACTCTCCGACCCTGCCGTCACGGCGCGCGGTATCCGAGAGCGCAGCCGTCTCATCGCGGCCATGCGCCTGCACCACAAAGGCGACGCGGTTGAACTCGGGCGACTCATCGTCGCTCCAGACCGCCAGGGACAGGGCCTGGGCACCCTCCTGCCGCGCCATGCCGAGGCTGTCTTCCCGGATACGCGTGAGATGCGGGCGTTCACCGGCGAGCACAGCGCCGCCAAACTCCGACTCTACGAGCGACTCGGCTACCGCGAGACTGGGAGAACGACCGCAGGTTCCTACCGGCTCGTCCACTTCACCAAGTCGCTCACCCGAGCCGGCCGGCGGAGGGCCTCCTAAGAGTCCGGTGCCGCCTGGCAGCCGGCGGCTCAGCTCTGCGGCCCGACCTTCAGCAGGTGCACGACGGCGGCGTCGGCCTGGTCGCATTCGGCCAGGTCCACCAGGGCGGTCAGCCGCCAGTCGTGGTCGCCCGCGGAGTCCTCCAGGATCTGGGTGGCCAACCATACGCGCCGGCCCGAGCCGGCCAGGGCCTCACGCAGCCGCTCCGACACCCCGGCGTCCGCCAGGGCGACGTCGTCCGGCGCCTCATCCAGGGGTGCCAGCGCCACCGCCCGGGCAGGAGTATCCGTGCTGATCCAGTCGTACTCGTCCCAGTAGCGGCCCAGCGCCTCATCCCACCGGTCCTCGCCCCAGCCGGAGGCGGCATCCAGCCGTCCCAGCCCCTCGACGTCGTCGCGCGCCATGAGTTCCACGCGCCGGAACATCTCCCGGCGCACCGCCACCCGGAAGGCGTGCCGGTTGCGGGTGAAGGGCAGCTTGCCGTCGGCGTCGGCCCCGAAGGCGCGCTCGGCCCCGGCCGCGCCGTCGGCGGCCTCCCGCTCCCGCAGTGCCGCCCCCTCCTGGGCGTGACCGGCCTGGGCCGCACCCAGCGCCTCCCACTCGTCCAACAGGGAGGAGTCCACGGCGCGCACCAGGTCGCCCAGCCAGTCGGTCAGCTGCTCCACCTCCTCGGTGCGCTGCTCCTCGGGCACCACCTGCCGCAGCGCCCGGTAGGCGTCCGTCAGATAGCGCAGCACCACCCCCTCGCTGCGGCCCAGGTCGTAGCGGGAGATCAGGTCGGAGAAGGTCATGGCGCTCTCCACCATGTCCCGCACCACCGACTTCGCCCGTAGCTCGTACTCGGCCGCCCACGGGTTGGACTGCTTATACATCTCCAGCGCCGGAGCCAACAGCTCCGCCAACGGCTGCGGCCAGGTGATGTCCTCCAGGGCCGCCATGCGCTCCTCATAGTCCATGCCCTCGGCCTTCATGGCGGCCACCGCCTCACCGCGGGCCTGCCGCTGCTGGGCGTACAACAGCGGACGCGGATCGTCCAGGGTCGACTCCACCACCGAGACCACGTCGAGCGTGTGCTCGGGCGAGTCCAGGTTCAGCAGATCCATAGCCGCCAGCGCGAACGGGGCCAGCGGCTGATTCAAGGCGAAGTCGTCGGGCAGGTCCACGGCCAGGCGCAGCCGGGGCCTGCCATCGGCGGCGGCCTGGGCGGAGGAGACGTGCTCCAGCACCCCGGCGGTGCGCAGTGAGAGGTAGATGTCCACGGCCCGGCGCACGTGCCGGCGGTGGGCCGCCTCCGGCTCGTGCACGCGCTCCAGCAGCTGCGCCATGGCCCGCACCGGATCGCCGTTGCGCTCCATCAGGTTCAGCACCATGGTGGTGGTGACCTGGAACTGGCTGGTAAGCGTCTCCGGGGCGGCGTCGCGCAGCCGCTCGAAGGTCTTGTCCGTCCAGTTGACGCGTCCCTCGGGCGCCTGCTTGCGCACGATCCGACGGCGCTTGCGGGGATCATCACCGGCCTTGGCCAGGGCGCGGGCGTTCTCGATCACGTGCTCGGGTGCCTGCACGATCACGTAGCCACGAGTATCGAAGCCCGCCCTCCCGGCCCGCCCGGCGATCTGGTGGAATTCCCGAGCGGTCAGGTGACGTTCCTTGGCGCCGTCGAACTTCACCAGGCTGGTCAGCACCACCGAGCGAATGGGCACGTTTATGCCCACGCCCAGGGTGTCCGTGCCGCAGATGACCGCCAGCAGCCCGGTGCGGGCCAGGCGCTCCACCAGCCGCCGGTAGCGGGGCAGCATGCCGGCGTGGTGCACGCCGATGCCGGAGCGCAGCAGCCGCGACAGGGTGCGCCCGAAACCGGGCCCGAAGCGGAAGTCGCCGATGGCTGCCGCCAGCTCCTCCTTGCGCTTCTTCGCCCCCAGGTCCACGCTCAGCAGCGCGGAGGCCCGCTCCACCGCCTCCTTCTGCGAGAAGTGCACCACGTACACGGGCGCCTTGTCCTGCTCCACCAGCCGCTGCAGCAGGTCGCCGATCGGCTCAATCGCATACTCCCATTCCAAGGGCACCGGCCGCACGGCGTCGTCGACGACGGCGACCTCCCGGCCCGTGCGCTCGCGCAGGTCCCGCACGAAGAAGGACACGTCCCCGAGCGTGGCCGACAGCAGCACCATCTGCGCCTGCGGCAACTCCAGCAGCGGCACCTGCCAGGCCCAACCGCGCTGCGGGTCGGCGTAATAGTGGAACTCGTCCATCACCACCGTGTCCACGTCCAGCGCCTCTCCCTCGCGCAGGGACTGGTTGGCCAGGATCTCCGCCGTGCAGCAGATGATGGGGGCGGCGGCGTTGATGGCGGTGTCGCCGGTGACCATGCCGACGTTGTCCGCCCCGAACAGGCCCACCAGCTCGAAGAACTTCTCACTGACCAGCGCCTTGAGTGGGGCCGTGTAGTAGGAGCGGCCGCCGCGCGCCAGGGAGGCGGTGTGCGCGGCCAGGGCGATCATCGACTTGCCCGAGCCGGTGGGAGTGGCAGCGATGACGTGCCGACCGGACAGGATCTGACTCAGGGCCTCATCCTGATGCGGGTACAGCGGCCGCCCGGTGGACTCCGCCCACTCGGCGAAGGCCACATAAACCTCCTCCGGCTCCGGTACGCGCTCCGGGTCGTCGGCGGGGATGAGGGCGTCGAGCATGACGTTGAGCGCGGGCGCGGTAGAGGCGGGCATGCGGCCATCGTCTCACGGTGCCCCGCCGGTTCCGGGACGGCCGGTCCGATCGATACTGGTGCTCGCCTGAGGAGACCCGGCAGCGTACGTATGTGGCAGGCTAAAGAGCCGCTGTTGTCTCAAGACAGGACCGGAGATGGACCCCCGCAGCCGAGTAGAAGCCTTTCTGGCGGACTATGCCGCAGCCCACGCGCAGGTCAAGCCGCTGTTCTTTCCGCCGGATGACGAGGGCGCGTCCGCGGGTGGGCACTCTGCCGTCTTTAGCGGACCCCGCAAGCGGAGGAAGAACAAGGATGATTCAGGCCCCGATCCTTTCGATGCCTGGAGTCAGGCGATGCATGCAGTTGATGTGGCCCACAGGACCGAGAGGTCCTGGGCGGAGCGCCGGTACGGATTCTCCTCGGAATGCTATTACGGCCCGCAGAGCTGCAAGGTGGAGCGGGTCGAGGAATACGGGAACTGGGCCCGGGTGCGGGTGGCGCGCACCGGCGGCCAGGGCAGGCCCATTATCGAATTCGTCCTGCGCAACGACTCCGGGGACTGGTTAATCGATCGGCTAGACGAGTATCACGACGAGCCGGGACTGCCCCTGGTGCCCGAGGGCAGGCGCGGCAAGTGGCTCCAGGCACCGGATGGGATGGCGCCCTATGAGGACATTCTCCTCAACCCCGAAGTGGACAGCCCAAACCCCGGTGCGCTGTTTCACGACGGCTGGGCACGCGATCCCGTGGACGAATTCGAGCTGGCGCGGCAGGTCGATGAGACCGAAGGACCCCAGTGGCAGCGGGCGCTCGCCGAGGCCCAGCGGCGCTCACCGGTCCGACGAGTCAGGGTGCAGACGATTGGCTCCTTCCCACACGGCGGCCTACTCGCTGTGGGCGACGCTGGCTCGGAGACGACCATGATGTACTCCTGCGCGCTGCGCGTGCCGCCGGGGGATGCCACCGCCCAGGCCCTGCTGGCGACCATCGAGACCAAGCAGGGCCCCTATGAGCGGGTTGCCGCGGTGCGGGCGGTTCTCGCCGCCGGCGAGCCCGTGCGCTGGCACGCCGCCTCGCTCTTCCCAGGGCGCGGGACCGCTGTGGGCGTGGACTCGGGCACCGCCGCGATTGTCGACGCCGCCGCATACGTGAGTATGACGCAACGGGAGTGGTGGACCGCCTGGAATACCTTCCCGGAGCGCCGCTGGGAGAATATGGTCATGTTCGACTGCGGCACCGGGCCCATCGGGGTAATGACCAGCTCCGGATGGGGTGACGGCATCTATGCCGTCTATTGGGGCTTCGACGGCGGCGATTGCCCCGTGCAGCTCATGATCGACTACGGAGTCGTCCAGGAGGCGGTGGCACCGCCCCTCGGGCACCTGCGCCCCTGAGCCCTGGGCAGACGGCCCAACCGCCCTGGCAATACCGACTGCGTATGAATATGCGGACGGATGCCGGGTCGCGGCTCGGATTGTGACATGATGCCGCGCGTTCCCGTATGCCCACGTGGAAGGCCCGCATAATCATGGATGCTCTCGCCGCCAACCTGCTTTCGGTCGCCGACTGGATCACTGCGCACATCACCATGTGGGTGCTGGTCGGCACCGGGCTGTTCCTGACGATCCGCACCCGCGGCGTGCAGGTGCGGCATCTTCCCAACATGCTCCGGGCGGTGACCTCCTCACGCTCCGGCGCTGGCGGCGGGATCTCCTCCTTCCAGGCCTTCGCCATTTCGCTCGCCGCGCGCGTGGGTGTGGGCAATATCTTCGGGGTGGCCGCCGCCCTGCTCATGGGCGGACCCGGCGCCGTGTTCTGGATGTGGGTGGTGGCCCTGGTGGGCATGGCCACCGCCTTCTTCGAGGCGACCCTCGCCCAGATCTTCAAGGTCCGTGCCGCCGACGGCTCCTTCCGCGGCGGCCCCGCCTACTACATGCGCGCCGGTGTGAAAAGCCCGGTGCTGGCCGGTGTATACGCCGTCATCACCCTGGTCACCTGCGGCTTCATCATCACCTCCGTGCAGTCCAACGCCGTGGCCGGCACCCTCCTGGGCGCCATCGGCGATAGCGGCTCCGCCATTGAGGGCTTCGGCGGCCTGTCCGCCGCCCAGCTGGTCATCGCCGCCCTGGTATTCGTATTCACCGCCATGGTCATCTTCGGCGGCATCCGCGCCGTCGCCCGGGTGACCGAGTGGATGGCCCCGATCATGGCGGGCATCTACATCGTGCTGGTGTTCATCATCTGCGTGATGCACCTGGGCCGCTTCGCCGAGGTCCTCTGGCTGATCATCTCCTCCGCCTTCGCCCCCCAGCCGCTGGTGGGCGGCCTGGGCGGCGGCATCCTCGCCGCCGTCGTCAACGGCACCAAGCGCGGCCTGTTCTCCAACGAGGCCGGCCAGGGCACCGCCCCCAACGCGGCCGCCACCGCCACCGTCGCCCACCCGGTACAGCAGGGCCTGATCCAGTCCCTGGGCGTGTTCATCGACACGATCGTGGTGTGCACCGCCACCGCCTTCGTCATCCTCATCGCCGGTCCCGAGGTCTGGGGAGCCGACGGCGCCAACCCCTCCAACCTGACGATCATGGCCGTCTCCCACGAACTCGGCAGTTGGACCATCCTGCCCATCGCAATACTCATCTTCGTGCTCGCCTACTCCTCGATCATCGCCGCCTACGTCTACTCCGACACCAACGTGTCCTTCCTGACCGGTGGCAAGACCTGGGCCACCTGGGCGGTGCGCGTGGTCTCCGTCGTGTCCGCCACCGCCGGCGCCGTGCTGTCGCTCGACGTCGTATGGAACGCGGTCGACATCGCCATGGCAGTGATGACCGTCACCAACCTGGCCGCCCTCATCCTGCTGTCCAAGTGGGGCGTGGGCGCCCTGCGTGACTGGGAGACCCAGCGCCGCGCCGGGGTCGAAGAGCCCGTCTTCGTTGGACACGACAACCCCCACCTGCCCGCCGACGTCCCCGGCGATGTCTGGAATTGACTCCGGCAAGTCCCTCCAAGCCCCACCAGTAAGGAGCCCCGATGCCCCAACCCGCCTTGAACCTCACCGACGTGGAGGACGTCCTCAACCAGGTTGACGACCTCTTCTACACCTATTTCCTGGCGGTGCTGCTGATCGCCGTCGGCATCTACGTGACCATACGCACCCGGGGGGTGCAAGTGCGGCATTTCGGTTCCATGCTGCGCGCGGTAGCCACCTCCCGCTCCGGTGCCGCCGGCGGCATCTCCTCCTTCCAGGCCTTCGCCGTGGGGCTGGCCGCCCGTGTGGGTATCGGCAACATCGCCGGGGTGGCGCTGGCCGTGGTCGCCGGCGGCCCCGGCGCCCTGTTCTGGATGTGGGTGGTGGCTCTGATCGGCATGGCCACCAGCTTCACCGAGTCGACCCTGGCGCAGATATTCAAGGAACGCGGCCGTGACTTCACCTTCCGTGGCGGCCCCGCCTACTACATCAAGAACGGCCTCGGCTCGAGGCTGTGGGGCGCCATCTTCGCAGGCATGTGCATAGTCAGCGTCGGGGTCACCGTGGTCATGGTCCAGACCAACTCCCTGGCCGGTGTAATCAATGCCACACTCCCCGAGGTGGCCCCGTGGATGGTCGGGGTCGCCCTCGTCCTGCTTACCGGCCCCGTGGTACTGGGCGGGCTCAAGTCCGTCGCCCGCGTCACCGAGGTGGTCGCCCCCTTCATGGCCCTGGTATACGTGCTGGTCACCATTGTGGTCATCATCATGAACCTCGGCGAGATTCCCACCGTCTTCGGGCAGATCATCCGGGGCGCCTTCGGTGTGGACCAGGCCCTGTTCGGCACCGCGGGCGGCATCCTGGCGGCCGTCCTCAACGGTGTGCGGCGTGGCCTGTTTTCCAATGAGGCGGGGCTGGGCACCGTTCCCAACGCGGCGGGGACCGCCACCACCACCCACCCGGTCCGTCAGGGCCTGATTCAGGCCTTCGGCGTATTCGTCGACACCGGTCTGGTATGCACCGCCACCGGCCTGCTCATCCTGTTGGCCACCGATACCTATCAACCTGGAAATGAGGGCTTGGTGGGTGCCGTCCTCACCCAGCAGGCGGTCGCCGAACACCTGGGGGAGTGGACCACCTGGCCGATCGTCGTGCTGATCTTCGTGCTCGTGTTCTCCACGGTGCTGGGCTGCTACTCCTACTCCCAGGTGAACGTCAACTACCTGGGCGGGGAGAGGCGTGCCGAGCAGGTATTCGGCGTTGTGCTGACCGCCGCCGCCTTCGCCGGCACCGTGCTCACCCTGCCGGTAGTGTGGGCGCTGACGGACATCGCCCTGGGACTGCTCGGCGTGCTCAACCTGGTGGTGATCGTGCGGCTGTTCCCCTGGGTGCGCGGCACCCTGCGCGACTGGGAGGCCCAGCGCGCGGTCGGCGCCCAGCCGGTCTTCATCGGCCACGGCAACCCCGAGCTGCCCGGTGACGTCCTGCCCGGCGTGTGGGAGCCGCCCGTCGACCCCGCCGCCCCCTACACCCTCGACCCGGCAGACTCCGTGCCGGAGAACCTGGACTCCTGAGCCATGGACATCCTGAACGAATTGCTCTCAGACGCCTCCAACCTGCTGTTCGGCACCATCCTGATCTGGCTGCTATTGGGAGCGGGCGCCTGGTTCACCATCCGCACCCGCGGCCTGCAACTGCGTCACCTCGGCTCCATGATGCGCTCGGTCGCCGGCTCCCGGTCCGGCGCTCGCGGCGGCATCTCCTCCTTCCAGGCCTTCGCCGTGGGACTGGCCTGCCGCGTGGGCACCGGCAACATCGTCGGCGTGGCGCTCGCCCTGGTGCTGGGCGGACCCGGGGCCGTGTTCTGGATGTGGGTGGTGGCCCTGCTCGGCACCGCCACCGCCTTCGTGGAGGCCTCTCTGGGGCAGCTGTTCAAAGTGCGCCGCGGAGACGGCACCTACCGGGGCGGCCCCGCCTACTACATGGCTCGCGGCATGCGCCTGCCGGTGCTCGGCGGCGTGTTCGCCGTCGTCTTCATGGTGGCCAACGGCCTGGCCATGCCCATGGTGCAGGCCAACGCCATGACCGCCGCGCTGGGCGCCTCCACCAGCCTCAATCCCTGGTGGGGTGCGGCCATCGTCACCGTGCTGGTCGCCCCCGTGCTGCTGGGCGGGCTGCGTTCGGTGGTACGGGTTACCGAGTGGCTGGCCCCGATCATGGCTACCCTGTACCTGCTGCTGGTGCTGGTCATCATCGTTACCCATCCGCTGCAGGCAGCCGAGGCGATAGGTGACATCTTCGCCGCCGCCTTCAACCTGCGCGCCGGCCTGGCCGGCACCGCAGGCGGCATCACGGCGGCACTGCTCAACGGCGTGCGCCGCGGCCTGTTCTCCAACGAGGCGGGCCTGGGCGGGGCGGCCTGCGCCGCCGGATCGGCCACCGTGCGCCACCCGGCTCAGCAGGGTTTCGTGCAGGTCTTCGGCGTGCTGGTCGACACCCTGTTCGTGTGCACCGCCACCGCCCTGGCCATCCTGATCGCGGGCCGCTCCGACGGCGCCGTCTACACTCCCGGCATCACCGGCGACGGAGACCCGGACGTCTCCGGCACCCTGACCCAGACCGCGATTGGGGCTATGCTGGGGGACTGGACCAGCTGGCCGATGACGCTTCTGGTGTTCGTGCTGGCCTACTCGACCATCCTGGGCGCCTTCTCCTATGCGGAGGTGTGCCTGGACTACCTCACCCGCACGCCCTGGGTGACGAAGGCGCTGCGCGCGGCCGCTGTCGTCTGCGCCTTCATCGGCGGTGGTGCGGCCCTGGCCACGGTATGGACGCTGGCCGACGTGCTGCTCGGCATCGGTGCCGTCCTGAACCTGATCGCCCTGGCGGTACTGACCCCGTGGGCGGTCGGTGTGCTGCGCGACTGGGAGGATCAGCGCGCCCGGGTCACCGCCGGGGTCTGTAGTGCCGCGGACATCCGCTTCGTCGCCGCAGGCAACCCCCACCTGCCGGCCCGACTCCCGGGCGACGTCTGGGACGAGGATCCCGAATCGGTGTGACGCGGATGGTCGGCGCCGGAGCAGTGAGATAGCAGACACTGTATATGGCTGGGACATCGAATTGAAATAAAATGCTCATACCCTGTACTGGCTGTCGGCTTCGGCGCCGACTACACCAAGTCGGCCCGTTACCGACCGATCGGGGCCCCGTTTCTTGACAGGCCCCGTGCGCCCGCGTGGCGCGTCCCGACTACGTCCGGAGAGTTATGAATCCCACACTCCAGCCGACTGCCGGCTTCTTCGACGGTCCCGCCGCCGCGCTCGAGACCATCTCCGACCACCTCTACGGCGAGCTGTTGGCCTGGCTGCTGATCGCGGCCGGCCTGTACTTCACCTGGTGCACGCGCGCTCTGCAGCTGCGTCTGTTCACCCAGATGTTGCGGGCCATCACCTCCTCCCGCGGAGATGTCGGGGAGGGCATGTCCTCCTTCCAGGCCTTCACTGTGGGGCTGGCCTCCCGTGTGGGTACTGGCAACATCGTCGGCGTCGCCATCGCCATCACGATGGGCGGTCCGGGAGCCGTGTTCTGGATGTGGATCGTGGCCCTGGTGGGGATGGCCACCGGCTTCGTGGAGTCCACGCTCGCTCAGTTGTTCAAGGTGGCTCATCCCGACGGCACCTTCCGCGGCGGCCCCGCCTACTACATCCATCAGGGTCTGGGATCTAAGACGGTGGCCAACATATTCGCGGTCGTGATCACCTTCGTATTCGGCTTCGCCTACGAGGCCACGCAGGCCAACGCCATCTCCAACGTGTTCAAGGGCACCTTTGGTATTGAGCCCTGGATCACCGCCGTCGTGCTGGTACTCATCACCACGCCGGTGGTCTTCAAGGGCATAAGGCGGGTAGCCGCGATCACCGAGTGGCTGGCTCCGCTGATGGCTCTGATCTATGTGGTGATCGCCCTGGTCATACTCGTGCTCAATATCGGTGCCATTCCCGCCGCCCTGGCCTCCGTGGTCAAGGGGGCCTTCGGCGTGGACCAGGCCCTGTGGGGGTTGGGCGGGGGCTTCCTGGCCGCGGCTCTCAACGGCATCAAGCGGGGCCTGTTCTCCAATGAGGCGGGCGAGGGCTCCGTCCCCAACGCCGCCGCCACCGCCACCGTGCACCACCCGGTGCAGCAGGGCTTCATTCAGTCCATGGGCGTATTCGTGGACACGATTGTGGTGTGCACCGCGACCGCCCTGATCATCCTGCTGTCCGGTGTCTACGACCCCGCCACCGCCGACATCGACGCCGCCGGCACCCTGACCGTTACCTCCGTCAGCGCCGTGCTCGGACCCTGGGCAAAGTACCTGATGGCGGTTGTGGTGTTCGTGTTCGCCTACTCCTCCTTGCTGGGCAATTACGCCTATGCGGAGGTGAATATGGACTTCCTGCGCGGCATGGGCCGCAGCCACTACGGCGTGCGCGCCATGATCGTGGTTGCTGCCGCACTAGGCGCGGTGGCGTCCCTGTCCTTCGTGTGGAACCTGTCCGACGTCGCCATGGGAGTCATGGCGATCATCAACATCGTCTCGGTGGTGCTCCTGGGGCGGTGGGCCTTCGGCGCCCTGCGCGACTGGGAGCAACAGCAGCGTGAGATCAACGCGGGGCTGCGGGACAAGATCTACTTCGTGTCAACCGGTAACCCCTATCTACCGGCGGAATTGCCGGGCGAGATCTGGACCGAGGAGGCCGAGGCGCGCCGTGAGTCCCAGCCGACCGAACTCAGGGCCGACTGATATTCGACGCCGCCCGAGCCTGCGCCCGGCAGCGGGCGATCATCTAGGGTCGGGTCATGAAGATCGCACGCTTCTCCACCGGAGACGAACTCCGATACGGCATTGTCGACGGCCTTCCCGTTGCTGAGCCCACGCCCTCCGGAGAATCCCCCGGACGCCTGCTGGTGCTCAGAGGCGACCCGCTGTACACCTCCCCCGAGGCAACGGGGGAGGTGATACCGCTGGACGAGGTGCGTCTCCTCTCCCCGGTGATTCCCCGGTCCAAGGTGGTGGGTATAGGTAAGAACTACGCCGCTCACGCCGCGGAAATGGGCGCAGTCGCTCCCGCCGAACCCATCGTCTTCCTCAAGCCCAACACGGCGGTCATTGGCCCCGACACTCCGATCGTGCTGCCCGACTGGTCCGGAGAAGTGCATTACGAGGCCGAACTCGCCGTCGTCATCAAGTCCGTGGTCAAGGACGCCTCTCCGCAGCAGGCGGCTGCCGCCGTCCTCGGCTATACGGTTGCCAATGACGTGTCTGCGCGTGATTGCCAACGCGCCGACGAGACCTGGACGCGGGCCAAGGCCTTCGACACCTCCTGCCCACTCGGCCCCTGGATTGAGATCCCTGAGACGTCCGCGGATCACTCGGACTTCGATCCCGCCGACGCCGTGGTACGCGCCCGCGTCGACGGGCGGGTGGTGCAGGAGGGGACCACCGCAGACATGATCCGCCCCGTGCCCGAACTGATCGCCTATGTCTCACGTATATTCACCTTGCTCCCCGGCGACGTTGTACTGACCGGCACGCCCGCCGGCGTCGGTGAAATCCGCGCCGGCCAGCGCGTCGAGGTCGAGGTAGAGGGCATCGGCTCCTTCGGAAACCCGGTTGTGGGCAGCTGAGCCGCGGTCGTGGACCAGGCCCCGCCGATCTCGGCTCGCAAGAGGTTCGGCCGGCCGAGCACGGCACTGAACCGCGCCGCCTCGGTGTCGGCCGCTCGACTGCTTCAGCCGTGCAGGCGGGCGACGGCGTCAAGCAGGCGCTGCCCGATCTGTTCCGCAATGCCCCGACCCGTGGCCAGATTCAGGCGGCAGTAGGACTCGTAACCGACGCCGAAGGCCGCGCCGTCGTTCATGGCCACTCCGGGCTCGCGGCGGAAGAAGTCCGCCGGGCCGACACCCTTGTGCAGGGGCAGTTCCGAACAGTTCAGCCAGGCCAGGTAGGTGGCGGATGGCGCCGTCATCTCCACGCCTTCCACCTCGGTCAGCAGCTGTGCCATGAACTGCGCATTGGCGTGCACGTACCGGTTCACGCAGGCATTCCACTCTCGCCCGTCCTGCAGTGCGGCGACGGTGGCTTGCGCGCCGAGAAGCGACGCCTCATACATCAGGTAGTGGGACAGCGGGTTGGCGTCCCAGGCCTTCCGCGCCCCCGCGGAGGCGATCAGTTGAGCACATTTGAGCCCGGGCATGTTCCAGCCCTTGGAGGCGGCGGTGGCGGTGAAGGTCAGGTCGGGGTCGGTGCCGGCGCGGGAGGCGTAGGGTGTGTGTACCGCGTTCGGGTCCAGCACCAGACTGGCGTGGATCTCGTCGGCGAAGACGGGCACCCGGTAACGCCGGGACAGGGCGGCAACAGCATCCAGTTCGGCGGCGGGCAGCACCCGCCCCACCGGATTCCACGGGTTGCACAGCACCAGCAGGCCGGCACCGGCGGCCATGGCAGTCTCGATGCGATCCAGATCCAGCGCCCAGGTCACCGCACCTGACGTGTCGGCCCCGGACAGCGCGGGCACCTGTATGCACTCGCGCCCGTACATGCCGGGAAATGAGAGGAACGGCATGTACGCGGGCGTGGGCACGATGACGGGGCTGTCCGGGCGGGTGTGATGGGCGATTACGGCTCCCAGGGCAGAGAGCACATCCGGCAGCAGGCTCACATCCTGCGTCTGAACCGACCAGCCGAAGGCCTCGCGCTGGAAGCGGGCCGTCTCCTCCCGCACCGCCTGGCCGACCTGTGGGGGCAGGTAGCCGTAGGAGCCGTCGGTCACCGCACGCTGGAGTGCAGCCGTGACCGACGGCGCCGTTCCCAAGTCCATTTCCGCCACCCAGGCGCCGATCACATCGCCGGGGTAGGCGGTCCACTTCAATGAGCCGCGCTGCCGCATCATGTCTGGGGTGAGGGCATCGAAGGTCGCGGTAATGGCGGCCTCCCGGGCGGGCTCCGGAATGGCGGACGCGGCAGCCTTCTCAGGCTCGGGCGCACAGGTCGAGTCGATCATGCGCCCAGTCTATGAAGCGCCGCGCATGCCATGGCGCCCCGCACCGGAGTGCGGGGCGCCTAACCGTATACGGCCGGTTTCAGATCATGTCGTCCTTGCCGCTGGAGGGTTTCACGGAGGGGGCGTCAGACGACTGTCCGGCACACCGTCCTTCATTTTGTCCGGGCCCGGGTTGACGATGCGCGTGTCGGACATCATTCCCTCAAGCTCGGTCTCGTCGATGGCGTCGGCCGCGCAGGTGTAGTTCAGCGACATCCTGACGGGTGTCGCCACTGTGGTGAACACGCGTACCCAGGTGATCGCCTTGTACTCCTTCCCGCCTGCGCGGTACTCGGCCTCGACCTTGATCATCTCCACCGGGTTGCCCGACCAGTCGGTGACGGTGGTGTCGGTCTTCTGCGTGGAGTCGACATCGCTGTACTCGCGCTCAAGGTACTCCACCCAGGAGTCGGCCTGGAACTGGGTCTCCTTGACATCACCGGAGTTCGAGCCTACATACAGGTCCTGACCGCTCTCATACAGGCACTTGCCGTCGGTGCGGTCCATTTGGTTACGCCCGTCCTCATCGAATCTCTCCAAGCGCCACCCGTTGACCATGACGGGGAAGGACCAGTAGGGCGCGTCGTCGCCGGCATCTGTGGCCGGGGCGTCGGTGGACCGGCTCTGCGGGCTGGGTCCGGCGTCCGGGGCAGCGGCCGTTGCGGACGGGTCAGGATCGGGCGAGTCACCGGTGGGCTTGGACTGCTCGGTCTCAGGAGCCACGGTCACTGGAGCCTCGTCGTCGCAGGCGCCTATGCCGGGGAGTGCTAGGCCAAGAGCCAGCAGCGCCACCGCACCGCGGCGGGTGAGGTGTGCTTTCCGAAGGGTTGTTGTAATCATGGAGTGCTCCTGGGTGTAGGTTACGGGGATGTCACTTACGTTAGTGGGAGCCGGTGGCGAGCGCGATGGGGAGCGCTCCCCGGCCTCCGGGGCGGTGGGTGGCGTCACCGGCCCGTATGGAAGTGCGCCACCGGGGCCGGTGCGGGACTGGGGGCGTGGGCGGCTAGGGTTGGCCCATCATGAGTGACGACACCACCATCCCCCCGGCCTTCAACCTGCCCGCGTCCGGCTCCGCGCCGATCCGCGTTCGTTTCTGCCCCTCACCCACCGGCACTCCCCACGTCGGCATGGTGCGCACCTGCCTGTTCAACTGGGCGTATGCGCGTCACACCGGCGGCACCTTCGTGCTGCGCATTGAAGACACCGACGCCGCCCGCGACTCCGAGGACTCCTTCGAGGCGATTCTCGACTCGCTGCGCTGGCTCGGCCTGGACTGGGACGAGGGGGTGGCCAAGGGCGGCCCTCACGCCCCCTACCGCCAGTCCCAGCGCACCGAGCTGTATCGGCAGGTCGCCGCTGAGCTGATCCAAGCCGGCTACCTGTACGAGTCCTTCTCCACCCCCGCCGAGATCGAGGCGCGCCATCGCGCCAGGGGTGAGGATCCCAAGCTGGGCTATGACGGCTATGACCGCGCCCTCACCGAGGAGCAGAAGGCCGCCTTCCGCGCCGAGGGCCGCCGGCCCGTGCTGCGCATGCGCATGCCGGACGAGGACATCACCTTCCACGACCTGGTGCGTGGTCCGGTCACCTTCAAGGCCGGCTCCGTGCCCGACTACGTGGTCGTGCGCGCCGGTGGTGACCCGCTCTACACGCTCGTCAACCCCGTCGACGACGCCGCCATGGGCATCACTCACGTGCTGCGCGGGGAGGACCTGCTGTCCTCCACGCCTCGGCAGGTGGCGCTGTACCGGGCCCTGATGGAGATCGGCCGGGCGCACAGGGTGCCCGAGTTCGCCCACTTGCCCTACGTGATGGGGGAGGGGAACAGGAAACTGTCCAAGCGCGATCCGGAATCGAATCTGCTGATCCACCGCTTCCGCGGGATGGCGCCGGAGGGGCTGCTGAACTACCTGGCCCTGCTGGGCTGGTCCCTGTCCAAGGACGAGGACGTGTTCACTCCAGACCAGTTGGTGGCCGCCTTCGACATCGCTGATGTCAACCCCAATCCGGCGCGCTTCGACCCCAAGAAGTGCGAGGCCATCAACGCCGAGCACCTGCGTCAGTTGGACGGCGATGACTTCCGTGACCGGCTGGTGCCATATCTCGCCGACGTCTACCCCGACCCGGCCGACCCCGACTGGGCGGCGCGCCCCCTGGTGAGCGCCACCGCATTCGCCGATCTCACGGAACGTGAGCAGGAGGTCCTCTCCGCGGGGGCTCCGCTGATCCAGACCCGCATCCAACTGCTGCGCGAGTCGCGCGACATGCTCGGCTTCCTGCTGGTGGACGATGCCGCGCTCGAGATCGACGAGCGGGCCGTGTCCCGGCTGAAGGACTCCGCCCCGCAGGTGCTCGACACCGCCATTGCCACGTTGGAGGATCTGCCCGTGCCGTGGCGCACCGAGGTGCTGGAGGAGGCCCTGCGCGCGGCCATTGTTGACGGCATGGGGATCAAGCCGCGCCTGGCCTTCGGGCCGTTGCGCGTGGCCGTGACCGGGAGGCAGGTGTCCCCGCCGTTGTTCGAGTCCATGGAGATCCTGGGGGCCGAGTCCTCCCTGGCGCGTCTGCGTGCGCTGCGCACGCGCCTGGGCTGACGCCTGGCGTGAACTTGTGTGCACGAGTGCGAACTCGTGTACATCACGTGAATCCGTGTGCCAGGCGCCTATTCGCGTGGGCGGGGGCCTCAGACCCACACAGCCCGGTCGACCGGCACGGTTAGCGCCCGACGTACACCACCGAATGCCGAGTTACGCCTCGCCGGCGTCCACAGGTGCGGTTCGTGCACCCTCAATCCACAGGGCTCGCCGTCTTCACTGGCGCTGGGTGACGTCGAAGTTCAGGATCGGCGCATGGATGCCTACCCGACTCCGCCGTCACTGCCGCCGGTCATCTTGTCGGCGGCCAGCAACCTGCACCACCTGCCGCGCCGGCCTGAACTCATCCGCCTGATGCGCGGCGTGTACTACCGCCCCTCCGAGGCAACGGAAGTCTGGCAACAGAAACTTGAGGCCAGCCTTGCGCGCTGCCGAGGTGCCTGGGAGACGCGTCGCAGCACAATCGCCTTGACCCACGAATCCGCCGCCCTGCTGCATGGCCTGTGGGTCCGTGATCCCGAGCCGGATGTGTGGACCGCGCTGCCGCGACGCCCGTCGTCGACCATCCTGGCCCTGCCCGGTCTGCAGTTCCGGCGCGGGTATCCGCCCCGCCCGCAGGAGGAGGGAACAGGTAGACGGTTCATACGGCTGCGGCGACGGAGACTGGTCATTCCTGACGAGCAGCTTGTCACGATTCAGGGCATCGTTGTGACCGATCTCCTGAGAACCGCGGTCGATTGTGCCTTCGATCTGCCAGCGTGCCGATCCATCACTGTCGTCGACTCGGCCATGCGCGCTCTGGTTCGCCCGGACCGTCGTGAGCCCGCCGAGTCGCGACGTCGGTGGAGGGAGGTTCGCGCCAGGCTCCTGCAGGCCGTCATGGATCAGGGCCCGCGTAAAGGAGCGGTCCGGGCGCGAGCCGTGGCGCAGATCGCCAGCCCCTTCTCCGAATCGCCGGGGGAGAGCGTTGTGCGCTGGCAGGTTGAGGCCTTCGGGCTGCCCTCCGCGGTGCTGCAGCAGCGCATCGACATTCCCAGTCAGTCACGCAGCTTCTTCCTGGATATGGCCTGGCCGGCGCTGCGAATCGCGGCGGAGTACGACGGTCGCGGCAAGTATCTGGTTACGGGCACTACCTGGGATGAGAAGGTCCGCCAGGATCTCATCCAGGAGTCATCCGGTTGGACCTTCAAACGGTTCACCTCCGAGCACCTGCGCGACCCGGCTCGGCTCGGTCAGGATGTCCTGGCGATGTTTCCGGCGACCGTCGTCGCCAAGGCCCGACGGCGGCGGGCGCTGTGGGACTGAGGCCCCGTGCGCACGACTTGGCGCCATGGGGACCAGGTAGAGGTAGGCCTCCTCCAGGGAGGCCCCGCGCGCACGAGTTCGCCCCGAATACACGAGTTCACGTCGGGCGCACGATTTTTTGGAGGTTTGCGAGTGTTTAAACCGTGCAGAACTCCAAAACTCGTGCGTCTGGAGGCAAAGGCGTGTTACCGGGGCGAATGCGTGTGCATGTTAGAGGACGCATCGCCCGCCCGTGTATCCGCAGCGTCCGCGGTCCGCGCCGTGAGGCCCCCGCGAGTCGGCTGAGGCCGTTGCTCCTTCCGCTCCCGTTCACCGCACGCGCAGGGTGTCAACGGGTCGCCCGTCGGGGTGGTGCCTGCGCGTATCCCGCGCGCCGCGCGAGCACGGCGTCAGTCGTCCATCTTGCCTGCCTTCAGCCCCTCAATGCGGATACCCGACAGGATCGTGTGCCACTGACTCGCGGAGACGTTGTTTCCGCTGGAGCAGATGATCTCAACGCTGAAGTCGAGCCCGGCCTCGCCGACGGCGCGGGCGAACTTGTAACCCTCCACGGACTCCGACGTGCCGTCGTCGTAGTTGAATGTGCCGGTCCAGGTCACCGAGTAGCCCTCCATGGTGCCGCCATCATCGCGCACCAGGTCCAGGGTCTCCCGGCCGGTCTCGTTATAGTCGGAGATCACGGAGTCGCTCACGGCAACCAGCAGCGAACTCATGGTGTCGTCATCCAGGCCCAGGTAGTGGATGCGCTCGGAGATGTCCCGGGTCTCATAGCCGATGCAGGCGTGGTCCCAGGTCCTGAAGCCCTCAATGTTGCCCTTGTCGGAGACCGAGTCGGTATTGACCACGGAGTCATCCTGGTACCAGACGGAGGTGTCCTCGTTGTAGAACTTCAACGACGGCGCGCTCCAGGCCTCCTTGGTCTGCTTGTGGTCGGGCGCAGCGGCAGTTGGTGATTCGGGTCCGCGGCTTCTCATGCCGTTATCAGGGGTCGGACTCGGCGTGGCCGCAATCGTAGGGATGGGGACGGGGCTTGAATTGGCCACGTACTGACTTGATCTGCTTGGTGCAGTGGTGGCTGCTTCGCCGGAGCTGGAGCCGCATGCCCCCAGGGTGAGGCCGGATGCCAGGCAGAGGGAAGCGGCCAGGACCTGTACGGTCCGGTGGCGCGGGAAGCGAAGAGAAGTCATCATTCCTCCGGGTGGGGAAGTCTTGCACAGCCTTGTAAAGCCTTCTAAGACGCCAGTTTAAGGCGGTCCGTGTCCGGGCGCAGCGCCTCCGGCCGGGGAGTGCTACCCATGTTCCAGGGCGGGGTGGGCGATCACCGCGGCCCTGACCGGAGTGGGTGTGGCTGCACTCACGGCAGTCCGACTTGGCGCCGAGCGGACTGGCGTGTAGATTACCGATCGCTGCCCGGGCGCCAGCCGCTCAGGCGCACCAATCTCTTGGGGTATGGTGTAATTGGCAACACAGGTGATTCTGGTTCATCCATTCTAGGTTCGAGTCCTGGTACCCCAGCGGAGAGTGACGGAGTTCGACCGCCATCCTGCGGATGCGGTCACCGCGGCCCCGTCGCCCGCCGGCACAACTGCATGAGGCCCCGTTCGTCTAGCGGCCCAGGACACCGCCCTCTCACGGCGGCAGCACCGGTTCAAATCCGGTACGGGGTACGAGCCACGGTTCCGAATGGAGCCTGTTGGCAGGCCCCGTTCGTCTAGCGGCCCAGGACACCGCCCTCTCACGGCGGCAGCACCGGTTCAAATCCGGTACGGGGTACTTTCTTATCACTTGCCGTGGTTTGCGCCGTATTCATGTGACGTGGGAATGATTCCTGCGCATGGTGCAAGGCGTCGCTCCTCCTGTTCGTCCGGTCCCGGGAACTTCCCCGGCGGCCTCCGCCCGGGTGTTCGACCCCCGATCCGGGATCGTTTCGGCAGTCGCGAGTGACTCCCCGATGCCTCCCCTCGGCCGCGTAAGTGGCTACACTCGCCGCCGTGACCAACTTCCCCAAGCTCTCCGCCCCCGGCCCGCTCCCCGACGGAGCGATGCGCGTCGTCCCCCTGGGAGGCCTCGGCGAGGTCGGGCGCAACATGACCGTGTTCGAAGTCGAGGGCAAACTGCTCATCGTGGACTGCGGTGTGCTCTTCCCCGAGGAGGACCAGCCTGGCGTCGACCTCATCCTGCCCGACTTCACCTACATCGAGGACCGTCTCGACGACGTGGTCGCGATGGTGCTCACCCACGGTCATGAGGACCACATCGGCGGCGTGCCCTACCTGCTACGACTGCGCGAAGACATCCCGCTGATCGGTTCCGACCTCACCCTCGCCTTCGTGTCCGCCAAGCTCTCCGAGCATCGCCTTCACCCGGTTATGCGTGTCGTCTCCGAGCATGAGGAGGTCTCATACGGCCCCTTCGACCTGGAGTTCGTAGCGGTCAACCACTCGATTCCGGACGCCATGGCGGTCATGATCCGCACCTCGGCGGGATCGGCGCTCATCACCGGCGACTTCAAGATCGATTCCCTGCCCATCGACGGGCGCATCACCGACCTGCGCTCCTTCGCTCGCTTCGGCGATGAGGGCGTGGACCTGTTCTGCGTCGACTCCACCAACGCCGAGGTTCCGGGCATGATCGGGCATGAGAACCAGATCGGCCCGGTCCTGGACGGCGTCTTCGCCGAGTCCGACCAGCAGATCATCGTGGCGTCCTTCGCCAGCCATGTGCACCGGGTGCAGCAGGTGCTCGATGCCGCCGCCCTTCACGGTCGGCGGGTGGCCTTGATCGGCCGCTCCATGGTGCGCAACATGGGTATCGCGGCGGAACGAGGTTTCCTGAAGGTCCCCGCAGGGGTACTGATCAACGCTCGGGATTTGACCTCCCTGCCGCCCGAGGAACGAGTCCTGATGGTCACCGGCTCCCAGGGCGAGCCCATGGCGGCCCTGTCGCGCATGGCGCACGGCGAGCACCGCTCCGTCACAGTGGAACCCGGAGACACGGTCATCTTCGCCTCATCCCTGATTCCCGGAAACGAGAACTCCGTGAACCGGGTTATCAACCAGCTCATGCGTCTGGGGGCGCGCGTGGTCCACCAGGGCAATGCCAAGGTGCACGTGTCCGGACACGCCTCCTCCGAGGAGCTGCTGCATGTGTACAACATCGTCGGCCCTCGCAACGTCATGCCGATACACGGTGAGATTCGCCACCTGGTGGCCAATGGGGCGCTAGCGGTCAAGACCGGGGTGGCTCCAAGCCGGGTGATGCTGTGCGAGGACGGCGTGGTGGTGGACCTGACCGACGGCCGGGCCCGTATCGCCGGTTCCGTCCCCTGCGGCTACGTGTACGTGGACGGCTCCTCGGTCGGCGAGATCGACGAGACCGAGCTCAAGGATCGGCGCATCCTCGCAGAGGAGGGCTTCGTCTCCGTGTATGCCGTCGTGGAGACCTCCACCGGCACCATCCTGGCCGGTCCGGATATTCAGGCCCGGGGCGTGGCCGAGGACGACTCCGTGTTCGACGAGGTCCTGCCGGACGTCACGAAGGCGCTTGCCGACGCTCTGGACAAGGGCAATGCCGACGCCCACTCCCTGCAGCAGGCCATGCGCCGCACCCTGGGTCGATGGATCGGCCGCCGCCTGCGCCGTCGTCCCATGATTGTTCCCGTGGTAATCGAAGCATGAACGCCCTGCGCAGCACGCTCATCAGTAAGGGGAACGGGCACAGGGCCATGCGTCGCCCCGCCTGCTTCATCTCCACCGGATCTGTTCTGATTGACCTGCCTCTGCACGTCGAGCGAGTCCCGGCACCCGGGGGCGCCGTCACCGCCACCTCGGCAGGACCGACCGTGGGTGGCGGCTACACCGTCGTATCCGCCGTCGCCCGCCAGGGGCTGCCCGCGGCCCTTGCCGCCACCCTGGGCACCGGGCCCAACTCGGCCCAGGTGCGCGAGACCATGATGCACGACGGTGTCGAGTTGCTCGTGGAAGAACTGGTCGGTGACATCGGCACTTGCACGACCCTGATTGAGCCCAGTGGGCGACGCACCTTCATCACCACCGAGGGTGTGGAGGCCGAGCCCCAGTTGGAGGATCTCCAACGGCTGGAACTTCAGGCGGGAGACTGGGTCTACGCCACTGGTTACGACCTGGTGCACCGCTCCAGCCGCGATGTGTTGGCCTCCTGGTTGTTGCGGCTGCCCGACGGCGTGGGGCTGGTCGTCGACCTGGGGCCGGTGCAGCCGGAGATCCCCGACCATGTGCTGCTGCCCATCCTGCGCCGCACCACACTGCTTACGGGCAACCACTTCGAGATCACCCAGCTGACCGCCCGGCTGGGCAGCCCCGAGGCACTGCGCCGCGACTGCCCCGACGGCCTGCTGGTGCGCCGCACCGGCGTGCACGGCTGTGTCATGTGGCCCGTCGGCGGCGATCGCATTGAAGTGCCCGGCTTCGCCCGCGATGTGGTGGACACCACCGGCGCCGGCGATACCCACACCGGTGTGCTGGTGGTCGGACTCATGGACGGGCTTGATGTCGTTGCCGCGGCGCGCCGCGCCAACGCCGCCGCCGCGGAGGCCGTCAGTCGAATCGGACCGGCGCGCGCTCCTCGGCGAGACGAGATAGACGCGTTCCTGAGTGAGTGATTCGGCGTGGCAGGCCCGCCGTCCCGTGGGCACACGGGTAGCGTTGCAAGCATCATGGCCAACCCTCGCACCAAGACCTCGCCGTCCCCCTCCCGACCCTCCGGTGGACGCTACCGCCGCACCGGCTGGGCCTTCGTCGTGCTGGCACTCGCAGTAGTGATCGGCCTGCGCGAGTGGTTCGGCATCTCCGGCGCCGCCGGCGGCGTGCTGCATCACATCGCCGCCGGCCCCCTCGGGGTGCTCGGCATAGCCGTGCCCCTGCTGTTAGCGGCCCTGGGCGTGGCGATGTTGCGTGCCCACACCTTCTCCGGCACTCCGGTACGTGTGGGAGTCGGCTGCCTGGGAGTGCTCACCGGGGTGGCCGGCATCATCCACGTCAGCTCCGGCAACCCCTCCCTCGACTACGGGATCGCTCCTCTGGAGGAGGCCGGTGGACTGCTGGGATGGGTGGTCGGCTACCCCCTGGCGACCCTGTTCAGCGCGGTGGGCGCCGTCATTCTGTTCATCCTGCTGATCGCCTTCTCCGCACTGGTCGTCTCCGGCAAGACGGTGGCCGAGATTCGCGAGCTCCTGGCCGAGCGCCGCGGGGCCGGGGACGATGACGCCGCCCCGAACCTCGCCACCCGCACCCTGGGGCGCGTGCGCCGTGCCGTGGCCGGAACGGATGACGCCCCCACTGTCCGTCTGGAGGCCTACGACGGCGACGAGCCCTTCCGCACCGCCCTCGAGACCGATAAGCGCCCCCGGGGCAGCGGCCGTCGCAAGCGGACCCGGAACCACGCCGAACCCACTCCCAGTGACGCGGTTACGAGCGTGCTCCCGGACCCGCAGGTCGACGTCCCCCTCGACGCCGACGCGCAGGCCGCCCCCGCACGACGTCCCAAGACCTCCAAGACGTCCAATGCCACCAAGGCCGCGAAGGCCGCGGGCAGGGGCAAGTCGTCGCCGACGCCGGGTGACGCGGCGGCGCCCGCCACTCGCGCGGAGCCCGACGCCGCCACCGAGGAGACTCCCGTCGTCGCGGACGAGCAGGACTTCGCCGACGCCATCGCCTTGGCGCAGATGGAACTGCCCGACGGGTCCACTTACCGGCTGCCCGAGGAATCGCTGCTGGAGCCCGGCCACGGTCATGCCACCCGCACTGACGCAAACGACGCCATCGTTAACCGGCTTCAGGACGTGTTCACCGAGTTCGGTGTGGATGCCACCGTCACCGGCTACACGCGCGGTCCCCAGGTCACCCGCTACGAGGTGCACCTGGGTCGCGGGGTGAACGTGTCCCGGGTGACCGGCCAGGCCAAGAACATCGCCTACGCGGTGGGCTCGGATGAGATCCGCCTGCTCACCCCGATCCCCGGCAAGAGCGCCATCGGCGTGGAGATCCCCAACTCCGACCGGGAGATGGTCAAGCTCGGTGACGTGCTGCGTTCCCAGGCCGCCAAGAAGCAGGCCCACCCGCTGGTGGTGGGTCTGGGCAAGGACGTCGAGGGCGACTACGTGGTCACTAACCTGGCCAAGACGCCCCACCTGCTGGTCGCCGGCCAGACCGGCTCCGGAAAGTCCTCCTTCGTCAACTCCATGATCACCTCCATCATGATGCGGGCCACGCCCGAGGAGGTCCGCATGGTGCTGGTGGACCCCAAACGGGTGGAACTGACCATCTACGAGGGCATTCCACACCTGATCACCCCCATCATCACCTCCCCGAAGAAGGCCGCCGAGGCCCTGGAATGGGTGGTGCGGGAGATGGACGCCCGCTACGACGACCTGGCCTCCTTCGGTTTCAAACACATCGACGACTTCAACAGGGCGGTGCGTGCCGGCGAGGTGCAGCCCCTGCCCGGATCCCAACGCGTGATCGCCCCATACCCCTACCTGTTGGTGGTGGTCGATGAGCTGGCGGACCTGATGATGACCGCGCCCAAGGACGTCGAGGCCTCCATTCAGCGCATCACCCAGCTGGCCCGCGCAGCCGGCATCCATCTGGTGCTCGCCACGCAGCGGCCGGTCGCGCAGGTGGTGACTGGGCTGATCAAGTCCAACGTGCCCTCCCGGCTGGCCTTCGCCACCGCCTCGCAGCTGGACTCGCGCGTCATCCTCGACCAGAACGGCGCTGAGACTCTCACCGGCCAGGGAGACGCCCTCTACCTGGGCCCCGGTGCCTCCGCCCCCGTGCGCGTGCAGGGCTCCTGGGTCACGGAGTCTGAAATCCGTGCCGTCGTCGACCACGTCAAGGGCCAGCTGCAGCCCGACTACCGCGAGGACGTGATCGTCCCGGAGGTCAAGAAGCAGATTGATGAGGAGATCGGCGACGACATGGACCTGCTGCTGCAGGCCGCCGAACTGATCATCACCAGCCAGTTCGGCTCCACCTCCATGCTCCAGCGCAAGCTGCGGGTCGGCTTTGCCAAGGCGGGCCGGCTCATGGACCTGCTCGAGACCCGGGAGGTCGTCGGCCCCTCTGAGGGGTCCAAGGCCCGTGAGGTGCTGGTTCAGCCGGAGCAGCTGGAGGAGACCCTCGCCTGGATCAAGGGCGAGGGATCAGCCCCCGGTGCTGAGGATGCCGACGCCGAGCCTGACGAGGGCGGCGTGGACGACACCGCTGCGTCCACGGCCGACGCCGTCGCCACGACCACGCTCACCGACCGCTACGGCAACGACCCGTTGGAGGCGGAGCGGGGCTCGGGAGAGTCGGAGTCCTGGGATGATCTGGCCGCCGAGGAGGACTCCGAGGATGCCTGGAGCCTGACCGGCCGCGGCGCCTCTTGGTGAGATGCCGTGCGCGTCGTACCCGGCGCAGGGTCTTGGTGTAGCACGTGCTGCATGAGCGGGCTCAGGCGAAGTAGGCTTGCCGTGATGACTGCGAAGACTCCCATTGCGCAGGAGCGAAGTGCTCCGCTGCTCAACGTTGCCAACGCGTTGACGGTGCTGAGGCTCATACTGGTGCCCGTCTTCATCTGGCTGATGCTCCAGAGCGGTGAGCCGGTGCGTCTGGGCGCCACAGTCGTTTTCATCGTGGCGGCCATAACGGACAAGTTGGATGGACAGCTGGCCCGCTCCCTGGGCTTGATCACCAGTTTCGGTAAGATCGCAGACCCCATCGCCGACAAGGCGCTGACACTGTCCGCCTTCGTACTGCTGTCCTTGGACGGCCACTTGTGGTGGTGGGTGACGATCACCATTATCGTGCGGGAACTGGGCATCACGGTGCTGCGTTTCTTCATGCTGCGCCGCGCCGTCATGGCCGCCTCCCGGGGTGGCAAGCTCAAGACGGTGCTGCAGATGACGGGGATTATCGGTCTGCTCGTGCCCTGGGCGCTGTTCCTGCCGGAGCCGGCGGTCGCCGTGCTCATGATGATCGCCTACGCAGCCATTGGAGCCGCCCTGGTGGTCACCGTCGTCACCGGGGTGGACTACGTGCTCCAAGCACGGCGGATCGCACGCACTAAGGAGACTGCATGACGGCATCGGCGGAGCAGGTCGGGGCCAGGCCGTCCGCGTCGGACGTCGGCCGCAACACACTGGTGGAGGCAGCCCGTTTCCTGCTGGCCAAGGCGGAGGAGAGGAACCTCACTCTGGCGGTGGCCGAGTCTCTCACCGGCGGTGAGGTCGCCTCCACGCTGGTAAGCGTGCCCGGGGCATCCGCCGTCGTCGTTGGCGCAGTGGTGGCCTACGCCACCCGTGTCAAGAAGCAGGTGCTCGGCGTCGACTCGGAGTGTCTGGACGCAACCGGCCCGGTCGACGGCGAAGTCGCCAAGCAGATGGCGGCAGGTGTGGTCCGGCTCATGGATGCGGACCTGGGGCTGGCGACTACCGGAGTGGCCGGTCCGGGTGCGGCCGACGGGCATCAGGCCGGCACCGTGCACGTGGCCGTTGCCTCCCCCTGGGGGACACTGGCCCGTGAACTGCACCTGTCCGGGGACCGGGATGCCGTGCGTGACGGCGCCACTACGGCGGTGCTGGCTCTCGCCGGTGCCCTGCTTGAGGCCGTACCGGGGCCTGGGGCGGACCCTGAGGCGGGCTCAGAATGACGTCGGCGGCGACCTGAATTGTCGACTTGGGAGATCCCGACGCGACCTCCAGGTTACTTCCAGACTTCTCCGCAAAGATCTGAACAGTGCCGCCGGTGGAGGTTCTGCCGGCGGCGGGAATGAAACCGCCGGATGAATGGTTGTGCCACACGATGAACAACGTGACTCACCCCCGCACTACCCGCCCTGCGCGCCCGGTTGGACGTGCACCGATGCGGCAAGCCTCCGCGGCGGGGCAGGGCGCCGTCGTGGAGGCCAGGGCGAACAAGCATGAGAACATCCTCCTGCGTCGCGAGATCGGCGAGGTGCTTCGTTCGGTGCGTCAGCACCAGGGGCGCACCCTGCGTGAGGTCTCCGGTCAGGCCAGGGTCTCCCTCGGCTACCTCTCGGAGGTTGAACGTGGTCAGAAGGAGGCCTCCTCCGAACTGCTGGCCTCCATCTGTCAGGCACTCGACGCCCCCTTGTCGGCGGTACTGCGCGAAGTCTCTGATCGCATTGCCGTTGCTGAGGGTGTGGCCGTGCCCGATACGATCCCGGACGAGCTCGTCCGCCAGCAGCAGGGCTTGACTCTCCGCTGAGACACGGCGCTGGCACTGCTCCTGCCTTTGAATCGAACGCTTCCTAATCGTGCCCGGATGTCGACCGCCCCGGTGGCCGACATCCGGGCACGGTTGTGCCGCGGAGGGGAGCGGAGCCATACTTCCCGACCGCACGCACCGGCCGGACCGGTTCCAGGACGTGCGCCCGAGGTCACGTCGGAGCGTCCGCGTCACGCCGGCGGCTCAAGCGTCCTCTGCCGTCTGTTACTACCGTGAGGATTCTCATGAAGCACTCGGAGTTTTGGCGCGCCGTCGACACGGTGTTCGGCTCCACCTACGGCCGCTCGTTGGCGCAGGATCTGGTCCTTACCGGCATTGGTCGCACCAGTGTCGAGGCATTGGACGCGGGCGTGCCGCCGCGTGAGGTTTGGCATGCCCTGTGTGATGACACCGACCGCAGTGAAGCGGACCGCTGGGTGTTCCGCGATGACCTGCGCGGGCGCCGTCGCGACACGCGTTGAACACCGCTCGCATTCGAACAGTTGTTCGCCTACTGTGGTCCACAGGCGACGCTCGTGCACCCCTCATCCACAGGGATGGTCAAGGGATCGTGAAACATGTCAGTGGTCCGGCATAACGTCGCTCGTGAGCCCCGGAGAGGGACGCTCACTACAGGACCAGCCGTATCCACCGCGGCGGCGAGCCGCATGAGAACAGAGGAACAACAATGCCCACCGCAACCCAGACGCAGGACCGTTCCAAGGCCCTGGCCACCGCTCTCGCCCAGATCGACAAGTCCTTCGGCAAGGGTTCGGTCATGCGGCTCGGCGAGGATGTCAGACCGCCTGTCTCGGTCATTCCCACCGGCTCCGTTGCGCTCGACGTCGCCCTCGGGGTGGGCGGCCTGCCCCGCGGCCGCATCGTGGAGATCTACGGGCCCGAGTCCTCCGGCAAGACCACGGTTGCCCTGCATGCGGTCGCCAGTGCTCAGAAGGCCGGTGGCAATGCCGCCTTCATCGATGCCGAACATGCCCTCGACCCTGTCTACGCCAAGGCCCTGGGGGTGGACACCGACAATCTGCTGGTCTCCCAGCCGGATACCGGAGAGCAGGCCCTGGAGATCGCCGACATGCTCATCCGCTCCGGTGGGCTGGACATCATCGTTATTGACTCCGTTGCGGCCCTCGTGCCTAAGGCGGAGATCGAAGGGGAGATGGGAGATTCGCACGTCGGTCTGCAGGCCCGGCTGATGAGTCAGGCGTTGCGCAAGATCACCGGCGCACTGTCCTCAACCGGCACCACCGCCATCTTCATCAACCAACTGCGCGAGAAGATCGGCGTCTTCTTCGGCAATCCCGAGACCACCACCGGCGGCAAGGCTCTGAAGTTCTATGCATCGGTGCGCATTGACGTGCGTCGGATCCAGACCCTCAAGGACGGCGATCAGCCGGTCGGCAACCGCACCCGCGCCAAGGTCGTCAAGAACAAGATGGCTCCTCCCTTCAAGCAGGCCGAGTTCGACATCCTGTACGGCCGCGGGATCTCCCGCGAGGGGGGCATTATCGATCTGGGCGTGGAGAACGGCATTGTGCGCAAGTCCGGCGCCTGGTTCACCTACGGCACCGACCAGCTCGGTCAGGGCAAGGAGAACGCCCGGGCGTTCCTCAAGGACAACCCCGAGCTGGCTGATGAGATCGAGCACAAGATTCTGGCCGCCCTCGGCATCGGCGAACCCGGTCGCGAGGCCCGTGAGGCCGCGGCGGACAAGGCCGCGGCGGAGAAGGCCGCCCGCCCCACACCGGTGAAGGGCTCTGCCGCGTCCAAGACCGGTGGACGTAAGAAGAAGGCCCCAGCGGCTGAGGAGGCCGATGCGATGTTCGGTGAGGATGCCGGCGGTTTCTGATGCCCTGGCTGACCCCTGACGCTCACACCGAGCAGGTTGAGGCGGCCCGAGACGTCGTGCTGCGCCGCCTCGACCGCTCCGCTGCTCCGCGCGCTGCGCTGGCGCACTTGCTGGAGCGCAAGGAGGTCGATCCGGCTGTCGCCCGGGAGGTCCTGGATCGCCTGGAAGCGGCGGGAGTGATAGACGACGCCGCTTACGCCGCCCGCCTGGCGCGCACCCGCTTCGCAGAGAAGGGAGCTGCCCGGCGAGCCATTGCGGATGAACTGCGCCGTAAGGGTCTGGGTGAAGAGCACATCCGGGCCGCGCTGGCGCAGATCGACGGAGAGGACGAGGAGACTGCCGCCTTGGCGCTGGCCCGTAAACGTCTGGCGGTCGGCCGGGGGCTGGAGACGGCTGTGCGCCGTCGGCGGGCCTTGGCTGCGCTGGGCCGCAAGGGATACTCCGCCGGTGTCGCCGCCCGCGCCGTCGATCGGGCGCTGGCGGAGGAGGACGTCGGCAACGCCCTTGTCGGCGGGGCTGCGGAGGCTGCGTCGGCAAATGACTGGGGCGCTTAGCCCGCTCGGTTGTCGCTGAAGCGGCTAGTCGGGCCGGAGAGTCGGCGGTCGGGTGAGCTGAAGCGCCTGCGCGCCTGGCCTCAGTCCTGTGGGATCAGCAGGTCGCGATAGTCGTATACGTCAACTTGGAGCTGAGTAGCAGGCTGTCGGCTTAAGAACTCGCCGGCGATTCTCACATCGGTGGTGAGCAGCTCTGCAGAGCCGAGTTGAACGATGTTGTTGCTGTCGTCCTGCTTGTTGGTGACGGCGGACAGCGGTGTGCCGTGCCACTGGGAGATGTCGCTGAGCGAGAACTCTCCCTCCGCCGAGCTCATCGGGGCGGAGCGTGTCTGGTTCGGCTTTAAGGCTGAGCGTGGTGGCGGTTAAACCTGACGCGCCGAGGTCTTGGCCCGCCAGCGGGGTCTGCGTGCCGTAGGTGGAGCGGCTGGCTGAGGCTTCGGCCTCTGAGGTCGTGGGGGAGGTGTTGCCTCTAAGGCGGTGGGGGTGTGAGGCGAATCATCGGAAATGATTCCCACGCCGCTTCCTCCTTACATAAGGCAACCCTTACATTTGCGCTATGAGACGTCCCGTCGCCATCATCCTCACCTCCGCCGGACTTGCCGCAGGTGCCGCGATCGCCCTGACCGCTCGACCGAGGCGCCTGCATGTGCCCCCGGTTCCTCTGGGCGATAGGCGTCACCGTCCGCCCCGTGTGCTCATTGCCGGCGGCGGTTACGTCGGCTTCATCGCAGCTCGGGAGCTGCGTAAACGGCTGAATACCGATGAGGTGGAGATCGCCGTCGTCGATCCGCGCCCGTACATGACCTACCAACCCTTCTTGCCTGAGGTCGCCGCCGGTTCCATCCAGCCGCGGCATGTGGTCGCCTCCCACCGTCGCGGCCTGGACGGCATCACCATCCTGACCGGTTCAGTCACAGACATCGACCACGCACACCGCAGCGTCACCGTCACGCCCCCCATACCCGAGTCCACCAGAATCACCCCCGAGCCCTATCCACTGACCTATGACCACCTAGTGCTCGCCCTGGGTGCCGAGGCACGTACCCTGCCCATTCCCGGTCTGGCCGAGCAGGCCCTGGGCTTCAAGCAGGTGGAGGAGGCGCTCGCTCTGCGCAACCGAGTGCTCTCCCGCATCGAAGAGGCCGCCTCCACCTGGGATCACGACCGGCGTCGGCGCCTGCTCACGTTCGTATTCGTGGGCGGCGGTTTCGCCGGCGTGGAGGCGATCGCCGAGTTGGAGGACATGGCCCGCGCCGCTGTGGCCAAGATCCCAAGCATCGAACAGAGCGATGTGCACTTCGTGCTGGTAGAAGGCACCCGCCGCATCCTGCCCGAACTCACCGAGGAGCTGTCCGGCTACGGCCTGCAGCAACTGCGGGAGCGCGACATCGACGTGCGGCTATCCACCTTCTTGAACTCCTGCGTCGACGGACACGTGGTCCTGTCCGACGGCACCGAGTTCGACGCCGACACCATTGTGTGGACCGCAGGGGTAAAGGCGGCCCCGGTGCTGGCCGACTCGGACCTGCCCATTGAGGGGCGCGGCCGCGTCACCGCCCTGCCCACATTGCAGGTGGCCCGTGAGGGCGTGGTCGTGGATGGTGCCTGGGCCGCAGGCGACTGTGCGGCCGTGCCCGACCTGGCCGGCGACGATCCGGAGGCCACCTGTGCACCCACCGCTCAGCACGCGGTCCGTCAGGCCAAGGTCTTGGCCGACAACCTGGTGAAGACTCTGACGGCCGATGCCGACGGGCAGCCGCAGCTGTCCGTTTACCGGCACGAGAACCTCGGCACCGTCGCCTCTCTCGGCATCGGCAAGGGGGTGGCCCGCATCATGGGGCACAACCTGCGTGGCATTCCGGCCTGGACCGCTCACCGCGGCTATCACGTCTATGCCATGCCCACTCTCAACCGGAAGGTGCGGATCATGATGGACTGGTTCGCGGCCGTCGTCTTCCGCCGCGACTTGGCCAGCTTCGGATCGGTGGCCGCACCCGGTGCCGCCTTCGCCGCTGCCGCGGAGCACGACGCCCGCCTGGCCCAGCGGCGCGGCTGAGTCCTCCACTATCCCAGGAGAGGAGATCCGTGGCGCCGCGACGGCTCTGTGGCTGCCAACACGGACGTCGTTCAGAGCGCTGATCAGGCCTACACTTCGCGGGATGACTACGATCGAGACGATTGGCAGCACCGCCTCCTCCAACAAACGGTCATGGGGCGCGGACCCTCCCCGCACCTACCACGTGCGCACGCTCGGCTGCCAGATGAATGTTCACGACTCCGAGCATATGGCGGGCCTGCTGGAGCAGGCGGGATACCGCCGCGCCGAGGACGTTCCCGAGGTGGCGGCGCGTGCTACCGCGGCCGGTGACGGCGGTGCGGACGTCGTCATCATCAATACCTGCTCCGTGCGGGAGAACGCCGCCACCCGCCTGTTCGGCAACCTCGGTCAGCTGGCCGCAGTCAAGCGGGAGCGCCCCGGCATGCAGATCGCCGTGGCCGGCTGCCTGGCCCAGCAGATGGGGGAGGGGATCGTCGAGAAGGCCCCGTGGGTCGACGTCGTCTTCGGCACCCACAACATCGATGTGCTACCCGCACTGCTGGACCGCGCCCGCCACAACGCCGAGGCCGCCGTCGAGATCGAGGAGTCCCTGAAGGTCTTCCCCTCCACTCTGCCGACCCGGCGTGAGTCGCCCTACGCCGCCTGGGTGTCCATCGCGGTGGGCTGCAACAACACCTGTACCTTCTGCATCGTCCCCTCCCTGCGCGGCAAGCAGCGCGACCGGCGCCCCGGTGACATCCTGGCCGAGGTCCAGGCCGTCGCCGCCCAGGGGGCCATCGAGGTCACCCTGCTGGGGCAGAACGTCAACTCCTACGGTGTCGGCTTCGGTGAGCGTGGCGCCTTCGCCGGCCTGCTGCGCGCGGCCGGGAGCGTGGAGGGCATTGAGCGGGTGCGCTTCACCAGCCCGCACCCGGCGGCCTTCACCGACGACGTCATCGACGCCATGGCCGACACGCCCGCGGTCATGCCGAGCCTGCACATGCCGCTGCAATCCGGATCGGACCGGGTCCTGCGGGCCATGCGCCGCTCCTACCGAACCCGCCGGTTCCTCGACATCCTCGAGCGCGTGCGCGACCGGATGCCGCAGGCCGCCATCACCACCGACCTGATCGTCGGCTTCCCCGGCGAGACCGAGGCGGATTTCCAGGCGACCCTCGACGTCGTGGAGCAGGCCCGCTTCGCCTCCGCCTTCACCTTCGAGTTCTCCCCACGCCCGGGCACCCCGGCCGCGGGCATGCCCGACCAGGTGCCGATCGAGGTGGTCAAGGAGCGCTACGCCCGTCTGGACGAACTGGTGCGGCGCATCACCCGGGAGGAGAACGAGCGTCAGGAGGGGCGCATCGTCGAGATCCTCGTGGCCGAGGGCGAGGGCCGCCGCGACCGGGCCACGGCACGCATCTCCGGGCGCGCCGCCGACAACCGCCTGGTGCACGCCGCCCTGCCGGTCGGGCTGGCGGCAGACGACTACGCCGCCGGCGCCCCGCGGCCCGGAGACATGCTCATCGTCCGCGTCACGCACGGCGCCCCCCACAACCTCATTGCCGATTCCGCCCGCTGCGGCGTCGCGGCCGATGGGGCGGCCGTGGATGGTGCGGGCCGAGGTGCCGGGGACCGCATCTGGCTGGACGGCGGCCCCGCCCTGTTCGAGGTGCGGCGCACCCGGGCCGGGGATGCCTGGGAGCGCCGTCGCCGTGAATCCCACGCCGAGCCCGAGCCGGATGCGGCGCCCGTGGCCATTGGTATGCCGACGCTCCGTCCCGGGGCGCATGGCATGAGGTAGGTCGTCTGCACCGCTTCGCGATCACGAATAGTGATGCTTTGAGGGCGCGCATCGTGAGCGACTCGGAGTCGCTGGGTGGACCCGTGGGAGTTGACAGTCAGGCGGTGTACTGACACACTGAGTGTGTTGGTACACTGAGTGAGAGGTCGGTGATGTCGACATTCGTCGTTTGGGTGCTCGTGGCCGCCGTCGTATTCCAGCTGCCCGCCGCGAGCGCACTCCGGGACGGCTCCGGCCGGGATCAACACACCGAGGAGTACCTCGCCGGACAGGGGCTCGTGCTGCCGCCCGACCTGCGGCAGCAGCTGCTCTCGCGCCTGCATCTGCGGTCGCATACCGCCGTCGCCTGGGGCTGGGGCGGCTGGGCAGCGGGTGTCGCGATGGCCGCGGCGGTCCAGGCGTTCGGCGCCGTCCACCTCGTACCGCTCATCACGCTCCTGGCCACTGCTCTTGGGCATGCGACCGGCGCGATCATCGGCCTGATGCGGGAGGTGGTCGATCCTCTCCCAGCCGCACCCCGGGTGGCCCGCGCCCGGGCCACGACGTGGAGGGATTACTGCGACCGCTGGGACCGTCGTGCGGCGCTCCTTGCGGTCCTGTCCACCGCTTTCGCCTGCATCGCCGCCCTGGGCGTGTGGGTGCTGACCCCGCTGCGCCCGGACGGCGGGTGGCTGGTGCTCGCGGCAGTCATCGGCGCGGGGGCGTGTGTGGGAGTCGCGGATATGCTCTGCCTGCGGCTCGCAGCGGTCCTGGCCGATCGTCCCCAGCGGGCACACGGCGACCTCGAGCTCGCCTGGGATGATGCGCTGCGCTCGGGCGCCGTCAGGGGAGTGCTCGACGTGGTTGTTGGCACCGGGCTCCTGGCGACCCTGATCATTCTCGGGACCTCTGCCACGTGGCTGATCGCCCCGGAGGTGCGTGCCCGGGGCATGGAGCTGACCGCGCTCCTGGGGCTGGCCGCCCTTCTTGTGGGGCTCGCCTGCTGGGCGGCGATTCTCGTGCCGTGGCAGCGCGGACGGCGGGTGCGCAACCCCTCCCTGGGGCTGTGGCGCGACCATGACCTCTCGGGGCCTGCGCAGGAGGGGCGGGCGTGCTGACGGTCGACGCCTCCGGGCGGACACCCCCCTTCGAGCAGATCCGGGACCAGTTGAGGGCGCAGATCGTCGCCGGGGATCTCGACGTCGGGACGAGGCTGCCCTCGGTACGTCGGCTCGCAGCGGACCTCGGGGTCGCTCCGGGGACGGTTGCCCGGGCCTACCGAGAACTCGAACAGGCCGGCCTGGTCCGCACCAACCGGCGCACCGGCACGATCGTCGCGCCGCCCGCGGCCGTGGGCGGGCGCAGTGCGGCCGAACTCGCGGCGTACTGCGTCGCCGGAATGCGGGGGCTCGCGCTCACCGACGAGCAGATCGTGGCGGCCGTGCAGGACTGCCTGCGGCGTGATCCTCGACCGCCGACCGATTTCGGTACGTAAGTTCAACCGATCTCGGCGGGGGGCGGTGAATAGTTCGGCAGGCAGGGTGCGGAAGGCGTGGGGGACGGCCGCCGAGCCGCCGGTTGTGGCCGTCGCGTGGCGCCACCAAGTGAAGACACGGCGCCACCACAGCCCTATATGTCAATAGTCCGGTAACTTTCAAGCACTGGCAGTCAGAGCGGCTGCTCCGAATGACACGCTGAAGTCTTCGCACCAGAGGACCACGGACTTCCAGGTCGTCAGGTCGATATCCGAGGGCAAGTCGTACAGCTGGTTGCCTTTGTTCCCCTTTAGAGTAGAGACGTCGAGGTGATCGTGATCGGCTGCCGTGTGCCATCCGCCCGTACCCTCGACCACGGGTCCTGCGCTTAACCACACGTGGACATCTGGTCCGTTAGAAGTCATCAGGTCGGCCAACGCAAGTTGGTGGCTCCCGTCCGGCAACCTGTAGATGGTCGCCGTGCCGCTCGTCTCGTGCTCGTGGGATACGAAGGAGCCGGTAGCCACGACGGTGGGGGCGGCGGGCTGGGACTGCGTTTGCAGACCCGGGTCGGGAGCGTCCGATTGCGGTGTATCTGGTGCTGTAGCGGCTGCTGGCGGTAGCGCGTCGTTGACGGTCTTGTCAATGAATAGGAGCCAGGGTTTGAAAATGGCTAGAGCGGCGATGAGCAGGATCGCGGTTATGCCAGCCAGAGGCAGGATGACACGCTTGCTGTGCGGGAAGGCGAGCGACACAAAGGTCTCCTTTCAATGTTTCCTCAATGATAGATATACCTTATGTGGCGAGTGCAGCCTTGTCTAATCGCTGTGAATGAACGCTTGGTGGTTGCGCATCGCTGTTAGCGCCGTCGCGTAAGCCGGATGGACGCCCGGCTACTGATCTCGGCAGAGGACTGCCACCGATCTCGGTACGTAACGTCTACCGATCTCGGCGGGGGGAGGAGGAGGTGAAGAGTTCCGCGGGCAGGTCGTGCCAGGTGCGGGAGACGGCGGCGGAGCCGTCGGCGCGCAGCAGGGCGAAGTCATAGTCGAAGCCCGCAGCCGCCAGGGCCGCGGGATCGCTCACGAACAGCGCCGTGGCCAGTCCGTCCGCCTCGGCGCAGCTGCCCGCAACCGCCCAGGTCGCGATGACGGCGTTCATCCCCTGTATCGGCAGGCCCGTGTGCGCATCCAGGATGTGGTGCAGTCCCGGTCCCCAGGTGCGGCGGGAGACGCCCGAGGCACACACCGCCCCATTGGCAAGCTCGACGACGCCGACCACCTCGCCTTCACCCCCGCTCGCCGCCCCGGGCCGTTCCAGGCCGATGCGCACCGGCTCGGAGCAGTGCACCAGCAGGTCGCCGTCGGCGTCAATCAAGTACTCGTCGCGGCCATCCTCCCGCAGCCAGGCGGCCAGCAGGTCGGCCAGGAAACCCTTCCCGGCGGCGCCGACGTCGATCAGCACCGGCTCGTGCAGCACTAGCCTGTCGCCATCGTGGCGGGCGGTGTCCGCCCAGGTGGGCCGCCCATGGTCGGCCCCGAGCCTGTGGACGGCGCCGTCGCGCACCACGAAGCTGTATTCGGCGTCATAGCCGAGCGCTACCAGATCTGCGCCGGCAAGAGGGTCGATGCGTCCGTCGGTGGCGCCGTGCAGCCGGTCGTACAGGTCGAGCAGCGCCGCAGATCCGGGTGGCAGCTCAAGTACGACCTCGCCGTGCCGTCCCCGGACGATTCGCCCGCCGCCCGGCCCGTGACTGACCCGCACGGCAGCCGCACGGCGCATCAACGACCCGGTGCGGAAGCGCGACCAGACATCTTCGAAGGCGTCCACGCGCGCCGTGACCTTTTCGCGCAGCGTGTCGGGCAGGGGAGAGCGGGTATAGACCACCCACCGGCAGCCGGTGGCCTCGAAGTGCCAGGCCTGCGTGAGCCCGCCGGGGGCCTCCAGTGCGCACATATCCCCTCCCTGACCTGGATCAATGCAGACCATCCGATCATGACTGCCCGTCAGGTCTCGATGCGACCGGTTTTGACGTGACCAAATAAGTGAGCCTACTCTTTTGGATACAGGTCTGCCTTACCTATTCAGAGGGAGCGCCGGCCGACGCCTACAGCACGTGAAGGAACCCGTCCGCATGTCCCACGCCTCGGTACAGTCCCGCTCCATGCCCCAGCCGGTGCGCGCCGGCGTCGCGCTCGGAGCGGTATTACTGCTGCTGATGGGAGTGGTCTCCGGGCCCTGGTCGACGGCCCGGGCGGCCGAGTCCGACACGGACTATGACTCCTGGAGCGCCGTGGCGCAGGCCATCGCCGCGCAGCTCACCGCCGCGTCCGACTCCTACGCCTCGGGCGACACCTCCGGAGCCGCCGCCGCCTTCCAGCGCGCCTACAACTCCGGGTACGTCGCCTCCAACCTTCAGGTCGTCACCACCGACAATCTCGGCGCCGACGTCGTCACCCAGCAACGGCAGGCCTTCAACGACCTGCGTCGGGCCGCCTACTCCACAGGCAACGCACAGACCATCAGCTCCGGCATCACGGCGCTATCCGACTCCCTTACCGATACCACCGCCCAACTCGATGATCTGGCCGACCTGGCCGACCCACGTAGCTACGCCGCCAATCAGGCCGCCACCATCGCCACCGAGCGGGCCGAGATCCAGGCCAACAAGACCCGGGTCAATGAGGGACGCGGCGAGCGCACCTGGACTCAGGTCGCCGCCGAGATGAACGAGCTGATCGACTCCGGCGTGGACAAGGCCGCCTCCGGAGACCGCGAGGGCGGTGCTGCCGACGTCAACAGTGCCTACTACGGCTACTACGAGAAGCTCGGCTTTGAGAAGACTGTCATGGCCGCCATCTCCGGCGACCGTGTCTCCGAGGTGGAGAACCAGTTCAAGATCGTGCGCAAAGCCATGATTCGAGGCGACGACAGCAGCACGGTCAGCGCCGAGGCCGAGACCCTCAAGAACTACCTGACCGAGGACGCCGCCGCCCTCGACGGCGGCGCGGCCGACAACGTCAGCCCCGTCAAGGCCTTCCTGACCGGCTCCTTCGGGCAGGCCTTCCTGATTCTGCTGCGTGAGGGCCTGGAGGCGATCCTGGTGGTCGCCGCCGTCATCGCCTACCTGCTCAAGGCCGGTATGCGGGACCGTGTCAAGTACATCTACGCTGGGGTCGCCCTGGGATTGGCGGGCTCAGGGCTGGTGGCGCTGGCCTTCACCTGGCTGTACGACTCGGCCTCCGCCCATCAGGAGGTCCTTGAGGGCATCGTGGCACTGATAGCCATGGTGATGTTGCTGTTCACGTCCAACTGGATGCTGTCGAAGTCCTCGGTGGCGTCATGGAACCGCTACATCAAGGACAAGACCGAGGCCTCCATCTCCAACGGCGGCTTCTGGGCGCTGGCCTCGCTGTCATTCCTGGCGGTCTTCCGTGAGGGCGCCGAGACGGTCATGTTCTACGAGGCGCTGTTCACCATGGACCCCGGTGGCTCGGCCGGCATATGGCAGGGCTTCGCCGCCGGTGCGGTCGTGCTCGTGGTCATCTTCCTGCTCATCCGCTTCACCAGCGTGAGGATTCCGCTGCGGCCCTTCTTCGCCATCACGAGTTTCCTCATGGCCGTCCTCGTCGTGATTTTCGCCGGCGGCGGCGCCCACGCCCTCATTGAGGGCGACATCATCCCGGCGACTTACGTCCAGGGATGGCCCACGTACGACTACCTGGGCCTGTACCCCTACCGGGAGACTCTCCTGTTCCAGGCCTTCATGGCCGTGGTCGTCATCGTCCTGTCCATCGCCTCCGTTGTGCGCCACCGCCGTGCGGACGCCGTCCGGGCGGCCATGGATGCGGACGCCGAGGCCACGGCCCAATAGTCCTGGGCGCACCGAATAATCAGCACCAACAACCAACGAAGGAAACACCCCATGCGATCCCTCAAGCTCATCAGCGCCACGGGCGCACTCGTCCTGGCCGGGACCCTCGGCCTGGTCGCCTGCTCTTCCAATAACGCCGACGACGCCTCGTCCGGCGCAGCCACGCAGGCCGCTGCGGACTCCGGTAACGAGGCCGGATTCGAGGAGTTCAGTGTCAACGAATCCCAGGAGGATCAGGAGGCCGAGGGGCAGATCAGCGTCAACTTGGTCTACTTCCAGCCGGTCGACATGGAGCCCGCAGGGGCCGCCGGCTTGGCGGCTTCGAACGCCAGCTTCCACATGGAGGCCGACATCAGCGCCTTGGCCGACAACACCCTCGGTTACGGTGCCGGTGACTTCGTGCCCGGGCTGACCGTGGACTATTCCATTGCCCGCGCGGACGGATCCGGCGAGCCGGTGGAGGGCACCTTCATGCAGATGAACGCCTCCGACGGCCCCCACTACGGGGCCAACATCGCTCTGAATGAGGCCGGCCAGTACAAGGTCACCATCACCATCCACAGCCCGGAGGAGAACGGCTGGGTGCTGCACACCGACCCCGAGACCGGTGTTGAGGGTCGCTTCTGGAACGAGCCCATCGAACTCACCTGGGACTGGGACTACACCCCCATGGAGTGGTGAGCCGCCGGTGCCGCCGCGCGCCCCGGTAGGGGGAGAGGCCGGCGTCGCCACCGGTTGTCGCCGTATCCCCGACTTCCGCCACTTGGCGGCTCGGCCGGGGATACGGCGACACCGATAGTGTAGGAACAGGAATCATCGCCCCGGTCACGGGGAGTCACCGACAGGAGCGCACACGGAATGCTGGAACGCTTCGTATCCGTGGTCGGCGGGGCCACCCTGCCCTTTCTGCTGTACGCCGCCCTGACCGTGCTACTGGCGCCGCCCGTCGTCGAGGGGTGGTCACGCTCAAGCCGCTGGCGATTGGCCTGCGCACTTCTCGGCACCGGGGCCGCGCTGGTCTTCGCCGGCCTGCGGGCATTTGCAGTCATCGACCGGCGCACCGTGGTGAATATCCCCACGCTCATCGCGTGCGTGGCCGTCGACGCCGCGCTGATCATCGTGCTCCTCCTGCACTCGCGCCGTCGCACGTGGGGGGTGGACGGTTCACTCGGCTCGGTGGCGCAGGTGGTTGCCTGCCTGGCGATTGCCTTGGCATTCTTCCGCGCCGTCCCGGAGATCGTGCTGCAGCTCACGGCCTTCATCGAGCCGGGCGAGGAGATCGTGTCCTCCGAGATGCTGCTGCGCCTACTGGGTTTCATCGGTGGGTGGGCGGCAGTGGCCCTACTCGCCTTCATCTACTGCCGCACCGCCCGGCGTACTCCGGTGCGGCCCACTCGCCTGACCCTCCTGGCCTTCATCATCGCCTTCGCTGCGATGCACCTGATACAGCTGGCCCGAGTACTGCAGTCGGCGCACCTGATTCGCCTGGGTGGGACGGCCTTCCGGATCATGACCTGGGCCACCAACAACGCCGGCGGTGTCATCCTGCTGATGGCCGCCGCGGTGTGGCTGGTGCCCATGGCAATCACCCTGGTGAGGGTGCTCGGGCCCACTCCGGGGCAGGCCAATCCGGCGCGCACCCGAGCCCTGCGTGCCGAGCGTCGTCGCTCCCGCCGGTGGGTGCTCGCCTCGGGTCTCGGCTTCGCGGCGTTGGTGACCACTCGCACCGTGGCGGTGGCGAAGGTCAATGAGGTCCCCACCCTTTCCGATCCGGAGCCCTATGAGTTGACCGCCGATGCCGCCGTGGTATCCGCGAGCACTCTGGCCGACGGACACCTGCACCGTTTCGCCTACACGGCCGCCGCCGGCACCGAAATCCGCTTCATCATGATCCTGAAGAACGGCGGCGCCTACGGGGTGGGTCTGGACGCCTGCGAGTCCTGCGGGCCGGCCGGCTACTTCGAGGCCGACGGCAAGATCATCTGCAAGCGCTGCGACGTCGCCATCAATCCGGCCACCATCGGATTCAAGGGTGGCTGTAATCCGATCCCCATTGATTTCACGGTTGCCGACGGCGCCGTCACCGTGCCGCTGTCCACCTTGGAGGAGCGCGCGGAGGTGTTTGCCTGAGATGTTCTTCGTCCACCTGCTGCACCGCTCCTTCACGCGCCAGTTGTGGCGGCGGTCTCTGATCGCCCTGACCGTGGCGCTATGCGCGTCGATATCTGTGGCTATGCTCGGCGTGGTGCTCGACGTGGGCGATAAGCTGAATGCCGAGCTGACCGCCTACGGCTCCAATATCGTGGTCCGCCCCAAGGCCGACGCCGTGGTGTCCGGACTGTACGAGACCGAGGAGGACGCCGAGGCGACCGCCTTCATCGATGAGGACGAGGTGCCCGGTATCAAGACGATCTTCTGGGCCTACAACATCGTGGACTTCGCCGCCAGGCTCACCGGTCGCGTCGACGTGTCCTCCGATGGCGGCCGCGCCCCCGACCTGGCGGTCACCGGCACCTGGTTCGACAAGGAGCTGGATCTGTCCACGGGGCAGACCACTACCGCCGGGGTGACCACGTTGCGCTCGTGGTGGACGTTGGAGGGGAGCTGGCCCGACGACGAGGCCGACGAGGCGGTCGTCGGCGCCACGCTGGCGGGGCGTCTGGGTGTCACCGCCGGCGACACCCTCACCTTGTCGACCGGAACCGGTGAACGGAGCCTTACCGTCACCGGTGTGTACACCTCCGGCGATGATGATGACGGCTCCCTGTACGCCCCGCTGGCAGTCGTCCAGGAGCTCACCGGCCACGTCGGCCAGGTCGATCAGGTCGAGGTCAAGGCCCTGACCACCCCGGAGAATGACCTGTCGCGCAAGGCCGCCCGTAACCCGAATGTGTTGTCCGCCGCCGAGTGGGAGACCTGGTACTGCACCGCATACGCTTCCTCCATCACGTACCAGATCGAGGAGGTCATGCCCGGTGCGGTCGCCAAGCAGGTGCGTCAGGTCGCCGCCGTCGAGGGCAAGGTGCTGGAGAAGACCCAGGCGCTGATGATCCTCATGACCGCTCTCAGTCTGGTGGCCGCGGTCTTGGCGGTCGCCTCCCTGACCAGGGCCTCACTGGTGGAGCGCACGAGCGAGTTCGCTCTGCTCAAGGCCGTGGGCGCCTCCTCCGCGTCGCTCAACCGACTGATACTGGCCGAGACCGGCGTCATCGGGGTGGTGGGTACGGCGGTCGGGGCCTTGGCCGGCTCCGGTATCGCCCAGCTGATCGGGCAGGTGGTATTCGGTTCGGCGATCACCATGCGTCCCATGGTGTATGTGCTGGTGGCGGTGCTGGTGGCGCTGGTGCTACTGAGCGCCACCGCCTCCTCAATGCGCGCCATCTTGCGGATTCAGCCCGCGACCGCCCTGCACAGGCGGTGATCGGCGATGACTGACCGCTCCCGCGCGAAGCATCCCATGACCAACCGGGGCATGTTCGCCACCATGCTCATCGGCGCCCTGCTCCGACGCCGCTCGCGGGCTCTTGCCGCGATCGGATCCTCCGTGGTGGGTGCGGCCACCCTGTTCTGCTTGGCGGCCATCTGCCTGGCGGTACCCGCCCAGATGAGCGCGGAGATGCGCCAGTACGGCGCCAATCTCATAGTGATGCCCGTCGATGCGGGTGCGGGTTCAGTCGCCGGCGGCTCCGCGTCGGTGGACGCCCTCACCGGCTCGGCCCCTGCGGAGTCCGATGCCGCCGGGACGCGGACCTCACGCATCACCGATGCCGACCTGGGCGTCGTGGACACCGCCGTGGCCGCCGCCACCGGCACCACCGCCGATCGACTGGCCACCGCCGCCTACCGCTATGAGACCATTCGCATCAACCGCTCCCCGTATCTGCTGGCCGGAATCGACGTCGACGCCGTGCGCGCCCTGAACGGGCACTGGGAAATCGAGGGCGACTGGCCCCGTGAGGGGCAGGTACTTGTGGGCATGAACGTGGCCGAGGCCGCCGGCCTGGGGGTGGGCTCAACCGTTAACGCCGAGTACCTCTCCAGTGACAACCTCGCTCCGGTCGGTGACTTGGACGACGCCGCGGCTGCTGGCACGGCGGTCACCGCCGACCCGGCCAAGGAGGATGAGGAGGCGGCGGGGCGGGCCCAGTGGCGGGTGTCCGGCCTGGTCGACACCGGCGGCGAGGAGGATGACATCGTCTATGTTCCCAAAGCCGCGATTGAGTCGCTGACCGGGACCTTAGACGCCGGCTACGACGTGGTGGAGTTCTCCGTGGATACTGCGGTGGCCGGTACGGGCGAGGTCGCCGCGGCCGTCGCCGAGTCCGAGGCCTCCGAGCGCGTCGTCGCGCGGCCCGTCTCCAAGATCTCCAGCGGCGACACTCGCATCATTACCATGCTCAACACGCTGTTCTGGGTAGTGGCGGTGGTGGTGCTCGGTCTGACCCTCGTGGGCGTGTCCACCACCATGACCGTGGTCGTCGCCGAGCGGCGTAAAGAGATCGGTCTGCGTAAGGCGCTGGGCGCCTCCAGCCGGTCCATTGCCGCCGAGTTCTTCGCGGAGGCCGCGCTGCTGGGGCTTATCGGCGGACTGATCGGCACCGCCATCGGTTACGGGCTGGCCGTCGGTGTCGGCCTGGGCGTATTCGACCGGCCCATAGCCTTCAGCTGGTGGTTGGCTACGGCCTCCGTCGCACTCACGACGCTGGTGGCCGTCATAGCCTCATACTCGCCGGTGCGCCGCGCCTCGCGCATCGACCCCGCGCTGGTACTCAGGGAGGAATGAAATGACCGACACGATCGCCGAGCCGCGGACCGGTTCCCCTGCCGACGTCGACGACGTACTACTCGAACTGCGGCACGTGTCCAAGATCTACGGCGACCTCCACGCCGTCGACGATCTCAGCCTGACGGTGCCGCGTGGGCAGTGGCTGTCCGTGGTCGGCTCCTCCGGCTCTGGCAAGACCACCTTGATGAACATCATTGGCTGCATGGACACCCCCACCCGCGGTTCGGTGCTCCTGGGCGGGCGCGAACTGGGTCGGCTCAACGCCGCCCAGCTGACCGACATCCGCAAGCATGTGATCGGCCTGGTCTTTCAACAGTTTCACCTCATTGCGCACCTGAGCGCCATTGAGAACGTGATGGTCGCCCAGTACTACCACTCCATGACCGACCGGGAGGAGGCGCTGGCGGCCCTGGACAACGTCGGCCTGGCCGACCGCGCCCACCACCTGCCTTCGCAGCTGTCCGGTGGTGAGCAGCAGCGTGTGTGCATTGCTCGGGCACTGATCAACCATCCTCAACTGGTGCTCGCCGACGAGCCTACCGGCAACCTGGACGAGGCCAACGAGCAACTGGTCCTGGATATATTCTCCCGCCTGCACGAGGCCGGCACCACCCTGATCGTGGTCACCCACGACGCCCACGTGGCCTCCTGCGGGCAACGGCAGATCCTGCTCAACCACGGACGACTGGTAGGGGAGAAGCTCAACACCCCGGGTGTGGCACACCGGGACCGTGACATGCTCGACTTCGGGCAGGAGGAACCCGCATGAATCGACTTCAGTCCGTTCCACACCCGCACACGCCGCCGACCACTGCGGCCCGCCGGGCACTGGCGGCCGCCGGAGCGGTGCTGGCTGTCTCCCCACTGGCGGGCTGCGGCGGCGGAGAGGCTGTGCCCGCTCAGGACGACTACGCCGGACGCGCCCAGACCCACAATCCGACGGCCCTGGCCACCGCCTCCGTGGAGGCTCCCGTCGGCTCCGCCACGCCCACCGGCGGGCCGTACGCGGATGGGGAGTACACCGCCAGCGAGTCCTACGGGGTGGTCGACGGGGTCGTGGAGGAGGACTCCATCGACGTCACCGTTAGTCTCAAGGGCGGCTTCATCACCGACGTGTCGGTTACCGGTCATGCCCTGACCGGCACCTCCAAGAACTACATCGCGGGATTCGTGGAGGAGATCGGTGACGCGGTGGTCGGCCGCAGCATTGAGGACGCCCACGTGACCGCCCTGGCCGGTGCCTCTAAGACCTCGGCGGCCTTCAACGAAGCCGTCGACGCCATCGCTGCGCAGGCCGCCTCTACCTCTCCCACCTCCGCGCCCTGACCGTGCGGGATCCGTCAGTGCCGGCGGCCGACTCACTGTCCGTGAAGCGCCATGGGCAAGGGCCGAATCGCCGGTTAGGCTGGGGCCATGCCGCAGTTCGGATCAGCCAGCGCCGCCGACGCCCCCGCCGCCCCGGCGCCGGTCGACGTCGACCGCATCATGGACTGCGTGCGCCGTCTGGGGCTGCGTTTCTTCCTCGACGATGAGGGCGATATCGGGATCCCTTGGCGCTACGTCACCGTACATGCCATCTTCCAGGGTGAACGCGCCCTGCAGCTGCGTGGTGTCTGGCATCGTATAGCAGACACCGAGCATCTGGTCGATCTACGGCGCCTGGCGGAGGACTGGAACTCCACCCGTATCGGACCGAAGGCTTACCTGACGATCGCCGACGGCGGAGTGGTGCGTCTGCACGGGGAGGTCACCTACCCGCTGGGTGCCGGTATGACCGACGCCCAGCTGGAGGACTTCATATTCACCGGCTGCCGCCTGATCGTCGCCCTCATGCGGGAGGCGGAGGACGTCTTCCCCGATCCCATCCGCGGAAGACTCGATCCGTGAGCCGCCGCCCGGGTCGGCGGTGGACCGATTTCATCGCCCGACTGTTCGCCAAGTCGTGGGAGCCGCGTGTCCCCGGCGGCCAGGAGGCTTCGGCAGGTGGTGACCAGGCACGAGACGGCGGCCGTCGGCTGCGGCGGCCCAGGCCGGTGGAGCTGTCAGATTTCGACATCGACTACCCGGAGCGGTCTGTTGCCGATCCGGATTGGGCGGAGTCGATTTCACCGGATGGCGGCCACTTCGCCGCACCCACCCGCCCGGACGGTGAACTGACCGCTCCGTTGACGCTTGACCGGATTGAGGCCATGCTCACCGGCCCCATGGGCTATGCGGTGCGCCGTCACCGCGATGCGGATCACGTCTGCCTGCTGGGCACCTGGGACGGTTACCCATTCGTCATCGAGATCCCCGAGGGGCACGAGGACTGGCTGCTGGTCTCCGGTGATTGGGACAAGCCGGCTCCCGGAGGTGAGCGTGATGAGCTGGCCGCCTCCGTCAACGACTGGAATCGCGACAAGTACTTCCCGACCGTCGCCCTGGTGGACACCCCGGCCGGCCCCTTGGTGCGCGCCACCTATCTGGTGGGGATGCGGCCCGGCGTGACCGACGCCCAGTTGCGGCTGCATCTGGATACGGCCCTGTCCGCCTGCACCCAGGCGCTCAGCCAGATCGGGCCCCTGCTGCCCGAGCTATGAGCGCGGCGCAGCAGTTCGGGGGTGTCGGCCCCCGATCCGGGGGGATGAGGACGACACCGGAGCAGGTCGTATCGCCGTCGGGGAACGGAGTGACCGGGCCGGTGCAGGTGGCCGTGGTCGGTCCCACCGCCGCGGGCAAGTCCGAACTCGCTCTGGACTTGGCCGACGCCCTGGGCGGCCGGGCCGAAATGGTTAATGCCGACGCCTTCCAGCTATACCGGGGCATGGATATCGGGACCGCCAAGCTCGCCGTCTTGGAGCGGCGCGGTTACCCCCACCACCAACTCGACGTGCTGGATGTGCACCAGGAGGCGAACGTAGCCTCCTACCAGCACCATGCCCGTGCCGACCTGCGAGCCATCGGCTCCCGCGGCAATCGGGCATTCATCGTGGGCGGCTCCGGACTGTACGTACGCGCCGTCACCGACGCCCTGGACTTCCCCGGCACGGATCCAGACCTGCGCGCCGCCTTGGACTCTCGCGCGCAACGGGAGGGCACTGCCGCACTGTGGGAGGAGTTGCGGCGCGTGGACCCCGTCGCCGCTGAACGCATTGACACCGCGAACACGCGCCGTATCGTGCGGGCCCTGGAGGTGGTTGAACTCACCGGCCGCCCCTTCTCCGCCTCGCTGCCCCGCTACGCCGACCTGACCCCCACCGTGCACCTAGCGCTGCGCTGGGACCGCGCCGTCTTGGACGAACGTATCGGGGCTCGCGCCGAGGCCATGTTTGCCTCCGGATTATTGGAGGAGACCGAGTTGCTCCTGGCTCGCGGCCTGCGGGAGGGGCCAACCGCTCCGCGTGCCATCGGCTATGCCCAGGCCATGGCCGTCCTCGACGGGCGCCTAACGGTGCCGGAGGCGATTGCCGACACTGCCGCCGCTACCCGCAAACTGGCCTCCCGGCAGCTCAAGTGGTTTCGCCGCGACCCGCGTGTGCACTGGCTCGACGCCGCAGCCTCCGACTCCGGCTGGGCGCCGGGGGAGCGCCGACGCGTGGTCGAGCAGGCCGCCCGACTGGTGCGGGCGGCCGACCGGCACGGACCAGCGGGACCGTGACCACCTCGGTTAGACATCGGCTGGGCGAATAGGCAATAGGGTGGCCCCATGACCATCGCCCCCGGCCTGGCCGGCCGTACCCTCATCAAGGGCCACGCCGCCGGTAATGACTTTCTGCTGTTGATCGACGCCGAACGGGCCACCGCCGTCACCGCCGGTGAGGTCGCCGCCGTCTGCGACCGGCGTACGGGCCTGGGGGCCGATGGCCTGGTGCGATTGACCCGAACCGCCGCTCTGCCCGGCACCGAGCACTTCCGGGCCACCGTCCCCGAGGCCGAGTGGTTCCTGGACTACTACCAGTCCGACGGCGCCCCGGTAGTCGGCGCGGGTGCGGCCTACGGCGCCGCCTGCCTGGTGCTGGCCGCCGTCCTGGACGCGGAGGGTCTCGAGCCGCTCACCGACGGCGCCTCGACCACGATCGGCACACGTGGCGGCGCCCGCACCGTCACCCGCCTGGGTGGACTGTGGGCCGTGGACGTCGGGCGGGCCCGGCGGGCCGAGCTGGATGGGCCGGCCGCCGATGCGGTCCGCGAGGGTTGGGACACCCTGGTGCGCATCCCCGGGCTTGAGGAGGAGCGGGCGGCTCTCAGCCTGGATCTGCCCGGTCGGCATGCCGTTGTAGCTCTGGGCCTTAAGGCGGAGTTCGACGCCGCCGAACTGGGACCAGCCGGTGCAGGACGAACCCCTGTCTACACGCCCGCGCCGAATGCGGAGACGACCCTGGTGCTGACGGTTCCGCTGGGGGAGCACGCCGATACGGTGACCGGTGAGCGGGTGGGCAGGGCGCGAGTGCGAGTACTGGCGCCCGACAAGGTCCGGGCCGGTGTCGAGGCCTGCTGCGCCGCGGCGGTGGCCCTGCACGAGTGGAGCGGGGCCGGTGCTCCTGCCGACTACCTGCTGAGCCCGCCCGGAGGCGAGGTCGGCGTGCATGTGGGCGCCGACCCCCTGGCGCAGGGTGGTGCCCTGCTTGCGACCGCCCCGGTGGAACTGGTCGGTCGGATCACGCTCATCTGAGCGGAGCCGGGTACCGCGGCGGCATGACGCGATAATCCTGACAAATGCCTATAAGGATAGGCTTCAGTCGCTCTGATGCCTATCAACAGGATTCGCTAGGAAGATTCGTATGGACACACCGTCTCAAAGACTATAGCCGTGGCGGTCTGCGCCCCGTAGGCTGGGGCGGTGTCCGTAGCGTACGGGCACACCCGAAAACGGGAGGGAATCCACGTGGCACGCAGCGCCGAGAGCGTCGACCTACTCAAGTGCTCCTTCTGCGGCAAGAGTCAGAAGCAGGTCAAGAAGCTCATCGCGGGACCCGGGGTCTACATCTGCGATGAGTGCATCGAGCTGTGCAACGAGATCATTGATGAGGAGTTGGGCGCCTCCAGCTCCGGTGTCCCGCTCGAACTGCCCAAGCCGCAGGAGATATTCGACTTCCTCAACCAGTACGTCATCGGCCAGGAGGAAGCCAAACGGGCCATGAGCGTGGCCGTGTACAACCACTACAAGCGCGTGCAGATGCGTGAGCGTGCCGTGGCCGAGGGGGATGGGCTGGAGTTGGGCAAGTCCAACATCCTCCTGCTGGGCCCCACTGGCACCGGTAAGACCCACCTGGCCCGCACCCTCGCCCGTCTGCTCGACGTACCCTTCGCCATCGTCGACGCCACCGCCCTGACCGAGGCCGGCTATGTGGGCGAGGATGTGGAGAACATCCTGCTCAAGCTCATTCAGGCCGCCGACGGTGATGTCAAGCGTGCCGAGAAGGGCATCATCTACATCGACGAGATCGACAAGATCGGTCGCAAGGCCGAGAACCCGTCCATCACCAGGGACGTCTCCGGTGAGGGCGTGCAGCAGGCGCTGCTGAAGATCATTGAGGGCACCACCGCCTCCGTGCCGCCGGGCGGCGGGCGCAAGCACCCTCATCAGGAGTTCCTGGAGATCGACACCACGAACATCCTGTTCATTGCCGCCGGCGCCTTCTCCGGTATTGAGGAGATTGTCCGCCAGCGCCGGCGTCGTGAGGCCGGTGCGCAGGTAGTCGGCTTCGGTGCGACCCTGGCCAAGGACCACAACCAGGATGTGTTCGCCACGCCGGTGCGTCCGGAGGATCTGCACAAGTTCGGGTTGATCCCCGAGTTCATTGGTCGCCTGCCGGTGATCGCCACCGTTCACGACCTGGGTGTGCCCGAGTTGGTACGGGTGATGACGGAGCCGAAGAACGCCCTGCTCACCCAGTACGAGTACCTGTTCAGCCTCGACGGGGTCGAACTGGTTCTCACCGACGAGGCCATTGAAGCAATCGCCTCCCTCGCCCTGGAGCGCAAGACCGGCGCTCGGGGGCTGACCAGCATTGTGGAGGAGGTGCTCGGCCAGGCCATGTTCGAGGTTCCCTCCATGCCGGAGGTCGGTCGGGTCGTCGTCGACGCCGACGCCGTGCGCGGCAGCGGCAGCCCCCGTTACGAGCACGGCAGCGGCACCCTGTCGGCCACCTCCAAGGGCAGGACCCGCTCGGCATGAGTGCTGCCGACCCTCAGGTCCCGCCACAGCTGGCCGCCTACCGCGCCACCATCGACAACCTCGACGCCGCCCTCATACACCTACTGGCCGAGCGCTTCCGCTGCACCCGTCAGGTGGGCCGCCTCAAGGCGGACCTGCGCCTGCCGCCCTCGGACCCGGTGCGTGAGGAGCAGCAGGTGGCCCGCCTGCGGGCACTGGCCGAGGAGGCCGGCCTGGATCCGGTGTTCGCGGAGAAGTTCTTCGCTTTCATTGTGGCCGAGGTGATCCGCCACCACGAGGCGATCCGGGAAGGCGCTATCGAAGATCTACACGCTGATCCGCGCGTTTGATAATCCCGGCGTCGTGGGTAGCGACGAGAATCGCCGCCGATGCGTTGCTCCACGCGTCAATAGCGTTGATGACCAGCGATGTCAGTTCTTCATCTGCACCCGCGGTGGGTTCGTCCAGGATGACCAAGCGGGGGTTGTCCATGAGGAGTGTGCGTGCGAGGGCCACGCGCATCCGTTCCCCGCCGCTGAGTAGGCCTGCGCGGTGACTGACTAGGTGAGTGATTTCGGCCCTGGCCAGGGCCTCGGATGCTCGTGGCTTGCGTTGACGCCGAGGAATCCCCAGAGCCCACGCCGCGTGCCGGAGTGTGGCGTCTACGGTCCACGAATCCTCTAGTAGGAGCCTCTGGGGCTGAAGGACGATCGTGGTGCGGTGTGACCGCCTGATGTCGCGCGGCCTCATGTGGGTGGAGGCGACGCCATCGATGGCAACGGTTCCTGTGAAGTCCAGGTCGTACAGGCCCAGGCACCAGGCCGCGGTGGTCTTTCCGGAGCCGTTGGGTCCGGTGAGTGCGGTGATGCTCCCTTCTGTGAGGGACAGGTCTAGGCTATCGATGAGAATGCGCCCGCCTCTGGCAATGGTTAGACCTTCGACGGTTAGTGTGTCAGCCATAGTGAGTGGGCCTCCTGCGGCGGGGAGTGACGGGGCGGGTACTGGTGTGCCGGCTGCCGACGAGGACGGCTACGACGAGTGCGACTGCGCATGCCGCCTGGGTGATGAGTAGCTCATTACTGGGCTGGACCAGAAGGGGCCGGGCAAGGATGAGCAGGGGCACAGCAACGAGGATCGCTGTGAGACAGTGCTCGGTCAACCGACGCTGACCCAGTAGGCGAGAGATCTCACGCCTGCGCCTGCGGGACTGTGCCCAGGCGCGTGCCGCGAGTCCCGTGCTGATGACGGCGCCAATGGCCGAGGAGAGAAGGATGAGGACGTGCAGAGCCATCGTCCTGGTCGTCTGTTCTATAAGAGCAGTATCACCGAATCCCACCGTGTCGAGGCGGGCCACAAGGTCCTCTACCTGATGCTCACGAAGGTATTCGCGCATATCAGTTACGGATTTTTCGGTGAATACCGCCGCGCCCTGGGTAATAGCGGAAACATAGTTGTCGGGGGAGAAGAAGCCGTCGGGAACGACTGCGATTAGGCAATCATCGCTCTGGATGCCTTCAGCGCTTAGGAAGTAGCTGACGCCGGGAAGATTGGCTGGCAGTGTGCCACTTATGTCCTCTTGGTTGCGCATGACCGCGGTGATCGCGTCACCGGTTGCGCCAAGCTGTGCATTGAAGCGCGCCTCTTGTTCGAGTCTGCGGGCATGGACAATGTCTTTTCCTGCCAATGCCCTAGGACGGTACAGGACGACCTCGCCATCGTTGACGGCAGGCAGTCCGTAATGTAATGCAGCGGTGTTGTTGAGATAGAGGGTGGGTGGACCGCTACCATCCGGGGTGGAAGCGATCGGGGATCGCCCAGGCGAGAAGCAGGCGGTGCTCTTTCTGTGCTTGCGTGATGAGAGAGGTCAATTGGGGTGTCTTGATGTTAAAAGCATGCTCGCTTACGGACCAGAGGCCGAGCGAGGTGGCGTGAGGGAGGGACTGTTGGGCCTGCGCCTGATTTCGCATGGCCTGCGCCTGGAGGGCGTTGTTGATGAGAGTGGTGCTAGCGGTTGAGAACGACCATGTCATTACGACGGCGAGCACGTAGATGGTGAGGGCGACCCCGTGACGTGGATACGCCGCTCCGCCGGGTCGACGCAGAGACTCGGCGGAGACAATGGCCCAGCCCGCTAGACTACCCACGAGGGTCATTCCTACACCCAGCACAGCGGACCAGACGATCAGCTCGGCGGTCATGCGATGGATGCTTAGAACCACGGAGGAGTAGATGTCGTAAGCCACGATGAGGCCGACCAGTGCGAGGGGTAGCACTAGCCACCGGCATGCCATGAGGAGATTTCGTCTTAGTAGGTCAAGCGCCAGGTGCAGGTGAGAACTCCCCAGTACCCTAGCGTATCTGTACGATTCCGTCTGATGGGCTGCGACGAGAGCGAGTACAACCGCAAGGACCACTTGGGCTAGGAATAAACTATGGCCTAGCTCGGAATCGGCGGCGGTTGACAATATCAGGCCTCGATCTAAAATCTTGGATACTCTGACTTTATCCCCCCAATGGGCTTCCATCCGGTTGATGAACCGGTTGACATTGTCGGCTGAGCCGATGGCGTACCACCCGCCCAAGGCGTCCTGCTGAGTTGTGCTGCCGCTGTACACGATGGATTCTGGCAGAAAGATTGACCCCAGCGGGGGGCGGATATAGTCATCAGGCTCGTGGCCGATGATCTCGACAGAGGTCGTCGAGATTGGGGTTGAGCCGACAAATTCGTCAAACTCGGTGCTGTGGCGTACCTGGGCGACCTCGACTCTCGTCTGCTTGGCGAGCTGTTCGATCTGTTCTGGATGGATACCGGTTTCACCAATGATTACGTAGCCGGTGGCTTCAGCGGGGAATTCATAAATTATACTCTGCGGAACTAGAAGGACCATAGCCAGGCAGAGCGCTAGATTGAGTGCCCAGGTGGCGCGGAGAAGCTTTTTCATAGTGTGTTGTGATGTTCTCGGCGGTAGTTTGGTTAGGGAAACCTGATGTTGATTAATCCTACCTGGTGTCTGGTGTCTGATGTCTGACCGTCGGTCACGGCATTATTGCGGTTGGGAGTGATTGTCGTGGGAGCAGATGCCGGTACGATCTGTGGTCCTGACGCCTCACAGCCGCCGATACAGCTCGTCGATCTCCCCCGCGAACCGCTTGGTGACCTCATCGCGCCGCACCTTCAGCGAGGGGGTGAGCAGCCCGTTGTCAACGGTGAAGTCGCCCGGCAGCACGGTGAAGGTACGGATGGACTCGGCCCGGGAGACAGCCTCGTTGGCACGGGCCACCGCCCGCTCCAGGGCGGCGCGCACGCGCGGGTCTCTCGCGGCGTCGATCGGGTCCATGTCCGGCAGGCCGTGGCCTGACAGCCACAGCGGCAGCATCTCCGCATCCAGCGTCACCAGGGCACCGATGCAGGGCCGGTTGTCCCCGACCACCAGCACCTGACTGACCAGCGGGTGTCCGCGCAGGCGGTCCTCCAGCACCGCGGGCGCCACGTTCTTGCCACCCGCGGTGACAATCAGTTCCTTCTTACGGCCGGTGATGTGCAGGAAACCATCGGCGTCCAGAGTGCCGATGTCCCCGGAGCGCAACCATACGGGGCCCTCCTCGGCCGTGGTGTCGGTGACGAAGACCTCGGCGGTGGCCTCGGGGTTGTTGTGGTAGCCGCGGAAGGTGCCGATGCCGCTGATCAGGATCTCACCGTCGTCGTCCAGACGGATGGTAGTGCCCGGCAGAGGCACGCCCACCGAGCCGATGCGGCTGGCTGCCGGCAGATTCACCGTGCAGGGTGCGGCGGTCTCCGTGAGCCCGTAGCCCTCCAGCACCGTCACCCCGGCGCCCCGGTAGAAGTGACCCAGTCGCTCACCCAGCGGGCCGCCGCCGGAGATCACATGGGTCACGCGTCCGCCGAGCAGGCTGCGCAGGGTGGAGAACACCAGCCGATCGAAGGCCGCCCGCTGGACGCGCAGGCCACGGCTCGGCCCGGCCGGGGTGTCCAGGGCGCGCGAATAGGCGATCGCCGTCTTGGCGGCCAGGCGGAACACCTTCTGCTTGGCGCCGGTGGCCCGGGCGTCGGCCGCGTTGTAGATCTTCTCAAATACGCGCGGCACCGCCGGCACGAAGGTCGGTTTGAAGGAGGCCAGGTCGGTGACCAGGTTCTTCACATTGGGTGCGTGCCCCAGCACACCGGCCGAAGAGCACACGATCGCCACTTCCACGAAACGGCCCAGCACATGCGCCAGCGGCAGGAACAGCAGGGTGCGCGTCTCGGGCGCTTCCAACACCTCCGGCACGTGGGCGCAGGCGTTGACACACAGGTGAACCAGGTTGCCGTGGGTGAGTTCGGTCCCCTTGGGGCGGCCGGTGGTGCCGGAGGTGTAGACGATGGTGGCCAGGTCGGCGCTGGTCAGGCGGGCCGTGCGCGCGTCCAACTCGACGGGCCGCACATCCTTACCGACGGTGATCAGCTCGGTGACCGCGTCCCGGGACAGGTTCAGCACTAGCAGATCGGCCAGGGCCGGATCAGCCTCCGCCAGGGTAGTGACCATGGTCTCCATGGGCTGATCCTCCACGACCACCAGCCGCACGGAGGCGTCGGTGAGGATCCAACGGGCCTGCTCCGCGGAGGACGTCTCATAGATGGGGACGACGACGAGGCCCGCCTCCCAGGCGGCAAAGTCCAGCAGCGTCCACTCGTAGCAGGTGTGAGCCATGATGCCGAGTGCCTCACCGGGCTGCAGGCCGAGGGCGACCAGGCCGGCGGCCACCTCCCGCACCTGGTCACGGAAGGCCTGCGCGGACATGTCGCGCCAGTGCCCGCCCACGGAGGACTTGCGGGCGATGAGCGCGCCGGAGGGATTGGTACGTGCCCGCTCGGCCAGCGCCCACGGCGCTGTCATGGCGGCGTGCAGCGGCACCAGCAGGGGGGTGGACTGCTCGGTCGGGTTCGGGGCCGAAGCCTCCGACTCCTCCGGCGTGGCGGCCGCGTGGCTCTGGTTCACTCCTGGGGCCCCTTCTTGGTGGTGGAGTAGATATCGGCGACAACTTCGGCGTAAGTATCCATCACCAGGCTGCGCTTGACCTTGAGCGATGGGGTGAGCAGCCCATTGGCCTCGGTGAAGTCGGCCGTGAGCACCCGATAGGTGCGAATCGATTCGGCGCGGGAGACCGCCCGGTTGGTGCGGGCCACCGCCCGATCCAGCGCCGCCAGTACCTGCGGATGGGAGGAGGCCTCGACGACGTCCATCTCCGGCAGGTTGTGATTGGTCAGCCACTGCGGGAGCATCTCCCTGTCCAGCGTGACCAGGGCGGAGATGAAGGGCTCGCCGTCGCCGATCACCAGCACCTGGCTGACCAGTGGGTGTCCGCGCAGACGATCCTCAAGGATGTTGGGGGAGACGTTCTTGCCGCCGGCGGTTACGATCAGTTCCTTCTTGCGCCCGGTGATCCGTACCCACCCGTCGGCGTCGATGGAGCCGATGTCCCCGGTGCGGAACCAGCCGTCGGCCGTGAAGGAGGCGGCGGTGGCCTCGGGGTCGTTGTGATATCGGGAGAACACTCCCAGCCCGGCGACCTCCAGCTCGCCGTCTTCGCCGACCCGCACCCGGTTGCCGCACACAGGCGGGCCGACGGTGCCGATCTTGTTCAGGATGTCCAGATTCACGGAGGTCGGACCGATCGTCTCGGTCAGGCCGTATCCCTCCAGGATGATCAGGCCTATGCCCCGGTAGAAGTGGCCGAGCCGCTCGCCGAGCGGCCCGCCGCCGGAGATGGCGTAGCGGGCGTTGGGGCCGAGCAGATCCCGAATGGTGCGGTAGACGAGTCGATCTGCCACCGCATGGGCCGCCCGCAGCCTGCGGGAGGGGCCAGCCGGGGTATCCAGGGCGCGAGAGTAGGCGATGGCCACCTTCGCCGCCCAGCGGAAGGTACGCAGCTTGGCCCCCGAGCCGGCCTTGGCGTCGGCGGCGTTGTAGATCTTCTCCATCACCCGCGGCACCGCCAGCACATAGGACGGGGCGAAGGACTTCAGATCGGGCAGGAGGGTCTTGACGTCGGGGGTGTGCCCCAGCACCCCGTTCCCGGCGATGGCCAGGATTTGCAGGAACCGGGCGTAGGAGTGCGCCAGGGGCAGGAACAGCAGCAGCCGGGTTTGGGGGGAGTTGAGCAGCTCCGGGATCCAGCGCACCCCGTTCCACCCCAGGCCGGCGGCCTGTCGGTGAGTGATCTCCACACCCTTGGGGCGGCCGGTGGTGCCGGAGGTGTAGATGATCGAGTAGACGTCCTCGCAGGTCAGCGCCGTCGAGCGAGCCTCGAGTTCATCCCGGTCCACCCCGCGGCCGGTCTCGGTGAGGGTGGCTATGGCGTCATGATCCAGTGAGAGCACCTTTACGCTTGCGCCGATGCGATCGGCGGCGCCGCGTACCAGTTCAGCGAGGGCCGCGGACTCGGTGACTACGAGTCTGACGTCGGCGTCGGTGATGATCCACTCGACCTGTTCGGCGGAGTCCGTCTCATAGATCGGCACGGAGACCATTCCGGCGCGAGCGATGGCCATGTCCAACAGGGTCCACTCATACGAGGTATGGGCCATAATGCCCACCGAAGCCCCGGCCGGTAGGCCCATGCCGATCAGGCCGGAGGCCGCCCGGACGACGTCCTCGCCGAAGGCGCGTGCCGTTACCTTCACCCACGAGTTGCCAAGCTGAGTCTTGCGTTCGATCAGAGTGGCGTCTGGGGTGCGGCTGATGCGGTCGGCCAGTAGCCAGGGGATGGTCCAGGTCTGCTCGGGCTCCTGTACCACTGGGCTCACTGCGGCGCCATCGACGACGGCGGGCGATCCGGCCTCGGAGGGGACACCGGTGGACATGGGGGCGGAGGAAGATGGAGGCACTGCATTATTCTTTCAGGTAGGGCGCCGGCAATGTGCGGATTGGAACCACGAATCCGGAGCCGGCTCTTGGAGGTTTCCTCTAAGCGGCGGGCGGGAGTTCAGGGCCCAAGCCGCGCGGACTGTGGGAAACCGGGCGGAGCGTGGCCAGGGGACTCACGCGGTCTGGGCGCCGGCAGGACCGCCGTACAGGTCATCGATATCGGCTGCGAAGCGCTCCAATGCCGCACCGCGCCGTACCTTTAAAGACGGCGTGAGCAAACCGTTGGCCTCCGTGAAATCGGTGGTCAGCACCCGGATCTTCCGGATCGACTCGGCCCGGGAGACATGCCCGTTGGCACGTTCCACGGCCCGGTTCAGTGCCGCCAGCACCTGGGGGTGGGAGGCCGCCTCGGAGGCGGACATAGGTTCCAGGCCGTGGATGCGCAGCCACGACGGCAGCATCTCGGCGTCGAGTGTGATCAGTGCGGACACGAAGGGGCGCCGCTCGCCTACGACCACCACCTGGCTGATCAGCGGGTGGCCCCGCAAGGCGTCCTCCAGCGGTGCCGGGGAGACGTTCTTGCCGCCGGCGGTGACGATCACATCCTTGGCGCGGCCGGTGATGGTCAGGTAGCCGTCCCGGTCCAATGAGCCCAGATCCCCGGTGCGGAACCAGCCGTCGTCGGTGAAGGCGGCCGCGGTTGCGGCCGGATCGTTGTGGTAACCCTGGAACACGGACGGTCCCCGCAGCAGGATCTCCCCGGCCTGCGAGATGCGCACCGCCATCGGCGGCAGCGGCGGGCCGACGGTGCCGATCTTCGACAGCCGCGGCGTGTTCACCGCGATCGGGCCGACCGTTTCGGTCAGCCCGTACCCCTCCAACACGGGGATACCCAGGCCCCGGTAGAAGTGGGCCAGCCGTGGGGACAGCGGTGCGCCTCCGGAGATAATCCAGTCGGCGTTGTCGCCCACCAGGGTGCGGATGCGCTGGTACACGAGCCGATCGGCCACGACCCGCTGGGCACGCAGAGCGCGGGACGGCCCGGTCGGAGTGTCGGAGGCGCGGGAATAGTCCACGGCGACCTTCGCAGCCCAGCGGAAGATCCGCCGGGCGCTGCCACCTGTCGCCCGGGCATCGGCGGAGTTGTAGATCTTCTCCAGCACCCTGGGTACCACCAGCAGGTAGGAGGGGCGGAATGAGGTCAGATCCGACAGCAGATTCTTGGTGTCCGGCACGTGCCCCATGAGGCCCTCTCCGGAGATCTGGAAGACCTCCAGGAAGCGGGCGAAGACGTGCGCCAACGGCAGGAACAGCAGCAGGCGCGAGTCCCGGCCCATGGCTATCTCCGGCATCCACAGGTGCGCGTTGGAGCATAGGTCGGTGAAGTTCCCGTGGGACAGTACGGTGCCTTTGGGGGAGCCGGTGGTGCCGGAGGTGTAGACGATGGTGGAGATGGAGGTGATCGTCAGACGGTCGGCGCGTGCGGTCACCTGATCGTGCGGCACGCCCCGGCCGGCCTCGGTGATGCTGTGCAGCGCGCCGGTGTCCAGGGAGAGCACCTGCGGCTCGTCCCGGTCCAGGGTTCCGGCCGCGGCGCGCACCAGCTCCGCGGTGGTGATGGACTCGGTCACCACCAGGCGTGCGTCGGCGTCTTCGAGCACGTAGGCGATCTGCTCAGCCGAACTGGTCTCATAGATGGGGACTGGTACCAGCGCCGCCATCCAACAGGCGAAGTCCAGCAGGGTCCACTCATACCGGGTACGCGACATGATGGCCACCCGGTCCCCGGCCGCGAGTCCCATGCCGATCAGGCCGGCGGCCACCGAGCAGACCTCGTCGTAGAACTCCTGGGCAGTAATGGTCTGCCAGGCCTGCCCGATCTCCTGCTTGCGGGCGATCAGGGGACGGCCGGCGCTGCGGCGCACCCGATCCCGCAGCAGCGAGGGGATGGTGGTGTGTTCGTCAATACGTATGAGGGTGGGGGCCTGCCATTCGAGGGCGCCGGCGGTCGGGTGAGAGCCGGCCGAGTTCGCCGGACCGGACGGAGTGGCCGGTGGCGGCGCGGGGAAGGCGGTCATAATGCTCTTCTTCCTGGGGCTAACGCGGCGCGACGAGAAAGGCACCTGAGCGAGCCCGCTAGACGGGGCGTGTGGTTCAGCCGCGCTTGGCGGGCTTGACCGGAGGCTCGCCCAGTTCGAAGGCGGTCACCTGCACCGCCGGACCGTCGGCGCCGCCTGCCACCGGGACGAGCGCGAGCTCCCCGGTGACCTTGGCCGCCTCGACCAGGTCGGCGCGCACCAGTTCAATGGCGGGTGAGGCCGCCTCCGACGCCGCCAGCGTCGCCCCCAGGATCGGGGTCTTCTGACTGGTCTTGGCCTCGGACTTGACCTTGCGCAGTGCCGCCAGGGCGGCGCCGGCGTGGGCGATGAGCGCCACCTCGGCGTCACCGGCCGCCTCACGCAGCGGCGCGGCGACGGGCCAGGGCGCCCGGTGCACGGAGCCGGTGCGGTACCAGCTCCACACCTCCTCGGTGGCGAAGGGCAGGAAGGGTGCGAACAGGCGCACGAAGGTGTCTACGGCGATGGCCAGCGCGGTGCGCGCACTGCGCACGGCGGCCGGGTCGTGGGTGGCGTCGAAGTTGTTGGCGCGGTCCTTGACCAGTTCAATGTAATCGTCGCAGAAGGTCCAGAACAGCGACTCGGTCGCCTCCAGCGCGCGGGAGTGCTCAAAGCCCTCGAAGGCGGTGGTGGCCGCGTCGACCACATCCGCCAGAGCCGCCAGCACGGCCCGGTCGATCGGCTCGGTGACCTGCGCGGCGTCCAGGCTCGGGGCCGGAGCCGCCGCCTTCGCGGCCGCGTCGGCGCCCCATGGGATCCCCATCGACAGCGCGAACTTGGATGCGTTGAGCAGTTTGATGGCCAGACGGCGACCGATCTTGATCTGGGTCTCCTCGAAGGCGGCGTCCAGGCCCAGGCGGGCGGAGGCCGCCCAGTAGCGCACGGCGTCGGAGCCGTACTTCTCCAACAGGCCCATGGGGGTGACCACATTGCCCTTGGACTTGGACATCTTCTTGTGGTCGGAGTCCAGGATCCACCCCGACAGCCCCGCGTTCGTCCACGGCAGGGCGCCGAATTCCAGGTTTGCGCGCACCACGGAGGTGAACAGCCAGGTGCGGATGATGTCCTGCCCCTGGGGGCGCAGGTCCATGGGGTAGACGCGGCCGAACAGGTCCTCGTCCGTGAGCCAACCGGATGCCAGCTGGGCGGACAGTGAGGAGGTGGCCCAGGTGTCCATGATGTCCAACTCGCCGACGAATCCGCCCGGCTTGCCGCGCTGGTCCTCGGTGTAGCCGGCGGGCACGTCGCTGGAGGGATCCACCGGCAGGGCGGACTCCTCGGGGGTGATGACGGCGTCGTAGTCCACTTCGCCGTCCTCGCCCACCCGGTACCACAGCGGGAAGGGGACGCCGAAGAAGCGCTGCCGGGAGATCAGCCAGTCGTTGTTCAGGCCCCCCACCCAGTTCTCGTAGCGCACCCGCATGAAGTCGGGATAGAAGTTCAGCTCCTTGCCGCGCTCGAGCAGCTCGTCGGCCAGGTCCTCCCCGGAGGCCGGGTTGGTCCAGGCCTTGCCGCCGTTGCGGATGTACCACTGGCGGGAGGTGACGATCTCCAGCGGCTTATCGCCCTTCTCGAAGAAGTTCGTCTGTCGCACCGTCTTGGTGGGCTCCCCGCGCATCTCGCCGGAGGCCGACAACGCCTCCACCATGACCTGGCGGGCCGAGTAGGTGGTCTTGCCCGCCATGTCCGCGTAGGCCCGCCGGCCCGCCTCGGTGGTGATCCACTCCGGCGTCTCGGTCTCGATGCGCCCGTCCTTGCGCAGGATCGCGCGTAGCGGCAGGTTCAGGTCCCGCCACCAGTCGATGTCGGTGGTGTCGCCGAAGGTGCAGCACATGGCGATGCCGGCGCCCTTGTCCATCTCCGCCTCGGGGTGCGGCAGAACCGGTACCTCCACCCCGAAGACGGGGGATGCCACGGTGGTGCCGAACAGGGGCTGGTAGCGCTCGTCGTCGGGATGGGCGACCAGCGCCACGCAGGCGGCCAGCAGCTCCGGCCGGGTGGTCTCGATGCACACGTCGGCGGTGCCGCCTGGGCCGGTCTCGATAGGGGCGCCCGCGGCGGCGGCGGTGGCAGCGGCCTGGGGGTCGACGACGTGGAAGGCCAGGCGGTGGTAGAAGCCCGGATACTCGCGCGACTCGATCTCCGCCTGGGCCACAGCAGTGCCGAAGGTGACGTCCCACAGGCCGGGGGCCTGCGCCTGGTAGGCCTCTCCGCGCGCCAGGTTGCGCAGGAATGCGGTCTGGGCGATCTTGCGGGCGCGCTTCCCGATGGTCTGGTAGTTCTGCTTCCAGTCCACGCTCAGCCCCAGGTGGCGCCACAGGGCCTCGAACTGGGCCTCGTCCAGGGCGGTCAGGCGCTCGCACAGCTCCACGAAGTTGCGCCGCGAGATCGGCACCTGGTCGCGGGCCTTAATGGACTTGCCCTCACCGCCGGTGTGGGGGGGAATGAAGTCCGGGTCATAGGGCAGGGAGGGGTCGCAGCGAACCCCGAAGTAGTTCTGCACCCGCCGCTCGGTGGGCAGGCCGTTGTCGTCCCAGCCCATGGGGTAGAAGACAGCCTTGCCGCGCATGCGCTGGAAACGGGCGAGGGTATCGGTGTGCGTGTAGGAGAACACGTGGCCCACGTGCAGGGAGCCGGAGACGGTCGGGGGCGGTGTGTCGATGGAGAAGACCTCCTGACGCTCGGCGCTGCGGTCGAAGGTGTAGATGCCGTGCCTCTCCCAGCGCTCCTTCCAGGCCTCCTCCAAGCCGTCTGTGCTCACCTTCTCGGGCACGCGGGGGGAGTGGAGCTGGGAGGGCAGAAAACGCACCTGGGCCGGAAGGGGAGTAGGCGCAGCGGACTGGGCGGCGGACTCAGACATGGTCCCGATTCTTCCACGCCCCGGACCGCTGCCCCCGATCCGTGGCATCATCTCGGATGTGAGGTGGACAACCGGGTGGCCCTCCTCCATTGCGGCAACGCGTCAACACCGACTCAGCACGGCGTCAGACGCCGCTGGAGCGCATGTAGGCGATGCAGGGGGTGGCAGCATCATCCCGCTGAGCCGGACGGCCCTCCGACCGGCGATATCAATTGACAACAAGACAACGGTCGATCCGAATGGAAAATGGGAAAGGACTGATGGGTCCCTACAACATATCGAGCCCGGTCATTGAGGCCGGGGATGAGCAAGCGACTCCGGCGCCCGCACCCGGCACGGAGGCCCGCTATGAGCTGAAGCTGGACATGACCGCGCGGGTGCGCAGCCGGAACACCTTCAACGTGTTGTGGCCCGGGGGTGAACTGGCCACGCGCCGGGGCCAGGGAGTTGTGATGGAGGCCGCAGGCCTGCTGCGTCGTCTCGGCGTGGATGTGCGAATCCGCATGAGTCCTGCCGAGGACGACGGCCAATGGGCCGATACGGTGCTGGTACTGGATGACGGCGGACGCGAGCCGAAGGCCCTGGAGGCGGATCTGGAGGCAGCGGTGAGCCTGGGAGAACAGACGGTGCTGTGCACCTCCGCCCCCGAGACTCTGGCCACTGAACGGCTGTGCGAGTTGAGAACTCAACTGCGGGTACTGTCACCGGTAGATGCCTCACTGCTCGCCGCCGCATGGTTGGCTCTGGCCGAGCACGGCACTCGGGGCGACGGTCTGGACGACTCCTCGGTCTGCGGCACCGCAGTCGGCGTGGAGTCTTGACCGGTCAGTCAGCAGCGGCGGATTTCGCACTACCAGATTTGGATCTGGCGGCCGCATGTCGGGTGGGTGCCTCCGCGCGCCGCGGGTCGTGGGGTCGGGAGGTGGCGAGGCCGAAGGCCACCACCAGCCCGACCATCACGCCTACGACGGCGCCGGAGGCCGCGTAACGCGCCGTCGACGGCGTCTGGGTGACGGCACCCACCTGCGCCGAACTGAGCAGATTCAGACTGATCGGGTAGTCGCCACCGGCCATTGCCCCCAGGTCGTCCGACGCGTGTGCGATCACGGCGTCGGCCACCGCGATCGCGTCCTCGCGGGAGGGCGCGGACACCTGGACCTCGATGGCCGGCGAGTTGGTCACCCTGGTGGCCGTGATCCAGGCGGCGACCTCGGTGGGGGACTGCGACAGACCCAGCTCGTCGATCACCTCCTGTGCCACCGCTGGGGAGGTTATGACAGGCAGGAAGCCGTCGGTTGCGGAGCTGGCGACGGTCGCGGCGTAGGAGTAGCCGGCGGCACCCTCCTCCGGATCCACTGCGACCTGCACGTAGGCCATCGAACGCGCCGTGTAGGTGGGGGCGGTGGTGGTGGCCAGTACCCCGCCCCCGACGCCTCCGAGGACTCCCAGAGCGATGATCCAGGCCAAGCCTCGACGCACCAGGGTCATTAGTTCCTGCATTGCTTTCAGATCCTTCGTGTCGGTCGGTGGGTCGGCTGGGGGTGGGCAGCAGACGGCCTAGAACGGCCCCTGCGCCGATGTCGGCCGCAGTGCGGAGGCGAGGGCGGCGCACACCTGCGCAACGTCCGCGTCGCTCAGCGCCAGGTGCAGGGGCAGAGTCAGTTCACGGGCGTAGAAGGCGTGGGCATTGGGGAAATCGGCGATGTCGAAGCCGAGATCACGGTATGCGGTCAGCAACGGCAGCGGCTTGTAATGCACGTTGGCAGACACCCCCGCCTCGTACAGGTCCCGGATGATCCGGTTTCGTTCGGTGACCTCGGCCACCGGCAGTGTCGTGATCGCCAGATGCCTGGCTGAGGCCACGCCTTCGCCGCCGTGATCCAGCAGCTCCACGCCCGTGCCGGCCAGGCCCCGTGCGTAACTGTTGAGCAGTTCGTGACGCCGAGCCATGGTATCGGCATAGCGTCCCAGCTGGGACAGGCCTAGTGCCGCCAGCGTGTCGGGCAGATTGCACTTGTAGGCGGGGGCGATCACGTCGTACTCCCAGGAGGCGCCCCGGGACTTGGCCAGGGCGTCTTTGGTCTGCCCATGCAGCGAATAGGTGCGCACCCAGTGCGTGAGTTCCTCCTGGTCGACGGGCAGGTCGGCACGCCAAGTCAGCGCTCCGCCCTCCGCCGTCGTCAGGTTCTTCACGGCGTGGAAGGAGAAGGCAGTCAGGTCCGCCAGGGACCCGCTGGGGCGCCCGTGAAGGGAGGCGCCCAGCGAGTGCGCGGAGTCGGAGATGAGCACCGGGCGGCCCAGGGCCGCACCCAGGCCCGTGTCGATTCGACCCCGGCCGGCTAGCATGCCCTCCAGTGGCCGGGAGTCGAAGGGGATCCCCGCCAGATCGACCGTGATCACCGCACGTGTTCGATCGCTGACCGCGGCGGCGATGCGTTCGACACCGGGGAAGGGGGAGCCCGGCTCGGAGTCGACCATGACGATCCTCGCGCCTACGTGTTCGATCACGGATGCCGACGCCGTGTAGGTGTAGGCGGGCACGATCACCTCGTCGCCTGGTCCGGCACCGGCCGCGCGCAGGGCCAACTCCAGAGCGGCGGTGGCCGAGCCGAGCGCCACCACGCTGGAGGTGCCTGCCCACTGGGCCAGTTGCTCCTCGAAGCGGCGACCGACCGGTCCGGAGGTGATCCAGCCGGAGCGCAGCACCTCCACCACCGCGTCGATGTCCTCCTCGGTCAGGGTGGGCGGGGAGAAGGGGATCATTGCAGTGCCTCCGCGGAGTCGGCCACGGCCCCGCCGGCGTCGGGCACGCGTACGGCGGGGGCGACTGCCGTGTCGGGTACTTGTAGGGCGTTGTCGGCAACCACCTCGCGGGCGTCGCCGTCGGGCGTGGTCTGCGGAGTGTCGGCCAGCGGGTCCTCGCCCACGGCCCAGGCGTGCAGTTCCTCAACCGCATGTGTCGGCTTCTGCCGCACACGCACGTGGCTGACCAGCGGGTGGAAGGGGCGCTCGCCGCGCTCGGCGTGTCCGACCAGCTCCTCAGACAGCTTCTCGCCGGGGCGCAGCCCGGTGAACTCGATGGGGATGTCCTTGCCGGACTGTGCGATCAGTCGGCGGGCGACCTCGACGATCTTGACCGGTTCACCCATGTCCAGCACCATCGTGTCCCCCGGGCGGCCGAAGGAGCCCGCCTGGAGCACGAGCTCACAGGCCTCCGGGATCGTCATGAAGAAGCGCTCCACATCAGGGTGGGTGACGGTTACCGGGCCGCCCTCCTCGATCTGCCGTTTGAAGGTCCACAACATGGAGCCGCGCGAACCCAGCACGTTCCCGAAGCGCACCGACACGAAGCGTCTGCCGCAGCCCAGGGCGGTGGCAGTCGTCATGCGCTCGGCGGCGAGCTTGGTACGTCCCAGCACCGACGTGGGGTCGGCGGCCTTGTCCGTGGAGATGTTCACCAGGGTCTGCACGTCGTACTTCAGCGCCAGCTCGATCACATTGCGCGATCCCAATGCATTGGTCTTCCAACCCTCCTCCGGATACATCTCCAGCATCGGCAGGTGCTTGAGCGCAGCGGCGTGGAAGACCACCTGGGGGCGGTGCTCGACGAATACCGCTTCCAGGGCCTCCCGGTCACGGATGTCGCACAGCACCATGTCGCGGGTGTCGAGCAGCCCCTTGCCGTAGATGTCCAGTTGCACGGAGTGCAGGGCCGATTCGTCGCGATCCAGCAGTACCAGTTCCTTGGGACCGAAGCGGTGAATCTGACGGGCGAGCTCGGAGCCGATCGATCCACCGGCGCCGGTGACCAGCACGGTGTGGCCGGACAGATAGCCGGCGATCTGAGAGACGTCGGTGTGGATCTCGCGGCGACCCAGCACCTCGGCCAGGTCGATCTCCCGGATGTCGGAGATCTGCAGGGCGCGGTGGGCCAGTTGGCGCACCGGCACGATCGTCATCACCCGAATGCCGTGCTCGGCGCAGGAGGTGGTCACCTGCTTCAGGCGGTCGGCGGGGAAGTCGGCGACGGCGATCACCACCGTGGACGCGGAGGCCTCTGCGCACACATCGATGAGGTCGTCCACGGTGCCGCGCACGGGCACCCCCAGGATCTGCAGGTTCCGCTTGGCGGGGTCGTCGTCCACCAGCCCCACCGGGGTGAAGGGGGAGACGGCGTCGAACTTGGTCAGGTGGATGATCTGCTCACCGACCCTGCCGGCACCGACGACGATGATCGGATCCTGGTCGCGAGCCACGCGCTGGTAGTACTGCGAGGTCTGGTAGGTGCTGACCAGTCGCGCCGCGAAGCGCACGGTCAGCGCCGCCAGCAGCGCCAGCGCGAAGGCGGCCACCAGGGTGAGGGCACGCAGGGGGGTGTCGGTAGCGGCGGCCCATCCGGCGGCCACCACCAGCATGACCAGGGCGGAGACCCCGAACTGGGAGGCGACGGCGGTGGCCTCCTCGAAGGAGCCGGCCGGGTAGCGCCGTCGGTAGGTCAGCAGCCACAGGTATCCCAGGCACAGGCTGACAACCCCGGCGACGGCGGCGCAGGTCAATACGGTCAGCGCGCCGGGGGAGGCGAAGGCGTCACCGTGCAGCCGACAGGCCACGAAGGCCGCGAGCAGCCAGAACACGGTGTCGATTACGGGTAAGAACAGCGGTTGTCGTTCAGGGGTGGAAGTATTCGGTCGCATGATTGGTCACATACCTCTCGGCTGGGGACCGACCCAAGACTCAGGGCGGCACCCTCGCGACCACGATAACGTCGGTACTACGGGGCAAGAGCTTTGCCGCCATGGTGCCGACGTCAGGGAGTGGAACGAGGGCGGTTAACATTTAAGACGCAAAATCGGCGGGGGTCAAACACAATCCGTTTGACGGGCGCGGTGTCTTGGGGTCAGCATGGGTCAAGTCATCGCAGACTAGCGCCCTGAACCCGTCTGCGGCCCGAAGCGATGACACGTGAGGAGAATCTCCAGTGTCCACCGCCTCCCCGACCGGCCGTAACCTGACCCGGGGCCTGCCCTGGGTTCTGGTCGGCAACGTCTTGTACATGGCCTCTGCGGCTTTGCTCACGCTGGTGCTGCCCCGCATCATCTCCGTGGCCGACTACGGGCTGTGGCAGCTCTATCAGCTGTACGTCATGTATTTCGGTTATGTGACTTTCGGCTACACCGACGGCGTCTACCTGCGCTTGGGCGGGCGGCGCTGGGAGGACATGCCCGGCCCGCGCCTGTCGGCCGGACTGGTCCGGTTGTTCGTCATGGAGCTGGTGGCCTGGGCCGGCCTGGTGGCGTGGGTGTGGGCCTCGGCCGCTGAGCAGCAGCGGGCGCTGATTCTGGTGCTGGCGGGGGCCGGTGCCCTGTTCTATGTGCCGCGCACGCTGGTGACCGTGGTCCTACAGATTGCTGGCCGGGCGCGCGCCTTCGCCCTGGGCACGGTTGCCGAACGACTGGTGACCTTCATCGGCGTCGGCGGCGCCCTGCTGGTGGGTGTGCGTGAAGTCATTGTTTTCATCGTCTTCGATGCGGTGGGTAAGGCACTGGGCATGGTGATCGCGGTGCTCATCGCCCGCGGCGTGTTCCTGGCCCGCCCCGACCTGAGCTGGCAGGCGGCTAAGGAGTTCTTCGCCGACTGCGGGGCGGGCATGTTCGTGCTGGTGTCCAATCTGGCGGCCGCCCTGATCACCTTTGTGGTGCGCTGGGCGGTGGAGAACCGCTGGGGCATCGAGATGTTCGCACAGGTGTCCTTGGCCTTCCAGTTCACCACCATGTTCATGGTGCTGGTGAACTCGGTGTCGATCTCGGTGTACCCGCAGTTGAGCAACCTGGACCGCGCCCACTACGCCGACGCCTACGCCGCCCTGCGCTCGCGGTTCGTTACGCCGCTGGTGCTGATGCTGGGCCTGTATTTCCCGCTGGCTTGGGCTCTGCGGGCATGGCTGCCCAATTATGGGCAGGCGATCTTCTTCCTGGCGCTGCTGTTCCCCTTGAGCGTGTACGAGACCAAGAGCCGAGGGCTGTCGGTGGTGTTCTTGAAGGTCATGCGCCGGGAGCGGATGATGGCGCTGATCAATGTGGCCTGCCTGGGCCTGGCGGTGGTCGGAACCTGGTGGACGGTTTACCGGTTGGGCTCGGCGACGGCGGCGGTGTTCCTCATAGCCGTGGTCTCGGCGGCCCGCTCGATCGCCTCGGAGATGCTGATAAATCGGTTGGTGCGGGTGCCGATCCTGGTCGATACTCTCACCGAGTTACTGGTGTGTGCTGTGTTCCTGGCGGCGGTGGCCGCGGGAGGGCCGCCGTTGGCGCTAGTAGCGGTGTACGCCACCCTGGCTCTGTACGGATACGCGCACCGGGAAGCCCTGCCGGGAATCGCCCGCCGTAGGCGGGGCCGGCACGCCTACTAGAATCAGGTGGGTGAATGCCTGAGGATCCGCAGGGCCGCGCTTTCTTGCTGCGGTCGGTTGATCTGCGCCGCCTCGCGCAGGAGTGCGGCCATCACAGACAGCACCGTGACGGCCGCCAGGCCCACCACCACGCTCGGGGTGAGCCAGATACTCAAAAAACCAGTGGCGCTGCCGCGCGGAGCCCACAGCAGGGTGGACACGATCATCAGGCGCAGACCGTTGCGCAGCGGCTGCCCCTTGACCAGATGACATGTCCAGACGCATATGGCCCCGTATACGGCTCCGCCCGCCAACACGCCCAGGTAGCCGTAGTCGTAGAACATCTCGGCGATGAACGAGGAGCCGGTGCCGCGCCCGGTCAGATACTGAGGTCCTAGCAGCGTGTAGGCGAATGCGTGCGTGAACGAGCCGCCGTGCAATGCGTGTTCGACCGTGTTGCCGTGGTAGACCTGATAGCCCAGCAGCCGGGCCAGGAGCCCGGAGTGCAGGAACTCTCCCGTGTACCAGTCCTTGGGAATGAAGTCGGCGTAGGTGTAGGCGTTGCGGATCACTGTTGAACTCACGCCCTGCCCGTACAACAGTTGCAGGATCGGATTGCGGCCGCCGGCGTCGGACGCTACGGCCCCCACACCGCGCGCCGACTCCACCGCCGCCATCGTGGCGGCGATCAGCGGCACTGCCACAGCGCCGACGATTCGTCCCCTCCGGCCGATACGCCAGGCGCCTGGCGGTTCCTGGCGGGAGCGCACAATCCAATAGGCGAGGATGACGACCACACCGCCCACGAAGGTACCGCGCTGTCCGGTCAACAGGCTCAGGGCGAGATAAGCCCCCCAGCCGGTGGCGGCCGCCACTACCTGTCGGCGAGGAGGGAACAGGCCCAGGTAGATGGTCAGCATCAGCGGCAGCATGATCTCAATGCGCCGCAGCCCGTACATGGAGCCGGAGGCGTCCTCCAGGTCGGAGAACTCGGTATAATAGGACAGGTAACCGTTTGCCAGCACATAGCGGGCCCGCAGTGTCACCGACACCAGGGACAGGGCCAGTGTCACCCAGTAGAGGCTGCGCACGATCGATGGGTCGGCCAGGAGGGTGCCGTTGCGGTTCTGGTCGCTCTCCATGTCCTGCGAGGAGACCGGCGCGCGGAGTCGGCGGGCCCGCACCGTGCTCACGGCAAGCGCGCCGGCAAGGATGCCGACCAGGCTCAGCACCAAGCACAGTTGCAAGTGCTCGGTCTGGCCCGGCGGTGCCTGGTTGGTCTCATAGCGGAAGAAGTCGACCGTGATCTCCCGCCCGAGCAGCAGCAGGAAGAAGGACATCAGGAAGGCCGCCAGGATGGCGCGTTCGGCAATGCGGGCGAAGGCGAACAACAGCGTATTGAGCCACAGCAGCAGGACCAGGGTCCAGGGCAACGAGGCCTGCGTGGACAGGGCCAGGGCCACCACCGCGAGGTTGCACAGAGCGCCGATCAGCCACAGACCGGGACGCCGAACAACTGGGCGACCGGCGTCGGGCTGGTTGCGCTCTACCCCGTCAGCCGCGGCCCCCGCATCCGCTCGCCCAGGGTTCATGCCCGCCCTTCCCGCATTGCGGGCCGGGACTGCTGCCGATAGTCAAGCAGCCCCACGAGCTCCGCGGCGAATTCGGTGTACAGGGCGCGGGCATCGCAGTGGTCCTCCCAGGTGCGCCGGGCGCCGGAGCGCAGTCCGGCGTAGGCGTCCTCGTCCAGGCCTGCGATCTCCTCAATGGCCGCGCGCACCTGCTCCGGCGTCGGATCGGCCGGCAGCAGGATTCCATTCACGCCGGTTCGCACCAGTTCGCCGGTGCCGCCCACATCGGTGGCGATCACCGGAATACCCGTGGAAAGTGCCTCCATGATAGACACCGGTACTCCCTCGGAGGCGGAGACGTTTACCAACAGGTGGCGCGGGGAGTGGACGTACTCCTCGACCAGGTCGGTGTTGCGCACGAAGCCACGCCAGGTGAGTTCGACATTGTCGCCCAACCGGCGGGCCGCTTGCGCCTCGATCTGTTCGCGCAACTCCCCCTCCCCGAAATGGTCCCACTGGATGGGCAGGGATGTGTCGGCGAGTGCCTCGACGAGGATATCCAGGCGCTTGACGGGCACGATTGTCGAGCAGGAGACGATCCGCAGTCCGCGTGCACGTGGGGCCACCGCGGTGGGAACACCATAATCGGTGGTGCCCAGACGGGCGACCACCGCCCGACCGGCGGCCTGCGGGAGACGGTCGAGCAGGTAGCGCAGCCCGTGGTCGGCCACCAGGTAGATGCGGTCCAGGTCCGCCACCGTCTGTGCCCGTAGTGGCAGGTACCCGCGGGGGGAATACTCCTCATACAGGTCGGCGCGGTGGGCGCGGGCCACGGAGGCGGTGCGACGGAAGCGGCGGCGCAGGCGGGCGGCCATGTAGGGCTGATAGGCGAAGCGGTAGGAGTAGAAGACTACCTCGTCGTCCGGCGCGGCCCCGGCCTCGTCCAGGAGGCGGCGGATCTGGGCCGCCTCGTGATGGGCGCGGCTGAGGAAGATGAACAGGGTCACCAATCGTGATGGGTTCAGTCGTCGCCCGCGGGCCAGGGAGAGTAATTCCCGGTACAGGTTGGGGTCGCCTAGCACCCGGACAGAGCCCAGCAGGTAGAACAGGCGCGAGCGGAAGGGCACCGGGTGGGCCCTCATGCCATCGGGCAGTGGACGCACGCTGGCGCGCTGGTCGTCTCGCACCGACAAAGACATGATGTCAACCTGGTCGAAGCCCTTCAGGTACTCCAACTCGGTGGCCAGGAAGGGTTCCCAATTGCCGTAGGGGAAGGCGTTAGCCAGAATCACAAGGCGCCTCATCATGACTCCTCAAGGTTGAAGCGGACCTGAGCGGCGATCTGCTGCACGCGTGTGCGGCACTGGTCCAGGTCGGCCCCGCGCACCACCACCTGCCCGAGGCAGTCATTGGAGGAGGTGAAGCCGTCCAGGCGGTCACCCGGGCCGCGGAACAGGGCCAGATCCACCACCCAGTCGGGCAGGTCGGTGGGAACCACCACATCGGCCACAACACCGTGGGCGTCCGGGTCGGTGAGCATCACCGCCAGGGCGGCACCCCGCCAGGGCTCGCGTACCGCCCAGGTATCCGCCACATCCAGGTCCAGGGCCTCACGCGCCACCAGCTCGTAATAGTCCAGGCCGTGCACGGCACTCATCAGTTCGGGTAGCCCATTGGCCCCTGCTCGAGCGGTCAACTCGATCACGTAGACCTCCCCGTCGCAGGCCATCAGGTCGATGTTGACGGCACAGTCGTTCAGGCCCAGCGCCCGTACCGCGGCAGCGGTGGCTTCGCGTGCCTGTGTCTCCAGGGCGGTGTCGTCGGTCGGAACGTGGTGGCCGACGGGTATCGGCAGCCCGCCGTCGGCCAGGTCGTCGCCGTGGACGGTGATGTGCAGGAGTTCGCCGTCGTGCACCAGCGCCTGTGCACCGAACTCGTGCCCATCCAGGAAGCGCTCGATGATCACCGTGCCGTGCCGGCTGAGGTTGTGGGCCCGGTGGAGGGCCTCACGGGCCTGATCGGGTGTGGAAACCTTGAATACGCCCGATGAGCCCTGCAGGTCCGCCGCCTTGACCATGGCGGGCAGGCCGACGGCGTCCAGGGCTTCGTCGAGTTGGTCGGGGGAGGACAGCCGGCGGAACGGGGCGGTGGGCACACCGCATTGTGCAAGCCGGCGCTTCATGGCCGACTTGTCCATGCACAGCCGGGCAGCGGCGCGGGTAATGCCGCGTAGCCCCAGTTCATCTGCCACCGCTCCCAGGGCCTCCAGGCCCGTGTCCAGGCAACTGGTGGCGACGGCGTCGACGCCTACTGGGCGTGCCCGCCGGGCCACCTCGTCGGGGTCGAGCAGATTCACATCGATGACCTCGTCCGCCTCGTGCAGACCTGGCGGCGATCCCGCGGTCAGGGTGGCGACCACAGCGGTGGCGCCCAGGCGCTTGACGGCGCGGATGAGTCCCAGCTGGCCGCGACCGGCACCAATGATCAGGACCCGGCGGCCCTGGGCCGGCAGGCTACTCGCCTCGGTCGGGGCGGGGCGGTCCACCTCGATGGAGATCAGGTCCCGAGCCCGCTCGCAGGCGGTTACCGCGGTGGCACGGTCGGGCCCGGAGGCCACCACGACGCCCAAACGGTCCGTGCTGGAGTGCAGTCGTGAGATCGTCTCACCGGGCTCGGCGAGAGTGATGACGGCGTTGACGCCGGGCACGGACCGGGCCCGGTCCAAGCCGTGGAAGGCGCGCAGCACGCCCTGGGGGGCGGTCAGGAAGCGGATGGCGGCGGCCTGTCCCGAGGAGGGGGGAACCTCAATGCGCTCCCCGCAGGCCTGCCTCAGTACCAGGCTGATGAAGTCAATACCGGTAGAGCCCGGCACCACATGGGAGGAGACGAAGTCGCCGGCCATGCGGGAGCCGAACTCAATGAGTGCGGGACCGTTCTCGGTGAGCATCATCTCCACGTGGGCGGGACCGAAGTGCATATCCACCGCGGCCAGACATCTGGCCACCAACGCGTGGGCCGCGGCCAGAGTATCGGTGTCCAGATCAGCGGGCTGGGTGTGCCCGGTCTCGATGAAGTGGGGGCTGCCGGTGGTGTCCTTGTCCGTGGTGGCCAGGATGTGGTAAACGCCGTCCACGCACAGCACCTCGCAGCTGATCTCCCGCCCTACCAGCAGCTCCTCCACGATGACGGCCGCCTCTTGAGAGGGGGCCAGGGCGTAGTCCAGTGCCCGGGGCAGATCGGCCTCGGTGTTCACCTGAATCACTCCGCGCGAGCCGGAGGAGTCCAGCGGTTTGACGATGCAGGGCAGTCCCACCCGGGCCACCGCCGCCCGCAACTCCTCCAGGTCCGCGGCCAGGGCGAAGCGGGGGTGGGGGACACCTGCGCGGGCGACAGCCTCCAGCATGAGCGCCTTATCAGTGCAGGCGGCGGCCGTCTCGGGGGATACCGCGGGCAGACCGTGTGCCTGGGCCACGGCGGCGATCGCCCGCACCGGTCGGTCGGTGCCCACCGAAGTCACACCAGCCAGTTCACGGTCACGGGTCAGGGCCAGCAGGCCCTCGACATCGGTGGTGGACACCGTGGCGAACTCGTCCGCCAGGGCGGCACCGGGCACGTTCGGGTCGGCGTCGACCACCAGGGTGCGCATGCCCAGGCGACGGGCCGCGCGGATCATGGGCACCTGCAGGGGCGAGCCTCCCAGGATCAGCACCGGCGGGCGGGACTCATCGGCGGTGGTGCTGCGGCCGGTGTCGGTGTGCGGGATCGTTGCGGAGGCGGCTTCAGGGACGGTCATGGAATCGACTCTCCTATGGTGGCTGAGATTACGGGGCTGTGTGGGGCGCTTAGTGGGACGCGGGCGCGGCGGGAGGCTGCGAGGAAGAGGACTCGGCGGGTGCCTGTCGGGAGGAGGAGTAGACGGACTTGCCCGTCAGCACGGTTTGGATGGTCTTGAATACGATGCGCAGGTCCAGACCGAGGGAGAGGTGATCGACGTAGTAGCAGTCGGCCGCGTAGCGTTCGGGTAGGGTGGTGGAGTTACGGTAGAAGGCCTGGTTGTAGCCGGTGATACCCGGTCTGACCGTCAGCCTCCGGCGTTCGTCATCCCCCATACGTTCCAGCGGCTTGGTCGCGAGATTGGGGCGCGGTCCGATCAGACTCATGGTGCCGTTCAAGACGTTCAGGAACTGGGGAACCTCGTCGATTGAGGTGGCCCGTAGTACGCGGCCCACGCGGGTGACGCGGGTGTCGGAGCGGGAGGCCACGGAGGAGGAGTCGGCATTGCGTATGTCCGGGGCGCCCACGGACATGGAGCGGAACTTGAAGATCCGGAAGGGGCGGCCGTGACGGCCCCACCGCTCCTGGCGATAGAAGACGGGACCGCCGTCATCAAGCTTGATGGCGGCGCCGACGCCGACGGTCAGCGCGCCCAGCAGCGGCATGACCGCAAGGGCGGCGGTCACGTCCAGGGCACGCTTGCCGTAGCGGGCGTAGAAGGTCTGCGGACGCTTCCAGGTGATCAGGGTCGCCTGGTTTGCCATGGGTGTTCCCCTTTCAGTGGCTTCACCGGGGCAGTCGTCAGATAAGGTCGGGACTGCGGATCAGATGTTGTCAAGACTGAGTATAGGTAACGGTCAGGAATCGAGTACACCTACAGACTAGCCGCTCGGTGGGGCGCGTGCACGGTGAGCCGATGAGAGATTAAACGCCCAGCTCCCGGTCCCTGGCAATGGTCGCCTCCACTCCCGCGAGAAGGGCGGGTGAGAAACCGGCTCGCTCCAGGGCCACGAGTCCGGCCACGGTGGTGCCGCCGGGGGAGGAGACGGCGTCGATGAGGTCGGCGGGGGTGCGACCGCGGACGCCAGCGGTCGGAGTGCTGCGCGCGGCAGTCGCGGCGCGGGCCTTTGCGGTCTGCTCCGCCTCGGCCTGGACGGTCAGTGCCGAGCCAAGCACCGCCTGGGTGACGATCTCGACGGCCTGCGCCTTGGGGATTCCGGCCGCCACGCCGCCGCGTGCCAGTGCCTCAATGAACTGGAACACGAAGGCGGGGGAGGAGCCGGCCAGGGCGGTGAAGGCGGAGAAGTCCTGCTCGGCCAGCACCAGGGTGCGGCCCACGCTTCCCAGTAGGGCGCGGGCGGTCTCCAGGTCGGTGTCGGTGGCTGCGGCGCCCGCCACCAGGGCGGTCATGGATTGGCGCACGGCGGCCGCCATATTCGGCATGGCGCGCACCACGCGGGCGCCCGGGGGCAGCATTTCGGCCAGCTGCTCGGTGGTCAGTCCCGCGGCGATGGAGAGCACCAGCGGGCGGCTGGAGGCCAGTGCTTCCAGCAACGGTGCAAGTGCCGTCGGCACCACATGCGGCTTGACCGCGAGCACCACCACATCGCTGACCGCCACGAGCTCGGCAGCCTCTGTCATGTGCCGCGCCCCGGTGGCCCGGGCCAGGCGGGCGGCCGAATCATGAGCGCTGGTCAGCAGCACATCGGTGGTGGGCGTGCCCGCTGCGATGGTTCCACGCACGATCGCGCCCGCCATATTGCCCGCACCAATGAAGCCGTAGACCGTCATGACCCCAGGGTAGCCTCCCACTGTGTCCAATACCCCAACCGCACCTCGTACCGAGTCGACCGGTCCCGAGTCGGTCCGCCCCGTGGCGGCTGGTTCCAGCGCGTCGGAGGGGCGAGCTTTGCTGGTGATCGGAGCCGCCCTGGCCGAGGAGCTGTACTCCGTGGTCGATGTGCCGCCGCGCGGCGGACATGCCTGGATGAGTCACATCGCCTCCACGGTGGGTGGATCGGCCTTTAACGTCTTGCGCAACCTGGTGCGCCTGGGACACGCCCCGATGGCGGCCCTCGCCGTCGGTACCGGACCGGCCGCCACTCGCGTCACGAAGAAGTTGGATGCCCTCGGGGTGCGCAGTGTGCTGCCCAAGCACGAGCAGGACAACGGCACCTGTTTGACCCTGGTTACTCCCGACGCTGAGCGTACCTTTCTAACCGTCGGCGGCTGCGAGACCGACTGGTCCGCCCAGCGACTGGCCGGTCTGGAGGCGCCGACGGGTGCGGTCGTATACATTTCCGGCTTCCAGCTGGTGGCTGTCGGCGGACACCTAGCCGAGTGGTCCGCTCGGCTGCATCCCGATGCCAGGCTCGTAATCGACCCCGGCGCCCGCTGCGCCGAGCTGGTGCAACTGCCCGGCTGGCGGGCGCTCAGCGATCGTTGTGACCTGCTGACACTCAACACCCGGGAGGCGGCGGTGCTGCTGGGCGCGGAGCCCGGCTACGAGTGCCCAAAGGATCCGGGGACGGGCTTGGAGACGGGGCTGGCCGGATGGGCGCAGCGGCACGGTTGTGATGTCGTGCTGCGGCGGGGGCCCGCAGGCGCGACCTGGCTGCCCGCTGACGGGTCCGGACCGGTGCATGCGCAGGCCGTGCCCGTACGGGTGGTTGACACCGACGGCGCCGGTGACGCACATACTGCCGGCATCATGGCCGCGCTCGCGGGCGGCGTGGGGCCGAAGGCCGCCCTAGAGCTAGCGGCCGAGGCGGCCGCGCAGGTGGTCGCGCGCGTCGGTCCGTGAATTGCTATCGGCATCGGTCCTTGAGGGGAGGTGTCGGCGGATGCGGGCAATACACAGCATCGTCACAGCGCCGGTATGCGGCAGGTTCAGCAGCGGTTCGTAGTTTCAGGCCTGGCCCGGCTAGACGGGTCCGAGTACTACGCACTGAGAGGTTCTAGATGACCGAGTCCAGGTCCGACGACTTTGATGTCACCGCCCGAATTCCCGCTGATGATGCCAGCGGCTCCCGGAGTACCTCCGCCTCCTCGGCACCGGCCGGTGCCGACGCGGGGCTGTCGGAGGGGTCCGTGTCGTCGGAGGTTGGCGGTCAGGCGGTCCCGCTTGCGGATGACCCCGATCCCGCGGCGGCAATGCCACTCGGGTCCGCACCCGTCTCTGCAGCAGGCGCTCGGCCCCGGGACAAGCGAGGGCGCCCTTGGTGCAGGCGTACGTGGGTCGCCGCCGTTGCGGTTGCCGTACTGATGCTGGGAGCCTTCGGCGCCGGGTGGGGTGTCAATGAGTTGCTGTCCTCCGACGAGGCCCCGGGGGTTGTCGAACAGGGAGAGTTCGACCCGCGGCAGGGTGGCCCGGGTGGGCGGATGCCAGGCGGCGACGGACGCATGCCGGGCGGAGACCGGATGCCTGATAGTGATTCCGGGCAGATGGGTGGCGGCTCCGGCGGTGCTGGTCGGACCACGCCCGACGGTGGTGTCACCGGCGGGCCGGGTGGCGGCTCTGAGGACGGGCCCACTTCCGATGGTGATGACAGTGTCGGTGTATTGCAGGAGGGCGCCTCGGCCTGATTGAGCCGTTACCGGGTCGCGGCTCGGTCGGCCCCGGTAACGGCGTGCCGAGCCGCGGCGCCGGGCCGCCGTGACACGGATTGCAGCACTTTGGCCCGTGCCTGTCTTGGCGTTGCGGCAGGGTTGGCGTGATTGCGCGGTTTGTTCTCCCTGAGCTTCGTATGCGGCTACAAAAGTGTTGCATTCCATGACAGTGGAATTAGGTGGCGGTCAGGGGTGTGCGTCACACCGGGGCGCTCTGGCTTGCGTTTGATCGCTCTGGGGCGTCTACTTGTGTATACAAGTTTGCCGCGTGGGTGCGGCAGCGAGACTCACCTCGGAGCACCTCATGAGCTTTCACGACGCTGTCGTCTACCAGATCTATCCGAAGTCCTTCCGGGATACCACCGGCGACGGCACCGGTGACCTGCGGGGCATCATCGAGAAGGTCCCCTACATCGCCTCCCTGGGTGTGGACTATGTCTGGCTCAATCCCTTCTACCCCTCGCCGGGCCGGGACAACGGCTACGACGTGGCCGACTACTGCGCGGTAGACCCCGCCATGGGCACGATGGAGGACTTCGACGAGCTCGTCTCCGCCCTGGCCGAGCACGGCATCAGCCCCATGCTGGACATGGTGCTCAACCACGTGTCCACCCAGCATGAGTGGTTCCAACGGGCGCTTGCGGGTGAGCAGCGCTACCGCGACTACTTCTATCTGCGTCCCGCCCGCGGTGACGATTCGGCTGGGCAGCCGATTCTGCCCACCAACTGGGTCTCCAAGTTCGGCGGCCCCGCCTGGGCTCCCTTCGGGCCAGTGGATGATTCCGGCCGTCCGCGGGGAGGGGAGTACTACCTGCACCTGTTCGACCCCGGCCAGGCCGACCTGAACTGGCACAACCCCGAGGTGCGCGCCCGCGCGGCGGAGGTCATCAACTTCTGGCGCTCCCACGGCGTGCGGGCCTTCCGCTTCGACGTGATCAACCTGATCGGCAAGACCGAGCCGCTGGCCGATGCCCCCGCCGGCACCGACGACCGCCTCGTCTACACCGACGGGCCGCTCGTGCACGACTACCTGCAAGAACTGTGCCGGGCCAGCTTCGGCCGGGACCCCGACTCGGTGACCGTGGGGGAGATGTCCTCCACCTCCATCGCCGCCTGCGTCGATTACACCGCCCCCGCGCGGCGGGAGCTGTCGATGGTGTTCAACTTCCACCACCTCAAGGTCGATTACGCCGACGGTCAGAAGTGGACCCTGGCCGCTGCGGACATCCCCGGCCTCAAGCGCATCCTCAACGACTGGGCACTCGGCCTCCAGGCCGGCGGCGGCTGGAATGCCCTGTTCTGGAACAACCACGACCAGCCCCGCGCCATCAACCGCTTCGGCGACCCGGACCGCTACCACTACGAATCCGCCACCATGCTCGCCACCGCCATCCACCTGCTGCGCGGCACCCCGTACATCTATATGGGGGAGGAGATCGGCATGACCGATCCGGACTACACCCGCATTGAGGATTACGTGGACGTCGAGGCCCTGGGCGCATACGCCGAGTTGCTGGCCGCCGGGCACAGCAAGGCGGAGGCCTTCAACATCGTCCACGCCAAGGCACGTGACAATGCGCGCACTCCTATGCAGTGGGATGCCACCGCCGGTGCCGGCTTCACCTCCGGCACCCCGTGGCTGCGCCCCACCAACGCGGCTGCGATCAACGTCGCCGCCGAGGAGGCGGGCGGCCGCATCCTGCCCTACTACCGCCGCCTGGTGGAGCTGCGCAAGACAGAACCAGTGATCTCCGAGGGTGATTACACCCCCTGGGAACTCGACAGTTCCGACGTATTCGCCTACATCCGCAACCTGCCCGGCTCCGGAGCCGGCACGTCCCCCGACGCCGTGGGTCCCGATGCCGAGGACACCGGCGTTACCCGTCTGCTCGTCTTCAACAGCTTCCGTGGTCACCCGACCACGGTCGAGGTTCCCAGTGAGTTCCTCACTGGAGAAGTGCTCATCGGGAACTATCCCACACGGCCACTCAGTCCCGTCATGACTCTGTCTCCGTACGAGGCGCTGGCCATCATCATCCGCAACACGAACAGGCTCTGAGAGGAGCTCACCTCATGTCCTCAGCATCTGCCTCGGATACGGCGCTGGTAGCGCCTGTATCCGGCAAGGTAATCGCCCTCGTCGACGTACCCGACCCGGTCTTCTCTTCTGGGGCCCTCGGGGAGGGTTTCGGCGTGGCCCCGACCTCCGGCAATGTGGTCGCCCCGGTCTCCGGCACCATCACCATGGTGGCCGATACCGGCCACGCCATCGGCATCGCCACCACCGACGGCCTGGAGGTGCTTTTGCACCTGGGCGTCGACACCGTCGAGCTGGAGGGACGTCCCTTCCATCTCAGCGTCGCCGTCGGCCAGGAGGTCCGCTCCGGCCAGTCCCTGGGCGCCATGGACCTGGCGGCCATCAACGCCGCCGGCAAGGACACCACCACCATCGTGGCCGTCACCAACTCCGCCAAGGCCCTGGCCGAGCTGCGGGTCGCCCGGGGGCAGGCGCAGGCAGGTGCGAGCGTGGCCACCGCCGTGCTCAAAACCGCCGCCGAGGCGGGCGCCGCCTCGCCCCGGGCCGCCACGGCCGATGATGGCCTGACCGGCTTCGACGCCACCGCCCGCGACATCATCGCCGGCGTGGGCGGGGCGGACAACATCCGCTCCGTCATCCATTGCATCACCCGGGTGCGTTTCTACCTGAAGGATGAGTCCCTGACCGACGACGCCGCAGTCACGGCCACCGAGGGCGTCATTGACGTGGCCCGCGCGGGTGGCCAGTACCAGGTGGTCATCGGTGCCACCGTCGGCGACGTATACGATGCCGTCATCAAGCAGGTGCCCCGCCTGGCAGAGGGGGCCGAGGATATGGAGGCGGCGCCGGCGCCGCCGAGGCCCACCACACCCATCGGCTGGATCAAGTACGGCTTCTCCTCACTGATCGGCGTGATCACCGGTTCCATGATCCCCGTGATCGGCGTGCTGGCGGCCTCCGGCATCCTCAAGGGAATCCTGGCGCTGCTCACCCAGTTCAATGTGGTTGACACCGGCACCTCCACCTACACCTTCATTGACGCCATGGCATCGTCGATGTTCTACTTCCTGCCCATCATCATCGGCTTCACCTCGGCCCGCAGGCTCGGTGCCGACCCGATCATCGTGGCCATCATCGGCGGAGTGCTCACCTTCCCGTCCGTGATCTCCATGGCCGACTCCTCGGCCGCGGACTATCACGTGATCGCCCGGATCGGGCGGACGGTCTTCAACTCCGACTTCTTCGGCATCCCCGTCTCCCTGCCCGAGGGCAACGCCTACGCCTACTCGATCTTCCCGATCATCGTGGCCGCCTGGCTGGCATCCAAGATCGAGCCGTGGCTGAAGAAGTGGATCCCGGCGGTGGTGCGCTCCATCTTCGCCCCGCTGCTGGAGATCTTCATCGTCTCCACCCTGGTCCTGGTGGTATTCGGCCCGATCGTCATGACGATCTCCGGAGCCATCGCCCAGGCCGTCAGCTGGGTGCTGAGCCTGTCCTACCCGGTGGCCGGACTCCTCATTGGCGGCCTGTACCAGTGCCTGGTCATCTTCGGACTGCACTGGGCCGTCATCCCGATCATCTCCCAGCAGATCGCCGACCCCGGATTCTCCCCGCTCAACGCCATCGTCTCCGCCTCCATGATCGCCCAGGGCGGTGGTGCCCTGGCACTGTGGATCAAGGCCAAGAGCCCTCGCATCAAGCAGCTGGCCGGCCCGGCCACTATCTCCGCCCTGTGCGGGGTTACCGAGCCCGCCATGTACGGCCTGAATCTGAAATACGGGCGGGTGTTCATCACCGCCTCCATCGGCGGTGCCGTGGGCGGCCTGCTCACCGGTCTGTTCGACGTCAATATGTGGGGCTTCACCGGCGCCCTCGTCGGCTTCCCGTCCTTCGTCAACCCCGCGGGCCTTGACGGATCTTTCACCGGCTTCTGGATCGCCTCGTTCGTGACCCTGGCCGTGTCCTTCCTGGCCACCTATTTCTTCGGTTTCAAGGAGTCCGACTTCGAGACCGAGCGTACGGTGGAGAAGGTCCGGCTGGGCAACCGGGAACCGGTCGCCCGTTGAGAATTCCGGCTCTCTAGTGGGTGTGGCCCGGTCGGCGTGGGTACCCATGCCGACCGGGCCCATTGGCTCGCCCATCACCGGTGGGAGGGCAGGCGTTGCGCGGCAGACACGAATCCGAAAGTGGCCGGCACGTGGTGGGAACGGGTGTACTCGAAGGGCACGCCGGAGGCATCGAAGCCGAGCGACTCCATCACTCCCACGCAGTCCAGGCCGCCCAGGTCCAGGTGGCGGCGGTCCAGCTCGTCCGCGGCCTCAATGGTGACCATGCGCGAGGCCGTGGTTATGTATACCCCCAGCTCATCCTCCAAGTAGGCGTAAACAGAGGTCTCCGCGGCCTCGCGGGGAATCTCCGGAACCACTTCGCGCAGGAAGCGATTGTGGTCGATGATTGCCGGTCTGCCATCCAGCAGGCGCAGGCGGCGCAGGTACAGCACCTCGGTCCCGGCGCTCAGCCCGGATGCCCGGGCCGCCGGTTCGGGGATGGTCTCGACGGCGGAGTGCAGCAGCACGGTGCGCACTTCGGTGCCCATGCGGCCGCCGGCCTCGGCCAGTGACTCAATGCCGGACAGGAAGAATCTCGAGGTGGTGCGGGGGCGGTAGATCACTTGGATGCCCCTGCCGTGAATGGGTTGGACATATCCCTGCGATCCCAGGTATTGCAGCGCCTTGCGTACCGTGGGCCGGGTAGTGTTGAAGTCGGCGCTGAGCTGGTTCTCGCTGGGCAGGAAGGAGCGGAAGGGGAGGGCGCCATCCTCTATCCGGCCGCGTAGGTACTCGTAGATCTCCTGGTACTTCGGCGCATGCGCTCGCTCGCGACGGCGAGGGGGCTGAGATGCGGCCACAGTGTGCTCTCCTCGGTTCGGGGCTGAATGCCTGGGCTGCCGTATGGCACTAGCCTATGCACTCGCTCCGGCGGGACCGCGTTGCTGTGGTCCGGGTGCGCGCGTCCTCCGGGTGTTGGTAGAGACGGGGGTGCAGCGACCACGCAGGTGTTCACGCGGGTACTAACAGTGAGGATGAGCCGGCCCGGTCGGCCGGCGACCAGGAGGAGGGTGCGGCGGCTTCTCGGTATCGCTGGGCGACCACATGGGCGGCCGCAGGGTGCGGGCCGATGGGGGCAGCCACGAGCCTCGCGCCGGTGTGGTGCAGGGCACGGGAGAACTTTCCCTCGGCCAGCAGGTAGGGGGCCACGGCGATCGCACGTGCGCCTTCCTGTTGCCACGCGGACACCGCCTCGTGCGCGGTGGGTCGGGCCTTGGCCAGGTATGCGGGTCGGACGGGCACACCGACTTCCTTTGCCAGCAACTGTGCTGCCTGCTCGGTCTCCCGTATGGGCCGGCTCCTGAAGGAGCCCGAGCCCGCCAGCACGATGCCGTCCAGGTCCACCACCGCCGGGCCGCCCTGCGCCGCCTCGCGCAGTCGGTCGGCCACAGCCTTGACTATCGTCGGCTCGGGACCCAGATGCCGGGAGACGTGCCCGCAGCCATGTTCGGTGAGCAGGCCGGGCAGGTCGCGGAGGACGTGGTATCCGCCGCTGAGGAAGAAGGGGACGACAATGGGATCGACGAGTCCTGACAGCGCCTGTCGTGCCGTTGGGCTTTGGAACTCCACGTATCCGTAGCGCAGGACGACTCCCGGCAGGAGGGCGGACACCTGTGTGCATACTCGCTCCAGTACCGGGTCGGTGCCGGGTGCGCGGGTGCCGTGTGCCAGCAGAACCAGAGGGCGTGCACTCATGCTTCCCGGACCCCCTCGGCGAAGCCGGCACGGCGTACGGGTGAGGCCGATGACCGGCAGAGCCCCACGGCCAGCGCCGATACCGCCCAGGTGGTTACGGCCGTGTTCAAGATGGGGAGAACAAGTGCGTGCATGATGTCCTTTTGGGCTTCCAGGGGGCGCCGCCGGTTTCATTGCCGGGGACGATCCGCGTTTTCCATGCGGGGCTGACGGAGACGACATCACCGATGACGATGACCGCGGGTGCGGTAACACCAATATCGGCGGCTACGTCGGGCAGACATCGCAGAATCGTGGCGGTCACTCGCTGGTCGGGCAGGAAGCCGCGTTCGACGACGGCTGCCGGGGTGTCGGGTGCCGCCCCGGCGTCCAGGAGTGCTGCGGTCGAGCGGTGCAAGTGGGTGACACCCATGAGGAGGATCAGTGTGTGATCGCGCCGCACCGGCACCGTGGAGATCAACTCTTCATGCGCGGCTACCACCGAGAAGCCCCGTGCCAGTCCTCGGTGAGTGACCGGGATGCCGGCGGTGGCCGGCACGGCGATGGCCGAGGTGACTCCGGGCACGTTTTCCACGATGACGCCGGCCGCCCGGCAGGCCGCCGCCTCCTCACCGCCTCGACCCAGCACATATGGGTCACCCCCCTTCAGACGCGCCACGCGATGCCCGGCGCGGGCCCGCTCAACCAACAACGCATTAATCCGCTCCTGCGGCACCGGATGCCGGCCCGGGTGCTTGCCCACGTCGAGTACCTCCGTGCCGGGGCTGACGGTGTCCAGCAGTTGGCGTGGGGCGAGCCGATCGATGACGACGACGTCGGCCCGCTGCAGCAGGCTCAGGCCGCGCAGCGTAATCAACTCCGGATCGCTCGGGCCGGCACCGATGAGGGCCACCCACCCGGCTCCGGGGCGGTCGACGGCCGGTACCCTCTCAACCTCCGGTTGTTGGGACTGACGTCGGCTACTCATACCAGCTCCTCCTTGGGTGCCCGCTGCGCCCACTGCGAGAAGCTCTCCTCCGGGGCGCGTGTGGTCGCATAGCGGCGTACGACGCGCTCGATGTAGTCGCTCAAGTCGGTGGCGGCCACCTTCAGGCCGCGCACGGTGCGTCCCAGCTCGGCCTCCTCGTGGCCGGCGGCGGCCAGACCGCCGCCCAGGTGCACTTGGAAACCCGGGACCCGCTGACCGTCGACGGTGATGATCTGCCCCTTGAGGCCGATGTCGGCGATCTGGATGCGCGCGCAGGAGTTGGGGCAGCCGTTGACGCTGATGGAGATCCGCCGCTCGAGGTCGAGGTCCGCCAGGCGCGCGTCGAGCTCGGCGCCGACTCGCGCCGCCAGGGACTTGGTCTCCACGATCGCGAACTTGCAGAACTCCAGGCCGGTGCAGGCCAGTAGCGAGCGGGTGAACGGCCCGGGGGTGGGATCGATGCCGAGATTACGCAGCCCGGCCACGGCCTCGTCCACGCGCTGCGCCGGCACGTCCAGTAGCAGGACGTTCTGCAGGGGCGTTGTGCGCACCCGGTCTGAGCCGACCGATTCGGCCAGGTTCGCCAGCCCCAGCATGGTGTCACCGGACAGGCGGCCGACCGGTGGTTTGCCGCCGATCCAGTAGCGTCCGTCCCGCTGCCGGTGAATGCCGATATGGTCCGCCTCACCCACGGGTGGTGCGGGGGCGGGCCCGTCGGCCAGTTCGTAGCCCAGGTACTCCTCCTGCAGGACGCGGCGGAATCTCTCCGGACCCCATTCGGCCATAAGGAACTTGAGGCGGGCCTTGTTGCGCAGACGGCGGTAGCCGTAGTCGCGGAAGAGCCGGATAGCGGCCCACCACACATCGGCGACCTGGGCGGGTCGTACGAAGGCGCCCAGGCGCTGTCCGAGGAAGGGGGCGGTCGACAGTGCGCCCGCCATCCACAGATCGTAGCCGGGGCCGAGTTCGGGGTGGTGTACCCCCACGTAGGCGATGTCATTGATCTCGTGGAGGACGTCAAGGGTCGGGGAGCCGGTGAAGGCGGTTTTGAATTTGCGGGGCAGGTTGGCGATGTCGGGGTCACCGAGGAAGGTGTCGCGGATCTGGGCGGCGGCGTCGGTCGGGTCGATGATCTCGTTGGGGTCGATTCCGGCCACGGGGGATACGAGCATTCCGCGTGGGGTGTCGCCGCACGCCTCGATGGTGATTAGACCGACCTCCTGGAGTCGGCGCCACAGCTCGGGCACGGACTCTAGCTCGATCCAGTGCAACTGGAGGTTCTGCCGGTCGGTTATATCCAGGGTGCCGCGGGCGAACTCGTTGGAGGCCCTGCCGAGGACGCGCATCTGACACACAGATAGGGACTGGCCGTCCATACGCACCCGCTGCATGAAGTAATGGTCGGACAACTCGGCGGGGCTGAGCTGGGCGGTGCGGCCCCCGTCGATACCCTGTTTGCGTTGCGTATACAGGCCCCACCACCGAAAGCGCGTATGCAGGTCGTCGTCGGGGACGGCGTCGAAGCCGGCGGCTGCATAGGCGGACAGGATGCGGTCGTGGGCGCCGAGCGGATCGCCGTCCTGCTTGATGGCCTCATTGGGGTTCAGTGGCTTGCGGCCGTCGATGCGCCACTGACCGTTGGAACGACCGGCGCGCGGTGGGCGCACGGAGCGGCCGGCGGTGGTGCTTGCAGACGGGTTGTCGGTCGGGCTCATGTCTCCTCCAGGTTGGTGGTGCATGAGCGTCCGGAGCCATCGGGTCTGTGACTCTATCCGGTCGGTGCTCTCGGCGAGGGCCGGTCAGTGGCCGACTTGGTGCCGCGCGGCTCCGGACGCTTCTTGCGCCGGATACCGTGTGCGGCAGTACCGCAATGGTCAGGCGCTAGCGGGCCTGACAGCACATGACTTGGGTCAAGCGCAACAACGCCCCGCGGAACTCCGCGGCGAACAGGGGATGCGCTTGGGTCATGCGGCGGATTTTAAAGACAGTTCGCCAGCAAGTACAACAACGCAGTCGGATGGTGAGACGACAATGTGTCAATTAGTGGAACTGTGGTCTTTGGTCAGTGCCGCCAGCCTCTTAGGAAAGCGGGGCCTTACGTGAAATCCCGCTTGTGTATGCCTTCAGTCTGCCGGTGGGTGGTCCATCAGCTCCGGGAACCCGTCGAGGGCGTGTCGCAGCCCCGCGAGCGCCCACGCATGCCGGCGGCACGGCGCGCTGCGTGTTGCATCATTAGGGCATGAGCACGAGTACTGCCCCACACGTACGCAGGGCCCTGGTTACCGGCGCCTCTACCGGTATCGGGGCCGCCACCGTCAGGCGGCTGTGCGCCCACGGCTGGCAGGTGGTGGCCACCGCCCGGCGCGCGCAGCGGCTGGAGGCGCTGGCGGGCGAGACCGGCTGTGCCTGGGTAGCGGCCGACCTCCAAGTCCCCGACGACGTCGACCGCCTCGCCCGTGAGGTCCTGGCTGACGGGCCGGTGGACGCCGTGGTCAACAACGCTGGTGGAGCGCTGGGCATGGACTCCGTGGCTCAGGGGGACCCTCAGGAGTGGGTGACCATGTACGAGCGCAATGCGCTGGCGGCACTGCGGGTGAGCCAGGCCTTCCTGCCGGGTTTGCGCGAGCGTGGCGGGGACCTGGTCTTTCTCACTTCCACCGCCGCCCACGACACCTACCCCGGAGGGGGCGGCTATGTCGCGGCCAAACACGCCGAGCGGGTCATCGCGGGCACGCTGCGCCTAGAGCTGGTGGGAGAGCCGGTGCGCGTTATTGAGATAGCCCCGGGTATGGTCGCCACCGAGGAGTTCTCCCTCAACCGCTTCCACGGCGACGTCCAAGCGGCGCGTCAGGTCTATGCCGGGGTGGCCCAGCCGCTGACTGCGCAGGACGTGGCCGAGTGCATTGCCTGGACACTGGAGCTGCCCTCCCACGTCAACATCGACTCCATGGTGGTGCGGCCCCGGGCCCAGGCCTCCAACACGCTGGTGGCGCGCGCGGGGGAGTCGGGGGCCAGGTCCTGATTCCGAACGGCTAGGCCGACGAAGACGGGGCTTCTGGCTCCGCGTCCCAGGGCCCGCGAGGGCTCCTGCTGCCAACTCCGGTGCCGGTGTGGCCAGCACTACTCCGGCTGGAGCCGTCCGGGGATGGCCGTGTGGGCGCCGCGCGGTTACACTCACCGCCACAGGCATCGACCCGGCCATCACCGGTGAGCCTCCGGAAGAACCGGGCCCTGCCACGGTGGGATCCCAAGTAGAACCGGACGGGACAGCCCGTCACAGCTGCGAATCAAGCGGCTCGTACCGGCCTGGTCGGAGCGGGCAAGCGAGGTGGTACCGCGGTGCGGTCCCGCCGTCGTCGGGGCGCCGGCGCGGTGGGCGGCGTCGTCCTCGTGGATACCGGGCCCGAACCGATCGGGCCGCCGACTACGAGCGAGACACGAGGCAAGACCACATGGCAGAGTCCACCGGCACCAAGCACACGGGCGCCTCCTTCTACCCCCTGCACCGCTCCGGCCAGAAGGTCGAGCCGTCGCCATCCTTCCCCGCCCTCGAAGAGGAGGTCCTGGGATACTGGAAGCAGGACGGCACCTTCCAGGCGTCCATCGATGCCCGGCCGGCGCTGGATGACAACGGGCATGCCAACGAGTTCGTGTTCTATGACGGTCCGCCCTTCGCCAATGGCCTGCCCCACTACGGGCATCTGCTGACCGGTTACGTCAAGGACGCGGTCGGCCGCTATCAGACCCAGCGCGGCCGCCGGGTCGAACGCCGCTTCGGCTGGGACACTCACGGCCTGCCCGCCGAGTTGGAGGCGCTCAGCGAACTCGGTATCGACGACGTCACCGAGATCACCCGTCCCGGCGGCCTGGGCATCGAGAGATTCAACGAGGTCTGCCGCAGCTCGGTGCTGCGCTACACCAATGAGTGGGAGGACTACGTCACCCGCCAGGCCCGCTGGGTGGACTTCGAAAACGACTACAAGACCCTCGACCCGACCTACATGGAGTCGGTCATCTGGGCCTTCAAGACCCTGTATGACAAGGGCCTGGCCTACGAGGGCCACCGGGTACTGCCCTACTGCTGGCACGACCGCACGCCGCTGAGCAACCACGAGCTCAAGATGGACGACGACGTCTACCAGGACCGTCAGGACAATACTGTCACCGTGGGTCTGCGCCTGGAGCGCCGGCTGGATGCCACCCGCCCCGATGCCGCCCCCGAGCTGGCTCTGATCTGGACCACCACGCCGTGGACCCTGCCGTCCAACTCCGCCGTCGCCGTCGGAGCGGACATCGACTACGTGACCGTCCGCGTGGACGCGGACCTGGACTCCCCGGTCGCCGGTCAGGACGTGCTGCTCGCCCGGGACCTGCTGGGCGCCTACGCCAGGGAACTGGGGGAGGACCCGCAGGTGCTCGCCACCTACAAGGGGACCGACCTGGTGGGTGTGCGCTATACACCCATCTACGACTTCTTCGACGACGCCGCCCACCGGGCCGAGGGCGCGGCCCCTGGCGCCGCCGCTTGGCAGATCATCGCCGCTGACTACGTCACCACCACCGACGGCACCGGCCTGGTACATCTGGCACCCGCCTTCGGTGAGGACGACATGTACACCTGCCAGGCCTACGGCGTCGGCACGGTAATCCCCGTGGACGAAGGCGGAGTGTTCACCGGCGAGGTCCCCGATTACGCCGGCATGCACATATTCGACGCGAACAAGCCGATCGTCACCGACCTGCGTGATGGCTCCGGCCCACTGGCCCGTCGCGATGCGGCCGTGCGTGCGGTACTGGTACGCCAGCAGTCGTACGTACACTCCTACCCGCACTGCTGGCGCTGCCGCAAGCCGCTGATGTACAAGGCCGTTTCCAGCTGGTTCGTCAAGGTCAGCGCGATCCGCGACCGCATGGTGGAGCTGAACCAGGAGATCACCTGGGTTCCCGGACACATCAAGGACGGCATCTTCGGCAACTGGCTGGCCGGCGCCCGCGACTGGTCCATCTCTCGCAACCGCTTCTGGGGTGCGCCCATCCCCGTGTGGGTGAGCGACGACCCGGCCTACCCGCGCACCGACGTGTATGGCTCCTTCGCGGAGTTGGAGCAGGACTTCGGGGTCGAGGTCAAAGACCTGCACCGGCCCTTCATCGACACGCTCGTGCGCCCCAACCCGGACGACCCCACCGGCAAGTCCATGATGCGGCGCATCCCCGACGTGTTGGACTGCTGGTTCGAGTCCGGCTCCATGCCCTTCGCCCAGGTGCACTACCCGTTCGAGAACGTGGACTGGTTCGAGTCCCACAACCCCGGTGATTTCATCGTGGAGTACATCGGGCAGACCCGCGGCTGGTTCTATACCCTGCACGTGCTGGCCACCGCCCTGTTCGATCGGCCCGCCTTCACCACCTGCGTCTCCCACGGCATCCTGCTGGGCGACGACGGCCAGAAGATGAGCAAGTCCCTGCGCAACTACCCCGACGTACAGCGGGTCTTCGACCGCGACGGGGCCGACGCCATGCGCTGGTTCCTGCTGTCCTCCCCGGTGGTGCGTGGAGGGAACCTGGCCGTCACGGACCGGGCCATCCGGGACACGGTCCGGCAGGTGATGCTGCCGGTGTGGAACACCTGGTACTTCTTCAGCCTATACGCCGCCCAGGCCGGAGACGATGATGGCTGCTACCTCACCGACGGGGTGGACCTGACCGACGCCTCACTATTCGGCCCCAAGGGCTCCCTCAATGTAATGGACCGTTACGTGCTGGCCCGGGTCAAGGACCTGGCCGACACCGTGGCGGCGCAGTTGGACGCCTACGACGTCACCGGCGCCACCCACACGGTGCGCGAATTCATCGACGTGCTGACCAACTGGTACCTGCGTACCTCGCGCTCGCGCTTTGTAGACGGGACCGCGCAAGTCGCCCGCCCGGCCTTCGACACGCTGGCCACCGTGCTGCGGGTACTCATGCAAGTGATCGCACCACTGGCCCCACTGCTGGCGGAGGAGATCTACCGTGGACTGACCGGGGAGCGCTCCGTGCACCTGACCGAATGGCCCGCCCTGCCCGTGCACGTGGCCGACCCCGCGCTGGTGGCCGCCATGGACGAGGCGCGTGATGCCGTCTCCGCCGCCCTGAGCCTGCGTAAGGCCGACAAGCTACGCGTGCGACAGCCTTTGCGCACCCTCACCATCGCTACTGCCGATCCCGCCGGACTGGCGCCCTTCACCGCACTGATCGCCGACGAGGTAAACGTCAAGCAGGTGCGCGTGGTCGATGCCGCCGATGCCGGCTATGAGTTGAACGAGGAGCTGACGCTCAATCCGCGCGCCTTCGAGCCGCAGGTCCGTAAGCTGACCTCCAAGCTCTTCGCCGCCGTCAAGGCCGGGGAGTGGGAGGTCACCGCCGACGGTGACGTTCGCTTCGAGACGGTTCTGCTCGGCGGTGCCCCGGTGGTGCTGGAGGCGGAGGACTCCGCCTTCACACTTTCGACCCGCATTGAGGTCAGCGACGACTCCCTGTCGGCGACCGTCCTGCCTTCGGGAGCCTTCGTGGTGCTGGATACTTCGCTCGATGCGGATCTGGAGGCGGAGGGTTGGGCTCGTGACCTGGTCCGCCTGATCATGGACGAGCGTAAGGCCTCCGGGCTGAACATCGGTGAGCCGGCTCGCGCCACCCTGACGGTTCCGGCCGATAAGCAGGCCTGGACCGGCGCCTACCTGGACCTGATCAAGCGCGAGGTCAGCTGCGTGGACGTCACGTTGCTCGCGGTGGACGGCGCCGGCGCGCCCAAGGCTCGAGTGGAGAAGGCTGAGTAACGGTTTGTGAGTGGCCAGTCCCTTCTTAGCGGCGGCCACGGACGCATGCGGCCGACCGACCCGGCGGCTGTGCGTGCCTACCGCGAGCGCCTGGCGTCGCTGGCGCGCCGTTACGGAGTCGAGTTTCCCGAGCCGGGCGACCAGACCGCCCGTGCGCTTGGGAACCGCACGGTTGCTAGTGGGCCGGGCGGGGCCGACGACGACGCCTGGCAGGCGCAGGTGGCCGCGCTGCTCGACCCCCGGTTCACCCAGACGGTGGTCACCAGAGCCTTCTCAGGGCGATGGGCGCGTGGCCTGCGAAACGGCTTCACCGCCGCGTACTCTGATGTCGCGCCCGCCGTGTACCCCGCCGTCAACAGGCTGACTGGCGTGTTGCGCGCCGCGGCTGCGCGTTCGGGCGACCTCGACAACCTGTCCCTGTGGGCGGGCACCGGCTGGCGGCACACTCCCACCGGATCGGTTGCCCGGATCATGGATGGGTTGCTGTCCTGATCAACGACCAGTCTGGCTTGACGTAGCTGTTGGTCCGGTAGTCTGAACCCGCAGTCGCCGAATCGACCAGCACAGCAAGGATGGTGATCATGCCTCCGGCCACCCCGACTATTCCTCGCCACGAGATGGGTTTCCTCGTGGTCGGCGGTCCCACCGTCGTCATCGACATTGCTGGCCTGCGCATGGTGATCGATCCGGCTTTCGACCCGCCTACCGACTACGGCTCCCTGCGCAAGACCCGCGGCCCGGCCGTTGCGGCGCAGGCGCTAGCGGACACCGATGTTGTGCTGGTCAGCCATGCCGACCACGCCGACAACCTTGATCGCTCCGGGAGATCCTTCGCGCTGGCCGCGCCGCGCCTGCTTAGCAATCCCGGCTCGGCCCGCCAACTCGGGACGCATGCCGAGGGCCTGGAGCCCTGGGACTCGGCGCGCTTGGGCGACGACGTCACTGTTATTGCGGTACCTGCCCAGCATGGTCCCGCCGACGGCGAAGTCGACGTCGCCGGATACGTCAACTGCGAAGTCACCGGCTTCGTGATACGCGCGGGCGGTACCACCGTGTACCTGAGCGGAGACAATGTTTCGCTCGCCATTGTCGCGCAGGTCAAGGACCGCATCGGTACCATTGATCACGCAGTCCTGAACGCGGGACGCGCAACTGTGCCGGCCAAGTTCGCGGGTCGTCCCCTGAGCCTTTCCGCTGAGCGGGCCAGTGCGGCTGCACAGGTACTCGGGGCGCCACACATCATTGTGGCCCACCAGACGGGTTGGGAGCACTTCATGGATGGCCCAGGCGCAACCTTACGGGCATTCCGGGACGCTGGGATCCTGGACCGCTTGGACCGCACACCCGAGGGGGAGTGGAGCGAGACATTAGGAAAGGCCGTTTGAGGGGACGTGGCTGTCTGAGGCAAAGTCTACGTCCTCAAGAAGAGGTGCACCTCACCGGAGCTATGAAGTCATGGTGATCATGAGGTAAAAGCTATCAGTGACAGCAGCTCGTGTATTACACCGTAATAGTGAGGGCGTTGGCAGTCCTCGTGAAGATGTTCGTTCCATCTCGATCATACCAACCTGATTACGTTGGTCAGCGTACCTTGCGTCCGCAATCAGGAAGCCGTAAGCTGCAAACAACCCTGGTGCTGGGTTCATGGCTTCTGGCGTTGGCGCGCCTGACTGAGAAAGGAAGGAGGAGTTGAGCGTCGGCCAGCGTCTCTTGTGACGTACCGGGAGTTTCCTTGAGTGTGCTGTGTGAACGGCGCAGGCGTCAGGTTAGCTCCGTGCCATAATACGATTGAAGGTCGGGTCTTGAAGTCCCTGTGCGAGTCTCCGAGTAGGAGGCTACTGTACCTGTCTACTAAAATCTCCTGGTGGTTCCCTAAAATGTTCCGCGATATCCAAAGTTCTCGCTATTTGCGGATGCTTGTAAGTGGATTCGGTGTGTGCGACGCAGTAGTTCGTCCCGAGAGGGAGCGGTATATCGAAGCGCGTAAGCATAACGACAGACCGGAGAGCGATACTATGCCGCCTTGGCACGAGCTGCCGCAAGACATGCAGGATGAAGCTGTCCGCCCTTATTACGAGTATTTGGTGAGCCGAGAGCGCGATCTGCGCATGAAGCGCTTGCTGGACCTCGTGGGTGCGGGGACCTTGATAGTGCTCCTGGGTTGGCTGTTTGTCATACTTCCGGTGGTGATCAAGTTGGACTCGCCTGGTCCGATATTCTTCAGGCAGGTGCGCGTCACTCAATTCGGCAAGGAGTTCCAGATACATAAATTCCGCACAATGTTTGACCGGCAGAGCGCCTCTGCCTTTCAGGTGACTGTTAATGATGACCCGCGGATTACCAGGGTCGGATCATTGATGCGGCGCTACCGGATTGACGAAATAGGTCAACTGATTGATATCATGCAGGGAAATATGACGTTCGTCGGTACGCGGCCGGAGGTTCCTGAATATGTGCGTGAGTACACGCCGGAAATGAAAGCGACGCTACTACTTCCGGCAGGCGTGACATCTACAGCAAGCATAGTGTTCAGGGACGAAGCCCAGCTGCTCACTTCGGTCGATGATGTGCGCCGCACATATATCGATAAGATTCTTCCTGCAAAGATGCGCTACAACCTCGACGACATTCGTAATTTCAGTGTCGCTCGGGACATGCGAATCGTCGTGGAGACGATTCGAGCCGTATTTTGGTCCCGATGAAGAAGATGGTTGGATCCGTAATGAGAGTGGTTCCCGGGCTCGTCTCCATAATCATGCCGGCCTTCAATGCGGCAGCCTTTGTTGAAGACGCAGTCAAGTCGGTGCAGGAACAATCCTATACGTCGTGGGAGCTGCTGATCGTAGACGACTGCTCCACCGATGATACCTTCCAGCGGGTGACGGCACTGGCGTCCGCGGATGCACGCATGCGGTGTATACGGCTGAAGCGCAACAGCGGCGCCGCAGTGGCGCGCAACCGAGCCATGGAAATGGCTCGGGGACAGTACATGGCGTTTCTCGACTCCGATGATCTGTGGCACCCCGAGAAGCTTGAGAAACAGGTGCGGTTCATGCGAACCGAGTCGGTTGCCTTCACTTGCACGGCGTACCAGCAGTTCACTGATCCGGGAATGCGCAGGGGGAGAGTGGTACGCAGCCCGAAACGGATCTCCTATCGCCGCCTGCTCCTGGACTGCCCGGTGGGAAACTCGACGGTAATGTATGACGTTTCCCGGATGGGCAAGTTCGAGGTGCCAAATATCAGGAAACGGAACGATGATGCGCTGTGGTTGCGGATGCTGCGGAAGGAGCCGTTCATATGGAGCATTCCCGATGTACTCGCCGGTTACCGAGTCAGGGTAGGATCGATATCAAGCAACAAGCTCGATCTCGTCAAGTATCATTGGACTCTGTATCGTCGAATAGAACACCTTAGCGTTGCTAGGTCCGTACTTCATCTGATAATATGGGGAGCGATCAAGGTATTTCGACTAAAGTAGTGGCAGGCCGCGGAATGGCTGTTTGTAATGCCTTTCGGTAGGGATGGAATGAGGAGCGTGAAAATGAGTAGCCACAGTGGAGCGGAATACTTGCCGCAGTCTGTTCGAACCCCTCTGCGGGTATTGCACATTCATTCCTCCTTAACTGTTCGTTCGGGCGTGATGGGCGTTCTAATGAACTATTTTCGACATATCGATCCCAGTAGGGTTGTATTCGACTTCTATACATACTACCATCCCTCAGATACTACATATCAGGATGAGATTGAGGGGCTCGGAGGCAGATGCCTTGACGGTCCTGACAGCAAGAACATCTTCACTATACGAAGGCACCTTGCTAAGGTTCTGAAGGAACATGCGGGTGAGTACCGCGTTGTGCATATTCATGATCCTATGCTGGCGAGATTCCTGTATCCGGTGATTCATCGATATGGAGTTGCCACAGTAATAGTTCACTCGCACTCTACCGGGTACTCGGGTAGTAGAATAAAGGCGTTCCGCAATTGGCTTGCGTGCAGGAACATACGACGTTACTCGGATGCGCGCATGGCGTGCTCGTACGAGGCCGGTGTCCACTTGTTCGGTTCTCTCGGCTTCACGGTCATGCGGAATGCGATTGAAGTTGAACGGTTCGCCTTCGACTCCGACGTCAGAAATTCGGTAAGGAGCGAGTTCGGGCTCGACGACGCATACGTCATCGGCCATGTCGGCCGATTCAGCGAGGAGAAGAATCACGCACTTCTGCTGTCTGTTTTCAAGGAACTCGTTAGGCGTGATCCCTCGAGCAGGCTAATTTTGGTCGGGGACGGCCCGTTAAGAGAGCACTACGAGGCCGTCGTTCGCGAGCAGGGCTTGGCGGACGTTGTCGTGTTCGTCGGGCACAGCGGCAGGGTGTCGGAGTTGTTCCAGGCTATGGACGTACTCGTACTCCCGTCTAGGTTCGAAGGGCTTGGCTTGGTTGGGGTGGAAGCGCAGTGCGCTGGTGTCCCGGTGGTTTGCTCGGACAGGGTGCCGGCTGAGATTGAAACGCTGAACTGCTCATTTGTTCCACTAGACTCAGCGCCAGATGCCTGGGTGAGACGGATCGAGTCAGTACGGTCCCGTACTGATCGAGGTAGAGAACTTGGCGCTGAGGCGACGCGCCGAAGGGGCTATGATGTGACCGAGGCGGTAGGCGAGATGGTGCGGCGGTATGAGGCGCTATCTCAGATCGGTAGACGGTGATGTGGCTACATTACACTCTGTTCCTCTGTCTATTGCTGGCTAGCGGGTTGTCCTCCGGATCGCGCACTGAAGGTGCTGCGAAAGGCACGTCGACACTCCTTGTTGCAACCGGTGCCTTTATCGCGCTGAGTTCTATGCGCGCCGTGACCGTGGGTAGCGACACACGTGAGTACCGGAGGGTGTTCGATTCTATTGTCGGAGTTGATTCGTTGGAGGAGGCATATTCCGTTAGCCGTTTTGAGCGAGGATATGTGGTTCTGAACTACGCGATCAGCAGGGCTACGGGTGATTTCAATCTGTTCCTGCTGGTGCTGTCTATAGTGTCCTTCGGTGCTATATCCGTATTCATTCATCGGTATGCGTTCTCAAATTCGGTCTCCGTAATGCTCGCATTCGGCATGTCGGTGTTCTACGACGTCATGCTGGCACTCAGGCAGGGTATCGCGGTGGCGTTCTTCCTGTTGGCCTTCCCGGCACTGCTCAACCGCAGGCCCGTTCACTACGTCCTTATGATACTGCTCGCATCGCAGTTCCACAGTTCAGCGCTATTTCTTTTACCGCTGTATTTTGTAACCTCGATCAACGTCCACTCGTTCGCGGGTTGGCTTAAGGCCGGTATCGTAGTGGCGTTCCTGGCGGTGACCCTCGGCGTAATACTGACACGATTTGGCTCGGCGATGACTTACTACGGGCATTACCTCAACTCTGCCTACGCGGAAGGGGGAGTCAGATCTGCAACGGTGCTTGGGATATGCGTGAGGATCGTGATGGTCGTGGTTGCGGCGGGCTGCGGCTGGAAGACGGCAGCGGCCGATGACCGTTCGGACAGGACTCGGGTGCTGCTTGCGTTCGTGCTGCTGGATCTCGGTGTGATGGTGGTTTCGCTCGGTTTCAACTTGCTGGACCGGATCGAGATGTACTTCACTCTGCCATTCGTTGTCGGGGTCGCTAACGTGATATCGCGTGGGGATGTTCGTCACCAGATCGGCGCCCAGGCGCTGACTGTTCCTCTGTGTTTTGCGCACCGGACGGTGGCGCTTACGATTCGGCCGGAGTGGTTCCACTTGTTTCCATACGTCAGTTTCGTTCAGGAGGGGCGATGATTATGGATCCGGTATACCGGAGTTACTCGGTTGCGCGTTGGTTCGCCGAACACCGTATGCGCTTGTTTGCTTACTCTGTGAGGGCATTCATGCGGATAGTGTTCGCGTGCGATTTGCCTTATGCGGCCCGAGTCGGGATAGGAACCAAGTTTCCACACCACGCGCTTGCGGTGGTGATTCATCCTGACGCCGTAATAGGAGAGAACTGCACGATATCTCACCAGGTCACCATTGGTGGAAGGAAGGGGCTCCAAGAGGTTCCGGTTGTTGGGGACCGGGTGCTGATCGGATGTGGGGCCAAGTTGTTGGGTCCTATAGTGGTCGGAGACGGTGCTGTAATTGGCGCGGGTGCCGTCGTACTTACGGATGTCCCGGCGGGCGCAACGGCGGTCGGCGTGCCAGCGCGGATCTTGGACGGTGAGCAGCCTTGATACGAGGTTATAAGTGTCATGCGGCGATGACACGTATGCTTGTGATCGGCATATTGCCATGATGGGGAGGCATATCATGACCGGAGGTGATAGGGGAAGGCTCCGCGAGCTCATCGGCAACACGTTGCTGTTCGCCGTCGGCACATTGAGTGTGAAATTGGTGTCGTTCATCCTGATGCCTCTGTACACCACGGTGATGACGGTTGAGGAGTACGGTGTCGCGGAGCTCGCCAACAACGGGATAGAGATACTGCTCCCGGTTATGTCGCTGGGTGCCGTTGAGGCACTGTACAGGTTCTCTATCGATGACGGAATTAGCAAGATCAGTCTGTTTACTAACTCCGTGATCCTCCTCGGGGGAGGTGTGATCGGCGTCGGCGTTATGTGCGCCGCGGCCCGCTTCGTGTTCGGATACTCGTACTCAGTGCCCGTATTCGTACTGTTCTCATCGGTATGCGCTTACAAGGCGAGCGCGCAATTCGCGAGGGGATGCGGACATGTCAAGAGGTATGTCCTTTACGGCATGACCAATGCTGTTGCCCTCTTGGTAACGACATACGTGTTGGTGGTGCGCGCCAGTGGGGGTGTATCGGGGTACTTGTGGTCGTATTCGATAGCGCATTTCGCGGCCTCCGCTACGGCGTTTGTAGTGTCTCGCGAATATCGCTTCCTTTCACCATCGGGTTTCGATAGTCGTTTGCTGAGAATAATGCTCGGGTACAGCCTGCCACTCGTGCCGAATTTAATTGCATGGTGGATTGTCAGTATATCCGGCAGATACGTTGTGCTGTGGAGCAGAGGTGCCGCGGATGCGGGAGTATTCACGGCCGCTAGCAAATTGCCGGCGATAATCAACCTGGGTGCGTCGGTGTTCCAGCTGGCTTGGCAGTATTCGGCCTCTAAGGCAATCGGTTCGCCTGACAGTGGGGTGTTCTTTGTGCGCGTGCTCCGGGGTTATGCGTGGACTGTACTAGTGGTGTCTGGAGTTGTAATCGCGATGAGCCGGTCCATTTCCGGGTTATTGCTGCGATCTGATTTCGGTGTGGCGTGGAGATATGTGCCGTTGTTAATGCTCGCCGCGGCTTTTGGAGCGCTTTCGATCTTTTTCGAGAGTTTCTACCAGGCGCTGATGGACAATCGCATGCTGATGGTGTCGACGTTGGTCGGTGCCGGGGTGAATGTCCTGATCGGTGTGCCTCTGGCGATGGCGCTCGGGATCTGGGGGGCGGTGGTCGGTACGCTTTCGGCGTACGTGGTGATGTTCGGCATACGAATGTATGACATTAAACGGAGAGCATCGTTACCCATGAGTGCTGTAAGGATATGGGGCCAGTTGGTACTAGTTGCTGTCATTGCCGGCGCGTCGTCGCTCCAAGTTTCGCCGTTTGTCGCGGGCATTATCTGGACTTCACTGATAATGTTGCTGTTGTCGGACTGCGGTATGGTGGCCGCATTGGCGAAAGAAGCGAGTGGTTGGATCGGTTCTCGTACCGGAAGGAGGCCCGGCGGCGATTTATTTGGTGCTTGATGCAGGAGACAGGACTGCGCTGGCAACGGTATGGTTAGTCAGGTTGGTTTGTGTCGGCTCAGCCGTGTTTATGCTTATTCAGAGGTTTCGGTCAAGTTGGAGGTGTGGTATGAATATCAAGCGTGTAGTGAAAGGCATCCTTCCGCCTTGGGTGCTTGCCCGGGGATTGCGTGCGCTGCATCGACGCAACTGTAAGCTTCAGCCGGAGGAGTATCGTGCGGCGCTTGTGCAGTGGTGCTGGTTTATGCGTCGTCCGTGTGACCTCGACAGTCCCCGCACATTGGCTGACAAGATCCACTGGCTCAAGCTGTACGACTCGACTCCTCTGAAGGGGCGGCTTGCGGACAAGTTTCTGGTGAGGGAATGGGTGGCAGAGCGTATAGGCGATGAGTACCTCCTGCCTTTGCGGGGTGTATGGGACGATCCGAACGACATTGACTTCGACAGGCTTCCGGATCGTTTCGTACTGAAGGCCACGCATGGCTCCGGCTGGAATGTACTGGTTCACGACAAGGATGAGCTTGACGTGGCGCGTACGCGGCGGACGCTTGGGGATTGGCTGACGATGAGGCATGCGATGCGTGGCGGGTTTGAACTGCACTACGAATTCTGTGAGCCTCGCATTATATGTGAGGACTTGCTCGAAGACGGCTCGGGCGGTCTGCGGGACTACAAGTTCATGACCTTCGACGGTGTCGTTCAGTTCATATTCGTCGTCGATGGTAGATACTCCGGTATAGAGCGTGGAACCTATCTTCCTGATTGGACCAGGGCGCCGTTCGAATACGTTGGTGACGCAGATATCGCCGGGGATGTCGATCCGCCCGCGCGATTGGATGAGATGTCCCGCCTCGCGGAGGAGCTTGGAAGGGGCTTTGCCTGTGCCAGAGTGGATTTCTACGAAGTCGAAGGACGCGTCTTTTTTGGCGAGATCACCTTCACCGACGCGAACGGCATGTCGTTTTTTGTGCCGGAGGCCTATGACATAGTTTTCGGTGACAGGCTGGTGCTACCAGAGAAGAAGACTTTCAAGGGGGTTATGTTGTGATTATCATATACCGGAGTTGCGGGACCTCCGAGTCCGGAGTCGGGCGCAGTCGGTGCGGGGCTCGGTTCTGCGTGCCTTCGGCGCGGGTGCCATCGGGGACACGGGAGGTAGTCGGTTCATGACGCTGAACGGACTGCTGGCTCTGAGCCGGCAGCGTATCGGCAGCCTGGCGCTGGTGATTGTGTTGAGCGTGATGGCGGCGCTGGGCGCGGTGGCTGCGCTTCCGGTGACGTATACCGCCAAGGCTGTCGGATACATGCGGGTATACGTACCGGATAACGTCGCGGACACTACCGACTCGTATTACGTGGCAACCCAGTTAGCGTCTCGCAAGATTGACGCGGTTATTCCGGTGTTTACTTCGGAAACGGTAGGGCAGCGGGTCGTCGATTCCCTCGGGCTGGACGAGACGGCGTCGCAGATCGCGAGATCGTTGACGGCGACACATGCCGAGAACACGGCAACGGTCGTGGTCACGGCGAAAGCGTCCTCGCCCCAGTCGGCGAGGCGTGTGGCCGATGAGGCAATCGTCCAATCGGCCCAGGAGGTGCGCGAGTTGGAGGGGGATCGGTACCCCGGTGAGATCGTGCTTATGTCTTCGTCGGAGTTGTCAGAAGTTACCCGTTCACCTTCGAGCATCAGGTTCGTTGCCTTTGGTGCCTTTGGCGGCCTGGTTCTGGCTTATATATGGATCATTCTTCGGGAGGTGACGGACAATACTGTGCGCGGGGTGGACGATCTGCGTGCTGCTGGAGATCTGACAGCGCTGGGAGCGGTTCCCTATTCGAGTTCAATCAGCCGGGTGGGTGCGGGAGGGACGGCAGCCCCAGCGGTTGAGGAGGCGATGCGCCGTCTGAGGATTAATGTGCTGCACGGGGGCGGCAGCGGCGGCAGCCTTATTGTCACGTCGCCTGCGGCGGCGGACGGTCGCACTACGGTGGCGGCGCGCTTGGCGAGGGTCTTCTCCCTGGCGGGTGCGCGTGTAGTTCTGGTAGATGGAGATCTGCGCGCACCGGCGCTCGCCGAGACATTCGGAGTGGATGCGGATGCATCGGGGCTTTCGCAGTTACTGGCTGGGGAGGTATCGGTAGATGAGGTTATGACGGAAGCGTCGATTCCGGGCCTGGAGTTCATTCCCGCCGGACGGACGCTGTCAAATCCGTCTGAGCTGCTCGCGTCGTCTAGAATGGCTGCCCTGATCGCTGAGCTTGAGGCGGACCGTATAGTAGTTATCGACTCTCCTCCTGTACTGGATTACGCTGATGCGGCGATAATGGCTGAGCGTGCTGGCGGCGTGTTGTTGGTCGCTCGTGCGGGGCGTACAACGGTCAATGATTTGCAGGAGGCGATACTGGCCATTGAGCAGGGCGGTGGCACGGTTGCGGGCGTGGTTCTCAACCGGGTGTCCTCCCGATGGAGACGGCGTCCGTTCGGAGCGGTGCACAGTGAGGCGCCTGGTGGGGGGCGTCGGGAACGACGCTGATCACAGGCTTTTCGTGTTTGGGTTTTTGGCACCGGTGCTGAGGCACACTTTGGCCACCAGGTGCCGGCCAACGGCTTAGGCGTAGCGAGCAGGCCAGCGCATTCGGTTAGCCCCTTGCCCGTCACCTTATTCATGGTCCAGGGTGGTTCATCTCCGACAGTCGGGCGGTCATAAGTTGGCCCCTTCCCTAGGTCGGTCGATACGGTCTCGACCTGCGGGATTGGCATCCGGTCCGCTGTCCGCGTGGTCGATCCTCTAGGCTTGCACGGGTTGATCCTCGAGCAGGAAGCGGGAACAAGAGCACATGAGCAATAAGCGGCACGAGCAGGGCGTCCCTGCCGGTGAAGGGCCGGAGACCCATCCTGGCGCTGCCTTCGGCATTCCCGTCGGTGCCAGCGGCGAGGATGTCGTCGACGCCGTCTACGGCCCCGGCGCCATGCGTTCTGGCATAGACCCTGAGCTGTTGCCCTATCTGGATGCCGCCGACGGCTCCGACGGAAACTCTTTGGCGGACTCCGCCGACGCAGATGCGGGAGCCAAGGACAGCAGTGAGCAGGCCGATGCGCAGGACCTCGCAGCCCTGCGCGAGCTCGTGGCCGCCAGCATGTTGCCGGGCGGTGATCTCGAGCGCCTGGACGCCCTCCTGGCAGAGGTCGACTCGGATGCCAGCGACGATTGGGAGGACTGGGAGCCAGTACTGCCTGACGCCCCGACGGATGTGGCTGCGACGGAGTCCGACGAAACGCACCGCGCGAACCTGACTGCGGCCGCCCACGCCGTCGAGGTATCCGCGCGAATGCGGCAGGTTGAGGCGGAGATCCTCTCCCGCGCCCCCGAGCACCAGGTGCAGCCCTCGTTGGAACGCGTCGAGGCGGTACTCGACATTCTGGGCAACCCTGAACGCAACTACCGCATCGTGCACGTGGCCGGCACCAACGGCAAGACATCCACCGCCCGCATGACCGAGCGGCTTCTCGCCGCCACGGGTATGCGCACAGGACGCTTTACCAGCCCCCACCTGGCCACCATCCGTGAGCGGATCGCCTTGGACGGTGAGCCCATCAGTGAGGCGGACTTCATCGCCGCCTGGGAGGACGTCGCCCCTTACATCGAGATGGTTGACGCTCGCTCCCAGGCCGACGGCGGTCCCCGGCTGAGCTTCTTCGAGGTGCTCACGGTGATGGCTCTGGCCGCCTTCGCCGACCATCCTGTGGATGCTGCGGTGATCGAGGTCGGGATGGGCGGCACCTGGGACTCCACCAACGTGGTGCCCGGGGACGTCGAGGTCATCACCTCTATAGGGCATGACCACGGCTCCTGGCTCGGCGCCTCACTGGAGGAGATCGCTGCCAACAAGGCCGGCATCATCAAGGATTCAGCCACTCTTATAACCGCCGCGCAGCCGGAGTCGGTGCATGCGGTCATCGCCGATGCGGCCGATACTCACCAGGTCCTCTGGCGGCGCGAACTCGATCCGGAGGAGGATCCGGACGCCCCCGACGCCGGGATACTGCGCGTGGTTGACCGGATACCGGCCGTAGGTGGCCAAATGGTTACCTTCGCCACCGCCGCGGCCGTATATGAGGACGTATTCGTGCCGCTCCACGGCGACTACCAGGCGCGTAACGCACTGCTCGCTCTGGCCGCCGCGGAGGCGGTCTTCGGCGGCAGGCAACTGCCCGCGAAGGTCGTTGAGGACGGTTTCGCCTCCGTCACCAGCCCTGGCCGTCTGGAGGTGCTCCGCTCCAGTCCGACGGTGATCGTCGACGCCGGCCACAACCCCCACGGCGTGGCCGCGCTGGTTGGCGCCGTGGAGGAGGCCTTCGGTCTTCAGCATCTGGTCGCCGTTGTCGGGCTCATGAAGGATAAGGATGCCGAGGGTGTCCTATCGGTTCTGGAGCCCGCCTGCGACGCCGTGGTCTGCGTGCCCATCGACTCTCCGCGGGCGATGGATGCTGAGGAGCTGGGCGTTGTGGCGCGTGAGGTGTTCGGTGCCGGCCGGGTGGATGTTGCGCCCAATCTACTTGCCGGGGCAGAGCAGGCGGTGACCATGTCCGAGGGCTTCGACTCCCCGCTGACCGTCTCTGGTGTGCTGATCGTCGGTTCCGTGGTACTCGCCGCCGAGGCGCGTGCCCTGTTCGGCAAGCCCTGATCTCTCCGCCGGGCACCAACAACCCGCCGAGGTCGGTAGAACTTACGTGCCGAGATCGGTCAATATGATTCCGGTGAGGTCGGCTGGGCTGTCGTTTACAGGCTCTTGCGGTTTGGGGGTGTGATGATGAGGGTTGGGGTTGTGGTGTGGTGGTTGTTGTCGGGTGTGTGGGGTCGTCTTCGGTGGGTGCCGGTCTGTTGAGGGTGACCTTTTCATCCCCAAGTCCTTCACATTCGGGAGGGTTTTGGGCCGAAGAAGAGGTTTTCGCCGGACTTGGGTCGTTGTCGGGCTGGCGGGGGACGTTGTCGGGCGGGTGGTGTCGGCTGGCGGGGACGATTCGTTGAATCTGTTGAGATCATCCGGGCGTCGGACCGGGGCGCTGGCCGTTGGCGGTGTTTGCCGGCGCCTGCGGTGATTTCAGTGCCTGTGATGCCGCACCCCGGGGCACCTCGAGCGCGCTTGTGCCGATGCCGGGGGTGTGGACCCGGGGCGTGTTCGCTGGTGCGCGCCGGGTGAGGGTTCGCCACTTCGCCTGATGGTTCGTCACTTCACCCCGGCGCTTCGGCACTTCGCACGGCGGTTCGTACTGTCAAGTCCCGGGTTTTGTAGAGGGTGTTTTATCTGGCGTCGGGGGTTGCCGGC